>JAVBTE010000124.1:0-16418 GCA_031556335.1 Eubacteriales bacterium | reverse complement strand
GGGGTACAGGCAGGTCACATGTTTCCCTTTCACAGGAATCTGCGCCTCTCCCCCGCCACCCACGCACCACACCGCCAAGTAGCTTTGTTTTTCGCACTCCACGCCCACCGCCATCAAATCGTCCGAAAAACTTGCAAGCCCAATGGGCCAGAAGGGAAGCCCTTCCTTCAGCTTCTCCGCCAAGGCAAGGTGGCAGGCGATGCCTTCCCGCACCAGCCCCAGCCGCTGGGGCGAAAGCTCCGCCAAATGCCCGCTTTGATGAATGCGCATCAGCATGGCGCTGACCATGTTAAAGGCCGTTTCCTCCGCGTCGCCCCGGCCAAGTGGATAGCTCCATATGGCGGCCTGTTCCGGGGGGACGGCGGTCATGCAGTTGCAGGCAATGGCAGCCATTTACAAATAGTCCGTTTGGTCCGTCACCGACTGGATGGACTGGCGGCTTAGCAGCGAATATTCCATGCGCATGCCGCCGCTGCCGCAGTTTTCCATCACCAGTTCGGGATGCCGCGCAAACACACGGTCCAGCCACGCAAGGTAGGCTCGCGTGTGCCGCAAAAGCCCGTCGGCAAGGGAATCCGCCTCCCGCTCCGTGCCTCCGCCGATATCAATGTTGTAATCCATTTTGATGTAGCCCGCGCCGTATTCCCGAACCAGGCGGTCCACCACGGCATCCGCGTGGGCCACCACCTCCGGATTGCGAAAATCCAGCTGATACCTCCCGTGGTCGATGACCGGGCGGCCATTCCGCTGAAAAAACCAATCCCCGGGCACCCTCTCCGCCATCGGGCAATGAACGCCCATCACTTCCAGCTCCAGCCAAAGCCCGGGAATCATCCCCTTCTCCCGAATATAGCGGAGGGGCTGCTGAATGCCACCGGGAAAGCGGGCCTTGCTGGGCAGCCATTCCCCCACGCCGTCCCACCATTCTCCGTCGGAATACCAGCCCGCGTCAATGCAAAAGTACTTGCACCCCACCTCCGCCGCCGCGTCAATCAGCGGCAACAGCTTTTCCGTGGTGGGGTCGCCCATCAGGCAATTCATGTAATCGTTGAAGATGACGGAGGGATGGCGGTTGTCCTCGTTTGGACGGCGAACGCGGCGGCGGTACTTCGTCAGCTGGCGAATGCCCTCCTGAAAGCCGCCTTCCACCACCGCCAAAGCGCAGGGAACGCTTTCAAAGGTTTCTCCCGGCCTCACTTCATGAAAGAACCCATGCTCCCTTTCCGTGGGGCCGCACAGCTGCAAATACAGCTGCTTGCCAATGTCCGAAAGCTCCCAGTGCCATGCGCCCGCCGTTTCAAGCTGCCACAGCAGCGCAGCGCCGGTATCCTCATTTTCGTAGCAACCCATGGGCAAATGCTCGGAGGCGGGCCAGCTTCCGGCGCTGCTTAGAAAAATCCGCTTCATGGAAAAGTCGTTCACAGCGTCATAGCCCAGCTGGCGCAAGGAATAGCGTTTCCATTGCGCTTCCCCAAACCAGGTGTTATGGGGCAGCCACACATGCGCCTTCGCGTCCCGGGGGCCTCGGTTCGCCTTGGCAAGCCCCGTCAGGGTGAACGTGGACAAATGCTCCAGGGGAAACGCCTGGGCGGCTCCATTGCGTAGCGTCGTCCAGGAACGAACCACCTGCACGCCGTCGTAAAATTGCAAATGGCTGGTCATGGTCAGCCCTTCGTATTCCTGCCGAATCTCCAGCTTGCGGCCGTATTCATTGCGGGCGTCCTCATGCCCCGCATACCGCATCCGCCGCCCGGGCTCCGTACCCGTATGCTTGGAGCCGTGGTGGTCGGCGTGGTCAAAGCCGGCCCCCTGGCATTCCGCCAGCCGAAACCACCGGGTCTCTTCGGGGGCGGGCTCCTCCCAAGGCGCAAGGTTCAACAGCCGCACGTCGCCCTCCGCCGTCACCTGCGCATGGAAGTGAATCCCGTTTTCCACAAAGCGAATCTCCATACCCTCACCCCTTCACCGCGCCTACGGTCATGCCCTTGATAAAATACTTTTGCATGCTGATGAACAGCACCGCGATGGGCAGCACTGAAATGACAATGGCCGCGAAGGCCGTCGAATAATCGCTGGTCTGCTGGGAAAACAGGCTTTGAATGGACACGGTCAGCGTTTTCAGCTTGTTGGTGCTGGCAAACAGGCTGCTCATCAGGTAGTCGTTCCAAATTTGGAAGGACTGCATAATGATCAGCGTGGCCATGGCGGGTTTCAGCAACGGCATCACGATCTGAAAATAGGTTCGATAGATGGAACAGCCGTCGATTCGGGCTGCCTCCTCCAGTTCCACCGGCACCGTGCTCATAAAGCTGGTCATCAAAAACACGCCGAAGGACATATTGGAGGCAATGTACATCAAAATCACGCCTGTTCGCGTGTTGACCAGCCCGGAGCGGTACCCCACAATGTAAATGGGCAGAAACAGCGCCTGGGCGGGAATCAGGATGCCGATGAGAAAGTAAAGGTAGGCGAATTTATAAAACCGCGTCTTGTTCCTAGCAATGACCCAGGCCGCCGCGCCGCAAAGCAGCGCCAAAAGCAGCACCGCCACCAGCGTGTAGACCAGGGTGTTCACAAAGGTGGTGCCCAGGTCCAGCCGGGTGATGGCGTTTTGATAGTTTTCCAGGCTGGGGGTTTGGGGCAGGGCCAGGGGGCTGCCAACGTACAGTTCCCGCTTGGTTTTGAAAGAGTAATTCAAAATGATGGCCAGGGGGAACAAAAACAAAAGAGAGGAAAACAGCACGATCATCTGCATTCCGAAGGTGCCCCTGGTATATCGCTTTTTTTCCATTACAGCTGCACCTCCCGTTTGCGAAGCACCGTGGTTTGGAAAGCCGCCACCACCAGCAGCGCCGCGATCAGCGTGATGGACAGCGCGGAGCCATAGCCGTACTGCCGGCCGCTGATGGCGGTGTTGTAAATGTAATAGATAATGGAGGTGGAAGCCCGGCCCGGCCCTCCGCCCGTGGAGGAAACCAGCAGGTCGTACACCTTCAAAGACCCGGTGGTAATGCCCACGATGCAAATGGTCATGGCCGGCGCCAGCAAGGGCAGCGTAATGTGCCGGAATTGCCGCAGGGGGGACGCCCCGTCCACCCGGGCCGCCTCGTACAAGTCCCCCGGAATGGATTGCAGCGCCGCCAGATAAATAAGCATCCAGTATCCGATCCATTGCCAGTTATTGGCCACCAGCATGCCGGACAAAACCGTTTCCTCTTTGCCAAACAGCATCACATTGATGTTCCAGCCCAACTGCTTGGCCAGGGCGGGCAGCACATTGCCGTAAATTTTTAGCCACACAAAGCCCACCACCACCGCGCTGATGAGGCAGGGAATGAAAAAGACGGTACGAAACAGCTTTTGGCCTTTGATGCCACTGTCCAGGGCCACGGCCAGCAAAATGGCAAACACGTTCTGGATCAAAGTATTCCAAAAGGTGAACCGCAAGGTGAACCACCAGGCGCTGCCCGCGTACCGGTCCGAAAAAATGCGAATATAATTGTCCAGCCCCACAAAGGCCTTGTCGGCGGTCATGCCGTCCCAGCTGGTGAAGGAATAGAAAAGGCCCAAAAACATGGGCAACACCAGCCCCAGGGAAAAGATGAGCATGCCCGGAAGCACCAGGGAAAGATACTGCATGCTGCTGGCACGCAACAAGCGGTTTCGGCGAACCATGTGTGTCCCTCCTGCCCGAGTAAAGAGGGCGGGCACTCGCCCGCCCTCTTCGGCTTACGGTAACTTACTTGGAATTGGCGCGGCGGGCGTCCGCAGCGGCCAGGGCTTCCTCAATGGTGATCTTGCCTTGCAGATACTCGGCGATGTCCTTGGCGTTTTCCTCCTGGAAGCCGCCCCAGGTCAGCTGGTTGTTGCCCAGGTTCACGTCCTGAATCTTGTTGGCTTCCGCGCATTTGTCGATATCGGACTGGCTGGGGTTGGGGAAGGTGGGGGTCACGCCCTTGATCATGGGGGCGGTCTTGGTGTAGTCGTAAATTTGCAGGGCCAGGTCCTTGTCCGTGGCGACCACTTCCAGCACCTTGTCGATCGCGTCCTGGTTCTGGCTCTGGGCGCTTGCCATCCAGGTGATGTTGGGCTCGAACAGCAGCCCGGAATCGCCCGTCTGGTTGGGGAAGGGGAAGATGCCAAAGTCGAACGCCGGATCGATATCCAGGAAGTTCTGGATGGACCAGGAGCCGCTCACCTTCATGGCCGCTTCGCCGGACACCATGCGGGCGTCGCAGGCGGTTTGCTCCAGGGAGAAGGTTTCGTCCTTCCAGGTGTTGTCATAGATCAGCTTGTTGTACTCATAGCAAACCTTGTAGTTGGGGTCGTCCGCGAAGTTCACTTCACCGGCGCGGAACTTGTCGCCCCAGTTGGCGTCCTTGTTGAACACATCGTTCACCGCGAACTGCATGGTCACGTTGCCGATGGACCAGGTATCCACCATGTGGGTGGCAAAGGGCACGATGCCCGCCGCGGTCAGCTTGGCGATCACGTCCGCCAGTTCGGCCTGGGTGGTGGGCACGCTGAGGCCCAGATCGCTGAACACCTTGCGGTTGTAGTATACGCCCTGATACAGCGCGTTGTAGGTGAGGCCGTACAGCTGCCCGTCCAGGGTCACGCCCGTCTTGGCCGCGTCCAGCACCTCGGACATATAGGGCTTGTCGGTCAGGGGGGCCAGCAGCCCCAGGCTGCCATAGGTGGAAATGTCCTGGGCCTTGCCGATCATAATGTCCGGCAAACCGCTTTGCATGTACACCTGCATTTTGGGTTGGAAGTCCTTGCCCCAGTCCACGCATTCCCATTCCAGCTTGATGCCCGGATACTTCTTGGCAAGGGCCTCATCGATCATCTTTTCGATGCCCGCGTCCGTGGTGGATTGTCCCGCCAGCACCCGCAGGGTGACGGTTTCCTCCGCGACGGCAAAGGAAGCAATACCAGCAAGCATCACAAGGCTCAGCAGCAAGCAAACCAGTTTTTTCATATACGATTCCCTCCTTGGCGAATTTTGTGCCTTCAGCATAACAAACACGCCGGGGAAGGACATAGGACAAATTTGTGAAATTGACTTGGACGAATTTGTGAAACTACTCCTCCCCCGTGCCGCTTTCCTGTTTATGCTCATCCGCATAGGCCAAAACCTCGGAAAGCGTCGCCTGGCCTTTCAGCCAGTTCAGGGCAACCTCCGCGCAATTGTACTGAAACTGCCACACAAGCTGCTGGTTGCCAAGGGTCACATCCAGCAGCTTTTCCGCCTTTTCATAGGCTTCGATGCTCTCCCGGATAATTTGCAGGGTGTTGGCCTCAACGCCTTTCAGCATGGAATCGGTCTGGGTGAACTGCAACACCTGCTGCGCCAGTTCCGTGTCCCCCAAAATGGTGGTTACCACCTGCTCCGCCAGTTCTTTTTCCGGGGAATGCGCGTTGATCATAAAGGTGATGTTGGGCTCCAGCAGCAGCCTGGCGTCGCCGGTCTGGTTGGGATAGGGAAAAATGCCAAGCTTCCGCTGGGGCGCGGTGGTCAAAATGGTTTGAATGGACCAGGAACCCGTCACATACATGGCGCACTCCTCGTTGGCAAAGCGCATGTCCGCCTCGTGCTGGGAAATGGACATGGCGTCGGGCCAGGAATGCTTGCGCACATAGGCCAGCTGTTCATAGCAAAACCGCCAGCCTTCGCTTTTCGCAAAAGAGGTTTCCCCCTTGCGGAAACGGTTTCCCCAGTCCGGCTCCTTTTGAAAAATTTCGTTGGTGGCAAACTGCATCAGCACATTGCCCGTATACCACACTTCCTGAAAATGGGTGCCAAAGGGCGTAATCCCCATCGCTTCCAGCCTGTCCACCACCCGCGCCAGCTCCTCCACGGTCTTTGGCACGGAAAGGCCGTAGCGGTAAAAGATGTTTTTGTTGTACAAAACGCCCTGGTACAGCATGTTATAGGGAATTCCATACACTTCTCCGCTAACGGACACCTGGTCCAGCCCCACGTTCAGGATGGGGGCGCACAATTCCTCCCCCAGCGCCGCCAAATACCCGGTGGGCTGAAAGGCCCGCACATCCTGGGCCTTGCCGATGATCAAATCCGGCACTTCCCCCGCCGCGATTTTCATGCGCAGCGTGCTGGAGAAACGCTCGCCCCAGTCCACGCTTTCCCAGTCCAAAATCACCGCCGGAAAGTGCCGGGAAAGCTGTTCGGTAAACACATCTTCCAATCCCGGGTCGGAGGTGGATTCCCCATAAAAAACCGCCAGCGCTTTGGGCGTTGCCTCCGGGGCTTCCACGGTTTTTGTGCCCTCACAGCCTGAAAGCAACAGGAGCAGCGCGCCCGCCAGGCACAGCAAATTCTTCTTTCTCATTCGCATTCCTCCCTGTAAGCGCTGGGGCTTTTCCCCGCAATCTTCCGAAACACCCGGTTAAAATAGGCGTAATCATCATACCCCGTCATGGAGGCGATTTCCCCAAGGCTCCAGCCGCCCTTGGCAATGTACTCCCGGGCCTTCTCCATGCGGACTTTGGCAATGTACAGCATCAGGTTTTCCCCGGTGGTCTGCTTGAAGGTTCGGGACAGATAGGCGTCGTCCACCAGGAAGCGGTGGGCCAGAAAATGCAGGGACAGGTTGTCCGCGTAGTTTTCTTCAATATATTCCTTCACCTGCTGGATGGTTTGCCGCATGCCCTCGCCCGCCGCGCTTTCCACCAGCACGCCAAAGGCCTCGTCGCACATTTCTTCCAGAAGGGAAAAGGCTTCCCGCAGGTCGAAATGATCCGCGGCCACCAGCATCAGCTCCATCAAATTGTCCATGGCGGCCGCCCGGCTGACCGTGGTTTCCCGTGGCAGGGAGCCGCGAAGCAAGTGCCCCAGCGCGCTCAGCGCGTGCAACAGCTCCACGTGAAGCCATCCGTTTTCCACGCAATCTTTCAGGCCGATCTGTTCATACACAAGCTGCCGGAACAGGGCCCTGGAATGGTTTTTGATGGCCGTTTCCAGCTCTTTGCGCTGGGGCGCGTCGATGCGGTTTTGCACTGGGGTCTCCTGAAATTCTCCGGCGCTCAGCACGCAGCTTTCCGCCAGATAGGGACGCACCAGCTGCATTTGGCGAAGCTCGCCCCAGGCGGCCCGAAGCTGGCGAAAGGAGTTTTTCCGGTTGCTGACAAAAATGGAGACACCGCCCGGAGCCTGCCTTTCCAGGGCACGCATCAGCCGTTGGCAGGCAGCCATCAAGGCGTCCTGTTCCATTTCCACGATGACAAAAAAGGTGCCCCGGGTGCCCTCCTTGTGAAAGGCCAGCTTTTGCCTGGCGTCAAACGCCTGCAGAATCGCGCCTTTCAGCCGATGGATTTCCTCCATGCCGGGCCGGATGCCCAGCATCCGGATTTGCGCCAGGTAATAGCCCGTAAATTGCAGTTCATAGGAAAGCACCTTGGCGTTTACCGCGTCTTTTTGGTTCGGCGGCGTCTCCAGCAGTTCGGACAGTTCCTGGTCCAGCAGCAGGGAAGCCGCCAGTTCCGACTTCTCCCTCAGCGCATCCAGGCGCTTGCGCTCCTCCTGCCGCCGCAATAGATGCTCCGTCGCCAGGGACAGCGCCGCAAGCATCTTGTCCCGGTCGGCGGGCTTCAATAAATAATCGATGGCCCCGTTTTTCATGGCTTCCCGCACATATTCAAAGTCGCTGTACCCGCTGAGGATGAGCACCGCAATGTCCGGGTACTGCTCATGCACACGCCGGGTCAGCTCTATGCCCGAAAGGAAGGGCATGTTGATATCCAGCAGCACAATATCGGGATGGCCAGTCTCAATTTTCTCCCAGGCATCCTCCCCATCCTGGGCGGAAGGGAGGCGTTCAAACCCATGGGCTTCCCAGTTGATCAGCGTTTCAATGGCCTGGCGCACCCAGTATTCATCGTCCGCAATCAGCAGGCGAAAGGCTTCATCCTTCATGTTTCGCCGCCTCCCGGTCCAGCTTCATCCGCAGGGTAACAATGCTTCCCCCGCCGGGGGCCAGCCCTACCGTCAGGCCGCTGTCCGCCCCCCAAAGCAGGCGCAGTCGGGCGTGAATATTGCTCAGGCCAATGGAGCCGTCCTTTTGAAGCGCGTCCATATCATCGGACTGCAGCCAGTGGTTGATTTTTTTCACATCCATGCCCACTCCGTTGTCCGCCACCGTCATCACCAGCGTGGTTCCTTCGGTATCGGCCCGAATCACAATCCGCTTTTCTCCCCGCTTGTTTTTCAGGCCATGCTGAACGGCGTTTTCCACCAAGGGCTGCAGGGTGAGCCGGGGCAGGCTCATGCCCATCAGCTCCTGAGGGATTTGCACCTCCAGCTCGATGGCCCCTTGCAGCCGAACGTCAATGATGAGCATATAGTTTTTCAGATGAGTCAGTTCGTCCTGGATGGTGGCGAAGGTATCGCTCATGTTCAGGCTGTAACGGAACATATTGGACAGCGCCCGGCACAGCACCGCCACCATATCCACATGCTGGGCGCCGGCAATGCCGCCCATGGTATCCAGCGTATTGTATAAAAAATGAGGGTTGATCTGCGCTTGCAACGCCTTGTACTTGGCGTCGTTCACCATCAGCTGGGACTGCACCTCTTTTTGGGTTTGCAGCTCAATTTGGTCCAGCATTTCGTTGAACGCTTCCCCCAGCTGGCCAAACTCATCCTTGCGAAGGTTTTCAAGCCGCAGTTCCTTCCGCCCGGCCTTGATGCGGTTCATGGTTTTCACCATATAGGTCAACGGGTTGGTCAGCTCCCGGGACACCAGCATAAACAAAAGGCTGAAAAGCACCACAATGGCGACGCAGACCAACACCGTGACCCGGTTGAGCGCGGCCTGGTTTTCCATCAGCGCGGATTGGGGCATCCCCAGGTAGGCGTTCATCTGGTACTTTCGCTGCGTGGCATGGAAAAGCTCATACCCACTGGATAGCGCCGGGGTTGCGTTCTGCTCAATGGCCCGGCTGGCTTTGGCAAAGGCTTCCTGGTCCTTTTGGCTTTCGCCGCTTACCAGCATGGGCTGGTCCCCCGGGCGTTGCAGCCACAAAAGATCCCCCTCGGAATACCGGTATTTCGTCAGCAGCGCGTCATACCCCTTGGGGCCCAAGTCGCACACCAAATACCCCACCGTGCGGCCATCGGAGGAGAAAATCTTTAGCACATGGCGCACAAGGTCCGTTTTGCGCTGGGCGTTATAGTATCCAGAAATCAGCATGGCATGTTCGTCCGAAGCCACATAGGCTTTTACGGCTTCCACATTGTTTTCCATGGCGCCGTCGTACAAATCGGCGGGGTAGGTATACATGGGGGTTTGGGCATGGCGGTACACGCTTACCAGTTCATGCCGGGCCGTATACAGATACAAGGCCGCCAGGTTTTGGGAAGCGTCAAAGGCGGAGTACGCCAAATCGTAAGCAGCGGACCGGTACTTTTTCCCCAGCTCCGCTCCGTCCATTTTTCCCGCGAAGTCCAGCACCAGCTGGGAATCCGCGTAAATCTGGATCAAGCTGTTTTCCGATGTTTTATACAGCGTATATAAATCATCCTGAAGATTGGCCAGCGCTCCCTCGCTCATTCTGCGTGCCTGGGAATAAATGACCTCCCCTGAATAGTTTTGAAACAGAAACATCTGCAAAAACAACGCCACTACCAAAAAAGCGACGCAAGACAGCAAAATTTTTGTACGCATTGATGTGGCCCGCGCATTCCGTTTCATTGCTACACCCCTATGGAACCCGAACCGTTCCGTCGTTGATCCTTTGTGTATGAAGCCATTCTAGAAGATTCAAACAAAGGAAACAAGAGCCGGATTCAAGCGGATGCCCATACGCGATGAAACGGCGGCCTGGCAACGCTTTGCCCGGCCGCCCCCGACAGCCAATAAAGCCGCCAATGCAGACGAGCCTTTTTTAGTGGGCTATCGGGCTGATCTGCGCGCAGCTTGGCCCCGGCTTACTCGTCCCCCGCCTTGAAGTTGTACACCGGCCGCACGATTTCGCTCACCTCAGCGGTCGGCCCGATGTGGCGCAAAATGGCGTCCATGCCCTTATATGCCATGGGGCACTCGTCCAGGGTTTGCTTCCCCACGGAGGTGGTGTACACCTCGGTCATCTGCTTTTTGAACTCCGCCACCGTAAAGCTCCGCTTGGCCTCCGCCCGGCTCATCAGCCGACCCGCGCCATGGGGCGCCGATTGGTTCCAGTCGGGGTTGCCCTTACCCAGGCAAATCAGCGAGCCGTCCCGCATGTTGATGGGGATCAAAAGCCGTTCCCCCGCCCTGGCCGATACCGCGCCCTTGCGCAGCACCCGCCCCTCCACGTCGATATAGTTGTGGACGGTGGTAAACTGATCGGTCGCTTCCAGCTTCATGCCCTTCAAAATTTCCCGCACCATGGCGCGGCGGTTGAGGGCGGCAAAGTGCTGGGCAAGCGCCATGTCGTGCAGATAGTCCTCCAGCAGAGAACCGCTGACGTAAGCCAGCTCTCGCGGCACAGGGCTTTTGCTCCCCTTTTTCAGGGCTTTCAACGCGGCTGACAGTTCCTTTTGCTTGCCCTCCGCCTTGAGGTTTTCGATCAAAGCCTCCGCCTCGCCCGGTTCGGGCTGATTCAACTGTTCGTAGCCCGCCGCTTGATACGCTTTGGCGATCTCCAGCCCCAAATGGCGGCTGCCCGAGTGTACCACCAGATACAGCGCGCCATCTTCCCCTTGGTCCACTTCAATGAAGTGGTTGCCGCCGCCCAAGGTGCCGATGCTGCGGTACGCCCGGTCCATGTTAATCCCCTTTTGCCAGCGCAATGCCGAAAGGTCGATCTCCCCGGCCAGGGCGTGGGCAGTATCCCGCACGGCAAAGCCCGACGGAATGCGCTCCCGAATGACCTTGTCCAGCTTTGCCCACTCCAGCCGACGGGCATCCAGGCGCACCGTCTCCATGCCGCAGCCGATGTCCACGCCGACCAAATTGGGGCAAACCTTGTCGCCAATGGTCATGGTGGTGCCGATGGTGCAGCCCGCCCCGGCATGCACATCGGGCATGATCCGTATTTTGCTTCCTTCGCAAAACGCCTGCCCACACAGCGCCTGAATCTGCGCCCGGGCAGCGTCTTCCAATTCGTCGGTGAACACCAGCGCGGTGTTGTATTTTCCGAAAACCTCCATCATCACGAACCCTCCGGCGGCCCAGGGCCGCTTCCAGCTTTGCCATTCGGTGTGATTGCCTGCACGGTTCCAGGCCCAGGCGAATGCCCCCGGTTCAGCACCCGCGTCCATCCTTCAGCCCGACGCTTTATCCCTTGCCACGCCCACCAGTTCAGCCTCCGCGTTCTCCTCCAGATAGCGGATCACAGCCTCCAGCATGTCACGGGCGTGATGCCCAGCGCCGGAGACCACAGCCACGCCCAGGGTCAGCGTTTGGTGCGCTTCCTGCGTATCCACCTCGGCGATCGCTGCATTGAATTTGTGCCGAACGCCATCCCCCAGGCTGCGGCAGATCTGGCGCTTGTCTTTCAGCGAGCGGGCATGGGGAATATGAAATCGAAGCTCGGCCGATAAAACCACCATGTCGCTTCGCCTCCTTATTGGTTATTATACCCGTTCTAAGCACTAAAACCCTGCTTTAGCAATGCGCAAATGGTTTGAATCACATCCTCGGGAAACGGGTCTTCATGCGGGAATTTGATGGTCGCCTTTGTGTAGCCAAATTGCGGGAACTGGCCTTTGAGGAAGTCGATCCATTCATACCCCACGCAGATGGAAACATGGTCTTTGTAGGCTCCATAAAACAGGACCGTGTCCCCCTTGACGCAAACGGTGGGATAGCCGTAGTATATTTTTTCTTCCACCTCTCCAAAGGCATTCAAAACGGTCTGGCGTATGAACAGCAGCCTTTGCCGCACTTCCGGGCTAAACCGCGCGATGTACTCGTCAACAGCTGACATAGAAGCCTCTCTTTCCGATCATCCATCAAAGAAGTATTCGTTTGCAGGGATTATATACTGTCTCCACACTCGGCTTCGTGCAGCGCCATTTGCTTCATTTCCTGAACAGTCAAAGGTACAGGCTACGCTCTGCGCCGGTTCATAGCGGTATTGTGGCGCATGACATAAAAGCGGTATATGCTATATGCAGCGACTAACGGTTTTCGGCAAATGAAATGCACCCCAAGGTGGACAGTGTAATACACTGACAACGGAAGGGGTGCTCTTCATTTGCCGGAGGTTTGCTACGGCCAGCACGGCCTCCCCACCATCTCAGAATTCCCGGGCGCTGCCAATGGTCAAACGCTCATCCGCCACGCGGCCCAGACGGCGGCCTTCCAAGCAGATTAAATCCAGCCAAACGCCAAATCCTTGCCAGCTTCACGGTTCAGGCGGTTTGTTTGATCCTTGGACCGATCAAGGAACGACCTCAGCCCTTTCCCCCTTTGGCCTCTTCCCGCAATTCGGCCAGGCTCTTGGTGAAGGGGGGATAGGCAAAGCCCCGCTCGGTGATGATGGCCGAAAAATACTGGTGGGGCGTTACATCAAAGGCCGGGTTCAACACCGGGGTGCCCACGGGCGCAATCTGGCAGCCGTTAATGTTAAGAACCTCCTGGGGGTCCCGCTGCTCAATGTCAATCAGGTCGCCGCTTGCCAGGCTGAAATCGACGGTGGACATGGGGCAGTGCAAAAACACGGGAATCCCATGCTTTTGCGCCAGCACGCATACGCCGTACACGCCGATTTTGGCGGCGGTGTCGCCGTTGGCGCACACCCGGTCAGCGCTGATGAACACCATGTCAATGAGCCCGGCCTTCATGGCGTATCCCGCCATGTTGTCCGTAAGCAGGGTAAAGGGCACGCCGTATTTGGTCAGCTCGTACACGTTCAGCTTGGCTCCCTGCAGCCGGGGGCGGGTTTCGTCGGTGTACACATGCACCGGCTTGCCCTGCTTGTGGGCCAGCATCGCCACGCCCACGGAAAGGCCGTGCTCGATGGTGCACAAAGGGCCCGTGTTGCAGTGGGTCAGGATGTTCGCGCCCTCCTTGGGAATGACGCTGGCGCCATATTCGCAAATCAGGCGCGCGTTTTCTACCTCTTCCTCGGCAATCTCCTGGGCCAGCGCAACCAACCCCTGGCGGAATTCCCCGAAGGGTTTGCCGCGCATTTCTCGGGCGGCTTCCATCATGCGCCGCACCGCCCAGGACAGATTGGTGGCGGTGGGGCGGGTGGCGGCAATGGCTTCGCTGGCCGTTTCCAAATGATGAAGCACCTGGGGCGTATCCGTGCTGCCCGCTTCGTCCGCCGCCAGCACAATGGCAAACGCTCCCGACACACCGATGGCAGGCGCTCCCCGAATGGCCAGCCGGTAAATGGCGTCACAAACAGCCGCCACGCTTTTCAGCTGCAAAACCTTCTCCTCATAGGGCAGCGCGGTTTGATCGATGGCATACAACGCATTTTGCTCCCAATAGACCGTACGCATAAACAGTTCCTTCCCTTCCAAGGTTATTGTTGCTCTTTATAGGGTTTCCCGGAGGCCGCGGGGGCCGTGGCGCCCCGGCCGGCATAGCCGCCCAGCACCAGCAGCGTGACCACATAGGGAATCATCTGCACAAACTGGGTGTACTGCACCGTGGTTTGCAGCCGGATTTGAACGGCGCCCGCCACGCCAAACAGCAATGCTCCGCAAAACGCGCCCCCAATTTTCCAGCCCCCAAAAATGCAGGCTGCCAGCGCCATAAACCCACGTCCGCTGGTCATGTCCTGCCCGAAGAAGCTAAGCTGGCCAATGGAGAGATAGGCCCCGCCCAGGCCGGCCAAAGCCCCGGAAATAAGGGTGACCCCATAGCGGTACCGGGACACCCGAAGCCCAAGGCTGCCAAGCACCTCCGGATGCTCGCCCGCCGCGGCCACCCGAAGCCCAAAGGGGGTTTTGTTCATCAGAATCCAAAGGCCGATCAGAATGGGAAAAAGCAAATACACCAACGGGTTTTGCGTCCCCAAAATGTCCCCCACAAAGGGAATGTCCTTCACAAACGGAATGGTCCAATCGCCCAAAGGCGTCACTGGCTCGCTTTTTCCGTCCATCCCCCAAATCACTTTCAGCAGCATGGCGGTGGCGCCGCTGGCCAAAATGTTCAGGCCTACGCCGCTGACGGTTTGGTTGGCGCAGTGCGCCACGCTCAGATAGCTGCGAAGCATGGATACCAGCATGGCGCATAGCATGGCAAACAGCAACCCAATCCAGGGGCTGCCGGTAAGCCAGCTGCCCACAACCGCGCCAAAGGCCCCCACCAGCATGGTTCCTTCCATGTTCAGGGCATTGATGCCGGATTTTTCCAGCGTAACCGCCGCCAGGGACACATAGGCAATGGGCGTTGTCAAGCGGAGGGCGGAATTGAGGATCGAAATGATGGAATCCATTTCTCAAACCCCCTTTTCCGGTTCCCGCAGGGCGGGTTTCTTCGGTTTGCGCGGGTCCCGCCTGGCAAACCCCTTCAGCATGGAGGTGGCAAATGCCGGGGCGGAGATCAGCAGGATGATAACGCCTTGCAGTGTGGTAATGAACTTGACGGACAGGTTTGTGCCAAAGCTTAGGGCCATTCCCCCCGCTTTCAGCGCGCCAAACAGTAGCGAGGAAAAAATCACCGACAAAGGCGACGCCCCCAGCACAGCCACGGCAATGCCCTCAAAGCCGTAGCCGGAGGAAAAGCCCTGAATGAGCCGCCCATGGGTACCCATGATCTCCATGGAACCCGTCAGCCCGGCGCATAGGCCGGAAATCGCCATCGTTGTGATCATGATACGGTTCACAGGCACGCCCAGCGCCGATGCGGCATGGCGGTTTGCCCCCACTAGGGTGATTTTGTACCCCAGCACCGTTTTTTTCAGCAGCAAAAACAGCAAAACCGCCAGCAGAACGCCAAAGATAATGGCGATGGTGGCCTGGGACCGGGGGGCAAGCCTTGGCAAAAGCGCGCTTTTTTCCAGGGGATACATCTGCGCGGCGGCGCTTTTGGGTTGACGAAGCGGATAGTTGATGAGCCATTCCACAAAAAGGATGGCGATGTAGTTCAGCATCAGCGCGCTGACCACCTCATGGGTTCCGCGATAGATCTTCATTAAAATCGGCCCCATGGCCCATAGCGCGCCCCCCAGCATGCCAGCCAGCATGCACAGAGGAATGTGCAAAGCGGCGGGAAGCCCCCGCACATAGACGCCCACAATGGCGCTTGCCAGCGCGCCCATGTACAGCTGCCCTTCCACGCCCAGGTTCAAAAGGCCCGCTTTCAGGCCGATGCACACCGCCAGCCCGCTGAACAACAGCGGCGTGGTTTGCAACAGAGTCTGAAAAATGTTTTTTCTGGAACCGAACGCGCCTGAAAACAGCTTCCCATAGATGGCAACCGGGTCATTGCCGCTGAGAAGGACAATCAAAGCGCCTACCAGCAACGCAAAGACCAGCGAAAACACTGTGGCCGCCCACCGTTTTTCAATGATTGCCCGCCATTTCACCATCGCTACCCCCTCCCATCAGCCGGCCCAGCTCCATCATTTGGTATTGCCCCGCAGGGCGGCAACTGACGATTTTCCCGTCATAAATCACCGCCACGGTGTCGCTGAGCTGCATCAACTCGTCCAGGTCCGACGTAATCAGCAACACCCCCGCGCCGTCCGCCTTCAGCCGCTGCAAGCGGCTGTGGATAAAGGCGGTCGCCAGGATGTCCACCCCCCGGGTGGGATGGGCCGCGATCATCAGCCGGGGAGCGCGGCGCATTTCCCGGCCAAACACAATCTTTTGCTGGTTGCCGCCGGAACACTCTTTCAGCAAGCGGTTGGGGGCCCGGGGGCGCACATCGTACTCCTCCAGCAGCTCCGCCGCCCCTGCCGCCACCTTCTTCCAGTCCAGCAAAAACCTGAAACGGCGGTATTCCGCTGTTTGCTGATAGCCCATCAGGTAGTTATAGGGCACGTTCAACTCCATGGCGACGCTGTCGCGGTGGCGATCCGCCGGGATGCAGGAAATGCCGCCAGACAGCAGTTCCCCGGTATGCTTGCCCTTGATGGACTGCCCCTGGTAGAGGATTTCCCCCTCCCAGCCGGTTTCCTGGGCCGTGAGCACGCGGACCAATTCCATCTGCCCGTTGCCCTCCACCCCCGCGATGCCCAAAATTTCACCCTGATGCAGCCGCAGCGTGATCTCCTTCAGGGGCATGGTTTTGTTTTTTTGCCGAAGGCTGACCTTGGACAGGGTCAGGAGTTCAGCCCCGGGCCGGGTTTCCGTCCGCTCTCCCCGGGCCACCTTGTGCCCCACCATTAATTCGCTCAGCTCATCGATGCTGGTTGCCCCGGTCTGACGCTCTCCAATCATCTTGCCCCCGCGCATCACGTACACCCGGTCGGAGATTGCCATGGTCTCCTTCAGCTTGTGGGTGATCATGATG
>JAVBTE010000169.1:0-11445 GCA_031556335.1 Eubacteriales bacterium | reverse complement strand
ATTCACTCCGGCGTCCTCTTTTTCATAAACTCTCGGCGACAGCCTCTGCCTCCCCCCCTCCCCCACGCCCCTGGGCCCTCCCTCACCGCACCGGGCGCGGTGAAACAAGAAAACCGTATGCGTCCCACCGGCCATGGCCGGTGGGATTTTTGAATGGCCGACGGCCAAACACAGGACGCTCCGGCCCCGCCCCTTTCCATTTTTTCCAAAACATGGTAGGATGTATGGGCTAACCTGTTTTTCTTCCCCTTTTGCGCGTTTCCTGGAAAGGAGCATGTTCTGCGATGAAAAAACGTTTTTTGCTGGCGCTGGCCCTGGCGTTGGGCCTTGTTTTGCTGCTTCCCGCCCTTTCCCTGGCCGCCGGCCTGAAGGATCTTTGGGTGGAAGGCATCCTGTCGTCCGGGGGTGCGGAGGCTGTTTCCCCGGGAGAGGGGCGGCGCGAAATCGACGCTGTCCGCTGGTGGTATGACGAGGGAACCCGCGAATATGTGCTGTTCCTGCCCTCCAGCGCCCGGCCCGAAAGCCTGCGGCTGTGTTTCACCGGAACGGAGGCCCTCACCGCAAACGAAAAAACCGTGGCAAGCGGCGACGCGGTGGATTTTCTCGTTCCCGGGGAAACCTGCGTCCTCACGGCGGACAAGCGGCAATATACCCTGCGCGTGATGCAGTCCGCCGGCGTGCCCGCCCTGTTCATTGCCAATGAATCCGGCAACCTGGACTACATCCACAAGCGCAAGGGCAACCAGGAAACGGGCGTTTTGGCCCTGGCCATGCCGGACGGCAGCCTCGCCTATAACGGGGCGCTTCAGCACATCAAAGGCCGGGGCAACTCCACCTTTTTCCTGCTGAAAAAGCCCTACCAAATCAAGCTGGAGGACTCCACCGACCTTTGCGGCATGGGCAAAAACAAATCCTGGATTCTGCTGGCGGATTTCAGGGACAATTCCCTGCTGCGCAACAAGGTGGCCTTTGCCATGGCGGAAGCCGTGGGCCTCCCCTACACCTCCAAAAGCCAGCACGCGGACGTTTACATCAACAACGATTATCTGGGCACCTATCTCCTGTGCGAAAAGGTGGAGTACGGCAAAAACCGGGTCAACATCACCGAGCTGGACGCCGCTACCGAGGACATCAACAACGAGCCGCTGGAAGAGTACCCCGCTTTTGGCAAAATTCTTCCCGCGCCGGGCTCCGGCAAAGGCGTGCAGATTCCCGCCGACCCGGAGGACATTACCGGCGGCTACATTCTTCAATTGGAGTATGAAATCCGCTACCAAAACGAGGTCAGCGGCTTTGTGACCACCAAGGGCCAGCCCGTGATCATCAAAGACCCGGAATACGCCTCCAAGGCCCAGGTCCAGTATGTGTCCGACCTGATCAAGTCCTTTGAAAGCGCCATTTTTTCCAAAGACGGCGTGGACCCCAAAAGCGGCAAGCACTACTCTCAAATCGTGGACATGGATTCGCTGGTGCGCAAATACCTGCTGGAGGAGATCACCAAAAACCACGACGCCAACCGCAGCAGCCAATACCTTTTCAAGGACGTGGACCAGAAATCTCCCCTGTTTTTTATGGGACCCGCCTGGGACTATGACGCCGCCCTGGGCAATTTTGCCCGCTCCTCCGCCTCCAAGGAGTGGTGGCCGCAGTTCTTTTCCGCCAACGCCGACCAGGGCGAACCTTATTACTGGTACCCAGCCCTTTATCAGCAGCCGGATTTTTACAAAAACGCGGTGTCGGCGTTTTACCGGGATTATGTGCCCGTCTTGGAAGTATTGCTGGGCCTTCGGGAGGGCGACCCGGAGGGGGAACTGCGCACCATCGACGAATACGCCCAGGCCATTGCCCCAAGCGCCGCCATGAACTATGTTCGCTGGCCCGTGTTCAATTCCAAGGCGCGGGTGGTGAAAACCGGGGCCAACTATGAAGAGAATATCGATTTCCTGAAGAATTTCCTGCAAAAGCGCATGGAATTCCTGTCCGGGGAATGGACAAAATAGCGGGGGGCTTTCCTGTGAGACGTTTTCTGTCGGCGGCGCTGTGCGCGTTCTTCCTTTTCTCTTTGCTTCCGGCCCGGGCCGAAACGGCTTCGCCTTCCCAGTTTCGGGGCCACCAACCGGGGCAGGGCTACCAGTACGTTCTGTTTGGCGTGTACCCTACCGATGAGGACGGGAACATGGCGCCTGTGCTTTGGCGCGTGCTGGGGGCGGAAAACGGGACCCTGTGCCTGATGACAGAGGCCATCATCGATTTTTTGGATTTTCATGATGTGAAGGACACGGACCCCGACGCGCCCCTCGATTATGCCGATTCCCTGCTGAACAAAACCTGCAACGACCTGTGCGTAAACCAGCTGTTTTCCAGGGAGGAACAGGCCTGTCTTGTAGAAATGGAAAACGGGCGCGGCTTGCTCTCCGCGCCCACCAAGAAGGAACTTTGTCATACGGAATACGGCTTCAAGGCCACCGGCGCGGGGCCGGACCCGATCCGCCAGGCCCGGGGCACCGCCTACGCCTACCACAAAGGCCTGCAAACCATCGTGAAAACCGGCAACTCCTGGTATTGGACCACAGACCGGCGGCGGCCCGGCTACCGCTGGATCGTGGGGGACAACGGCCACCTGTCCGTGTCCGGCATCGCGCGGGGCGGCGGGCTGCGCCCGGTTTGCTATGTGCGGGTGGACTTGCTGTCCATCCAGTCCGGCTCCGGCGACAAGGCCGATCCCTTCCGTCTGGCGGTTCGGTAGGCGGCTTTACCGCTTCACCGCCCGCATCACCACACCCGCCACCACGCCGGTCAAAACCCCTGTGCCGATGCCCGTCAGCATCAGCACGGCGAAATAGTACAGAATCTGCAAATTGTGCACCAGCCCCAGGGCCACCAGAATCTGCCCCACGTTGTGCAATAGCGCGCCCACCACGCTGACCCCCACCACCCCGAACTTTCCAAACCGCCGGGCCAGCAGCATGCCCGCCACGCTGAGAACGCCCCCCGCCAGGCTAAAGGCCAGCGCGAAGGGATTGCCAAACAGCAGCGCCCCCAACAGCACCTTGACCACCATCAGCCCTGCAGTCACCGGAGGGGGCAGCAGATACACCCCATACAAAAGCACCGCGTTGGAAAGCCCCAGCTTGATGCCCGGCATGGCGGGAACCAAGGGGATACGGCTTTCCAGAAAGCCAAGCACCAGCATCAGCGCGGTCAAAAGGCCGCACAAAGAAATTTGCTGGACATATCTTCTGTTTTGTGATATAGTACCCCTGGGTTTATTGTGCATGATTCGTTTTCTCCACTTCTTCCGCGGTTAGCAGCTCCGCCACCAGGCGGTGCGGCGCGCAAATAATCATCTGATATAGCGGGCGTTCCGCCATGTTGTCGATGGTCACCTCGCCCTGATGCACGCATACTTGGTTTTTGCATGTGGAGGATTCCATCACAAAGCCCGTGGCAAACAACCGGAACGTATTGGAAATATCCGCCCCCTGGTCAACGGTCAGTTCCCTGTCCTCCCCCAGCGGAACCGTGACGGGTTCCTGCCCCTCCACCTGATAGCGCATATACAGCGCCGTGTGGGGCGCGGGGGTCAGGCGCAGCGTAGGCAGCAGCCAAAGCAGGGCCCCCGCCGCCAGCGCCGCCATTCCAATCAGAATCATGTCCCGTTTTTTGATCATGGTATGGTTCCTCTCCGTTCTTTGGGGTGAAGCGACGGTCAAACCCTTGCATACATTGGGCGGATACATAATGGTTACCCCGCCCGCGCCATGTAACCGGAACACATTTAGTAGGGGTATCCCAAACCCTTGTACCACAATACTTTGAAAAACGTTCGTGTTTTCAGTTACACGGGCGTTTTTTTCACCCTCCAAAGTGACCTGCCGACTTCCTTATTGTACACCATTTGTCAATACATCCGGCAGAAGGCGCGGGTTTCCGGTTTGACCGCAAACGCAAAATATGGTACAATCAGTGCCGAATAAGCGGGCCTGTTGGGGCAAAAACGCCCCGCTTGCCCCATCCCCTTTGCGGTCATCGCCGCAAACCACAGAAAGGCTGATATCATGTCCGGACATAGCAAATGGGCCAACATCAAGGTAAAGAAAGGCAAAACCGACGCGGTTCGCGGAAAAATTTTCACCAAAATCGGCCGTGAAATCGCCATCGCCGTGCGGGAAGGCGGCGGCAACCCCGACAGCAACTCCAAACTGCGGGACGTCATCGCCAAAGCCAAAAGCAACAATATGCCCAACGACAACATCCAGCGGTCCATCAAAAAGGCCGCAGGCGAAATGGATGGGGTCAGCTATGAGGAAATCATCTACGAAGGCTACGCCCCGGGCGGAATCGCCGTGATTGTGGAAACCATCACCGACAGCCGGAACCGCACCGCCAGCGACGTTCGCCACTGCTTTGCCAAAAACGGCGGCCAGCTTGGCGTAAACGGCAGCGTCAGCTTCATGTTTGACAAAAAAGGCATGATCGTCATCGAGCGTATCCCCTCCATGGACGAGGACGACATGATGATGCGGGTGCTGGACGCCGGTGCGGAGGACATGCAGGTGCTGGACGACGCCTTTGAGGTGACCACCGACCCCGGCGACTTTTCCGTGGTGCGCGAAAAGCTGGAGGCCCACGGGCTTTCCTTCCTGAGCGCGGAGGTGCAGATGCTGCCCCAAAACACCGTGGTGCCCCCGGACGAGGACACGCTTTTGAAGGTGCAAAAGCTGCTGGAAATGCTGGAAGACAACGACGACGTGCAAAACGTATGGCATAATGCCGAGCTCCCCGAAGAGGAAGAAGAGGAGTAAGGGCTTTCGCCTAGAATCCCAACGCCCCCATGGCGCTTGCCATGGGGGCGTTGCCTATGGCCCTCTTCCATTCCCTCAGTTCAGCTCGTCCGTCAGCCGGATGCTTCCCACGTCGCACGCCTTGGCAAAGCAGACATTGGGCCGATACTTCGCGCTGCCGGAAAAAGTATTGCCGTCTCCATAAATATCATACCGTGTTCTGCTCCTGATGCCATAAGTTTCGATATCCGTCACACCCGCCGCTTTTTGGGTCGCGATGTCCGCAAGCCGGGCTTCCGCCTGGCAATAGCGGTCGTACACAAGGGGCGCGGCCTGCAAAAAAACGATCACCGCGATGCCCGCCAGGCTGGCCGCCACTCCCCGCCACAGCGCGCCCGCCTGCACCCGCTTCAGCGAAGGCGCCAAAAGCCCGCAGGCAAGCAGCAGCAACACCACCCAGCCAAAGCTGGCCCGTTCCGGATAATACTTCGGAATCACCATGGCCGCGTTGGCGATCAACGCGCCCGCCACCAGCGCCAGCGACAGCCAGAGCCGCTGCCGGTCCTCCTTCTCCTTCCAGGACAGGCAGGCCAAAACCGCATAGGCGCACAGCAATCCCTTTTGCTCCAAAAACTTGGTCATGCACAGGGAAAAGTTGACCAGATACCGCCCCAAGGAGGGCTCGCTCCCAACGCTTTTTCCTGTCACAGGGGAGCCCATCAGCACGGCGTAGCCGGCCACAGCCATCAAAAGCATCACCGGCATCCACAGAGGCACCTGTTTCTGCCTGGCCGCGCTCCACAAAACGCAAAGCCCCATCAGCAAGATCATCACCAGCGAAGTGTTCTCCGTCACGTTCCCCGCCATCAGCGCCACCAAGGCCAACCCGATCTGTTTCCACAGGGGCAGCTTGTTTTTCCCTTCCAAAAACGCGTTGCGGAAAGGCAACAGGGCGTACACGATCAGCGTGGTACCCCACAGATAATTGCAGGCCCCGTCCACCCACAGCGTGGTGACCCCAAAAGCCGGCGCAAACAGAAACACCGCCCCCTGCACAGCCAGCATCAGCATCCAGTCCCGCTTTGTTTCGCCCCGCAAAAACAGGTACAGGCCCAGCGTAAAAACAAGGTACACCCCCGCGTTGATAAGGTTGAACGCGGTTTTTCCGCACAGCATCATGATCTGGGCAAACAAGCTGTTGGTCACCATGCGGCCGTTCATGACCTGGTAATGGGCCAGGGCCGAGGGCACCAGCTGCGAAAGGGACTGGAACCGCTCCCCGGTGCCAAAATGATACATATACGAATAATCGTCCGCTTCCAGCGGCGTTACAAAATTCAGCGCCAGCATGGCCACGAACACCACGGCCAAGATGCCGAAGAAAACCCTTTTGTTCCATCGTTCCATCCGCTGTTGCCCCTCCATCCACGCCCCGGGGGGCGGCAAGTAGGAAGATTATACAACATTCCAAAAAATACGGCAAGTTGACGAATCCCGACCCGGCGCGGATATTGACATCCCTTTCGCTTCTTGTATAATGGATAGAAACCTGTTTCAGCGTCCCGGCATGGGCCGGGGCCTCAAATTCCGGTTTGCAAAAGGAGGCGAAACTATGGCGGTTGTGACTGTGAATGAAGACGTATGCAAGGGCTGTGGCCTGTGCATTGACGCGTGCCCCAAAAAAATTATGGAGATCGACAAACAGCGTCTCAATAAAAAAGGATACCATCCGGCGCATTGCGTGAACAACGACGAGTGCATCGGCTGCGCGTTTTGCGCTACCATGTGCCCCGACGTGGCCATTCAGGTGGAAAAATAATCGTCCATCCTCCCCCGGCGGGGCGCAGACAGTTGCCCGCCGGACGGCGCCAAACGGATTGAGAAGGGAATGAACGCCCATGAAAAAATTGATGAAGGGAAACGAGGCCATCGCGGAAGCCGCGATTCAGGCGGGGTGCCGCTATTTCTTCGGCTATCCCATCACGCCTCAAAACCAGATTCCGGAATATATGTCCCGGCGTTTGCCTCAGGTGGACGGTTGCTTTTTGCAGGCGGAAAGCGAAGTGGCCGCCATTAACATGGTGTATGGCGCGGCGGGCGCGGGGGCCCGGGTCATGACCAGTTCCTCCTCACCGGGGATCAGCCTGAAGCAGGAGGGCATCAGCTACATCGTTGGCGCGGAATTGCCCTGCGTGATTGTGAACATCGTGCGCGGCGGCCCCGGCCTTGGCGGCATCCAGCCCGCCCAAAGCGACTATTACCAGGCCACCAGGGGCGGCGGCCATGGGGATTACCGCATGTGCGTTTTGGCCCCCAGCTCTGTGCAGGAGGCTGTTTCCCTGACCCAGGACGCCTTTGACATCGCCGATCGCTACCGCAATCCCGTCATGGTGATGGGCGACGGCCTGATCGGCCAAATGATGGAGCCTGTGGACATGGACGCGGCGGAAAACCGCGCCCCGGCTGCCGATTTGCCCCTCAAAACCTGGGCGGCCACGGGCCATCAGGCTAGCGGCGATGCTCCCCGGGCCATCATCAACAGCCTGTATATCGACCCCACCGTGCTGGAAAAGCACAACCTGAAATTGCAAAAAAAGTACGACGCCATTGCCGCCAACGAATGCCGCTGGCAGGAGGAAATGTTGGAGGATGCGGAGATTGTGCTGGTCGCCTATGGTACCACCAGCCGCATCGCCCGTAGCGCCATGCGAAAATGCCGGGAAAAGGGCATCAAGGTAGGCCTTCTCCGGCCCATCACCCTGTGGCCCTTCCCCTCCCAGGCGCTGCAAAAAACCGTGCTCACGGCCAAGCGCTATCTTTGCGTGGAAATGAGCATGGGCCAGATGCTGGACGATGTGCGCCTGGCCGTTGACGGGGCGCGACCCGTGGATTTCTATGGCCGGGTGGGGGGCATGGTGCCCACCGTGCCCGATCTGGTGCAGGAGATTGAGAAGCTGGCGGGCGCAAGCGGCGCCTATCAAAACAGCTTTGACAAAAAGATTCAGGACATTGCCAGCCAGATGGATCAGGCCGCCAGCGTGCTAGGTTCCAAGCTGAACGACATGGGTCAAAAGCTGGATGAAAAGCTGAGCAGCCCGGAATTTACCCAAAAGACCGAACAAATCAAAGAAAAAGCCGCCTCCACCGCCGAGAAGGTAAAGCAGGGCATCCTCAAGGGCACGGGAAGCCTGGTGGGAGCCATTGGCAATGTGTTTGAAACCATCCGCAAGGACTTGGCGGAGATTGAGTCCCAGCAAAAGGCCATGGAGGATGCGGAAGACGCTGTGGACGCCACGGCAGGGTATGGGGCCCCCGCGGAGGAACCCGCCGCGCCCCCGGAAGCGGATGAAGAGAAAGGAGCGGAAGAGTAATGGCCATTGTGTTTGAAAAAACCAGCATGCTTTGTGAAAAACCGTTCCATTACTGCCCCGGCTGTACCCATGGAATTATTCATCGCTTGGTGGCAGAATCCATGGAGGAGCTGGGCATTGGAGAGACCGCCATCGGCGTGGCCCCTGTAGGCTGCGCGGTGTTCGCCTATGATTATTTCAACTGCGACATGATGGAAGCGGCCCATGGACGGGCCCCTGCCGTGGCCACGGGCATCAAGCGCGTGCACCCGGACAAGGCGGTTTTTACCTACCAGGGGGACGGGGATCTGGCCTCTATCGGCGCGGCGGAAATCGTTCATGCCGCCACACGGGGCGAAAAAATTACCACCATTTTTGTGAACAACGCCATTTACGGCATGACCGGTGGACAGATGGCCCCCACCACCCTGCCGGGCCAGGTGACCACCACCAGCCCCTATGGCCGGGATGTGAATCACTGCGGATATCCCGTGCGGGTCAGTGAAATGCTTGCCACCCTCAGCGGCCCCGCCTATATTGAGAGAGTTAGCGTACACAATGTGCCTGCCATTAAGCGGGCCAAGGCCGCTATTCAAAAGGCCTTCCAGCTGCAAATGGAGGGCAAGGGCTTTACCCTGGTAGAGGTGCTGTCCACCTGTCCCACCAACTGGGGAAAAACCCCCAAGGAAGCCCTGGAATGGCTGCAAAGCGACATGATGCCCACATATCCTTTGGGCGTATATAAGGACGTTACCACAGGAGGTGCTGAGTAATGGAAAAGCAATTCCTGATTGCGGGTTTCGGCGGGCAGGGCGTGCTATTGATCGGCACGCTGGTGGCCAAGGCCGCCATGCTTGGGGGCCAGGAGGTTAGCTGGATGCCGAGTTATGGCCCGGAAATGCGGGGCGGCGAGGCCTTTTGCGCCGTGGTCGTCAGCGACGAGCCCATTGGCAGCCCCCTGGTGAATGAGCCCCCCATTTTGGTGGCCATGAACAAGCCCAGCCTGGTTAAATTCATGCCCTTGATGCCAGAGGGTGGCACCCTTTTGTACAACTCCTCCCTCATTGAAGGGGTGGAGATCCGGCCAGACGTGAAGACCTTTGCCATTCCCTGCAATGAAATCGCGGATAAGCTGGGTAACGGTCGGGTCAGCAACATGGTGATGCTGGGCGCTGTCCAGGCCGCCACCGATGTGGTGACGGATGAGCAGCTGGTCGAAACCATGAAGGATTGGCTGGGCGAGGAAAAGGCCCATCTGATGGAGATCAACCAGCAGGCCGTTGCCCAGGGCAAGGCAGCGGTGCGCGGGTAATACGAAGCGAAGGCTTGTCACACCGAAACGTGTGACAAGCCTTTTTGATTCATGCGCACAAGGTGCAATAAACGGCTACCAGCACCCCTGGCTTATCAAAGCCCTTCCTTCCACAGATCAAAGCCCATATCGCTGGGCATGCGTAAATCCCCCCTGGGGGACAGCCCGATGCTGCCAACCTTGGGGCCGTCGGGCACGCAGTTCCGCTTAAACTGCTGGGTGAAAAACCGGCGGATAAAGGTGGTCAGCTGTTCCTCAATCTTTTCCCGGCCATACACGCCGTCAAAGGCCTGTATGGCCAGTGTTTTCAGCCGTTCCGGGGTGGAACCGCTGTCCAGCAGATGGTACAGGAAAAAATCATGCAGAGCATAGTCCCCCAAAATATCCTCCGTGCGCTGGTTCAGTTCCCCGGCAGACACAGGCAGTAACTCCGGGCTGATGGGGGTGTCGAGGATGTCGGCGCAAATCTCCTTTGCGGCGTCCCCTATGGTTTCCGCCAGATGGCGGACTAAAGTCTTCACCAAGGTTTTGGGCACGGA
Source organism: Eubacteriales bacterium (assembly GCA_031556335.1). Lineage (GTDB taxonomy): Bacteria > Bacillota > Clostridia > Christensenellales > Aristaeellaceae > Limiplasma. Next base: position 1,460 of record JAVBTE010000169.1, on the reverse strand, counting down.
ACAATTGACGTTGTACATGCTCATATGGTCGCCATTATAGGTGCAAAAGCCCAAGGCCGCCTCGCTCATGTCCCCGGTTCCCAGCACAATGCCATTCACCCGATTGGCATAATCCATCAAAATCTGGGTTCGTTCCCGTGCCTGGCTGTTTTCATAGGTTACGTCGTGGCAGGCCTCATCCTGGCCAATGTCCTGGAAGTGCTGTTTCACGGCCTTTTCAATGGAGATTTCCAGGGAGGCCACCCCAAGGACGGCCATCAGCTTGTCCGCATTTCCCTTGGTACGGGCCCCGGTGCCCATGCCCGGCAGCGTAAGGGCGTGGATGCCTGTGCGGGGAAGCCCCAGTTCATCAAAAGTCCGGACTGCCACCAGCAGGGCTAGGGTGCTATCCAGCCCTCCAGAAACGCCAAGCACCAGGTTTTGGCAGCGAATCGCCTTAAGCCGGGTCTTCAGGCCCGTCACTTGGATATTCACAATCTCCTCAAGGCGTTGCGCCGCTTCCGGGCCTGAAGGCACAAAGGGCAGGGGATGCAAGGGCCGCCGCAGGGGCAGATTGGGCATCACATTCGCTTGAAGTGCCACCCGCGCCATGGAAATAGGGGTTTCCTGTGGTTGCTGGGAATAGCTGCCGCCGCGCTGGCGCTGATACCGCAGCCGGGTCACGTCAATATCCCCGATGGCCTGGCCGCCCTCCATCTGAAAGCGTGATCCCTCCGCAAGGGGCGCGCCGTTTTCATACACAGCCGTATAGCCGCAGAACACCAAATCGCTGGTGCTTTCGCCAAAGCCCGCACAGGCATAGGCATAGCCCGCATACAACCGGGCGCTTTGCTGGCTTAGCAGCTGCCTGCGGTAGGGATGTTTGCCCACCAGGGCATTGGACGCGCTGGGGTTGAGGATAATGTCCGCGCCCATCACCGCATAGTGGCAACTGGGGGGCGTCGGGATCCACAGATCCTCGCAAATCTCCACGGCAAAGCGAAACCCGTTCATTTCAAACAGCAGCCCAGGCTGGAAAGGAATTTCCTCCCCCGCCACCAGGGCCCTGCCCTGGGCCTGACTGCCGCTGACAAACCAGCGGGTTTCGTAAAACTCATTGCCATTTGGCAAAAAGGTTTTGGGCACCAAGCCCTGCAGCTTGCCCCCTTGCAGCACTGCCGCGCAATTATATAAAAATCCGTCCGCGCTAAAGGGCAGCCCAACGATGACGGCCATTTCCCCGGTTTGGGCTGCCAAGCGAAGCAAGGCTTCCAGCGCCCTCCGCTGCACCAGCTCGTGGATGAACAGATCCCCCAGGGTGTAGCCTGTTAGGCACATCTCGGGAAAGACCGCCACCTCCACGCCTTGGGCCTGAAGGGATTCCATGGCGGCCGCTATTAACCGTTCGTTTTTTTCCACATCCCCCAGATGCACCCGCACGCTGGCGGCGGCGATCCGGGCAAAGCCGTTGTTCATTTTGC
>JAVBTE010000167.1:0-10934 GCA_031556335.1 Eubacteriales bacterium | reverse complement strand
CCTCCGCATGCTTCTTTTCCTTTATATGTTCGACATGCGACCCCTTTTCTCTTGCTTTTTTCTTCTGTTTTCTTGCATTGAAAAGACCGCCGACTTTACCTTTGTCGGCGGTCTGAACAGGCCGCCCACCGGGCGGCCTGTTGCTCTTTTGTACGCCTGCGAAATTCATCAACCCTGCGCGTCCTCATTGTTGTCACAATTGCGCAGCTGCATCTTGATGTGCTCCGTCAAAAGGAGAATGAATCCTCCCACCAACAGCACCAGGAAGAAGAAGTTCAGCGCAATCAGGAAAAAAAGTACAGGCAGCAGACCGGGGTTAATGAACAGCATCACAATGGTATTGAACAGCATGCCTGCCGCGCCCACAATCATGGGGGTAGCGAAGGCGGCGTGCATCCGCCACACCATCCAATGATGGCGGGCCAGCACCACGGTGGGGATGAGCACCAGCATCGTAAGCAGCGCAATCACGATCGATGCGATCTGGTAGGGCAGCAAGCTCATAATGGTCAGGATGCCCGCAAACAGCAGCATGAACACGATCAGCGCGATGACGGCGGCGGCAATAATCAGCGCCAGAATTTTCCTGGAAAACCGGCTCATCAAAGATCACTCTTTCCATTTTATCATGTGGTGGAGTAGGTCCCCAAATTCAGCCTATGCCTTTTTGCAAATTTCGCGCCTATTTTCGGCAAAAAAATGAAGCCTTCGCACCGGAAGGATTCAGAAAAAAAGGATCAAACCTTTAGGCCGCGTGAAACGTAGCCTGTAACGGGTCAGGGCGAAGCCCTGGCGGGGTCGAGGGGCGAAACCCCCGCGCCCTCACCGCTCCGGGCCAACCCTCTTAATAAACGCGCCGATCTCTTCCCACGCCTTTTTGCTTTCCGGGGTCAGGTCCAGCATGCCCTGGAACACATGGAACATGTCCTCATAGACCGTTATTGTGCAGTCCACCCCGTGCTGCCGGGCATTGTCGGCCACCATTTCGCTGTCGCTAAGAAGCACCTCGTTGCTGCTGACCTGCAAAAGCATGGGGGGGAAGCCCGCAAAGTTGCCAAAGGAGGGGGACACATCGGGGTCGTACGCATTCAGCAGATCCGCGTAGTGGCACTTCACCCCCACGGGCTTGCCCGTAAACTCCTCCTCCGTCACGCCGAAAGTGGGATCGCTCGTGGCGTTGTCCAAATGGGAGGGGCCGGAAGTGCTCAGGTCCGCCCAGGGAGACATGCAAATAAGCCCTCCCGGCAGTGGCTGCCCGGCGTCCCGCAGTTTCAGGCACAGGGACAGCACCAGGTTGCCCCCGGCGCTGTCTCCCGCCAAAAGGATATTTTTCGGGGCGATGTTCATTGTCTGCGTCAGGTACTGCCAGGCCGCCATGGCGTCTTCCTGCTGGGCCGGATAGGGGGCCCTGGGATACAGGCGATAGTCCAGGGTGGCGACGGTTCCCCCGCCCAGCATGTCGGTGTAGCGCTTGGCAAAGGTGCGGTACAAGTCGTTCAGGCCGGTTACAAAGGCGCCTCCGTGCAGTTGCAGCAGGGCCCGCCCCCCCGGGGCGCCCTGGCGGCTGAGCAGCTCCAGGCTGCATTGGCCCAGGGAAACGCTCCGCCAGTCGTAGCCCTCGGGAGGCTGCCAATTGTTGATCGCGCTGAGGCTTTCCCCGGTTCGTACACTTTCGCTGACAGGCAGGTGCAAAAAAAACCGGAGGGTTTCCCGGCCCACCTGGCCCACAAAGGACACCTCTTGCTGGGGCCGGCTAAAATACAGCCCGGAAAACGCCACCAGGAAGGCGGCGGAAAAGCAGATGACGATGCGAAGGCCCTTCCAAAGCCTGGTATGGCGCATCCAAAGCAGCAGACCAAAGGAAAGCACCGCAATCACGTACCCAAACCACTGGGCGCGGATGATGGTAAGGCAGAAAAAAATGGGCAGGTAAATGAGCGCGGTAATGAAATAAAACCGCTTGGGGGTGCGGGGCTTTTCCAGCTTACCGTGCTCGATCATGCTGCGCCTTCTTTCCATGGTGTTGCGCGGGCTATGCTTTTGCATCGGGTTGTAACAGGCGAATGAGAGCGCTGTTTTGTTTCAGCCACCCCCGGCGGCCCCGGTAATCGGGCATCCAGGCCTCCACCTGCTTCCAAAAGGCCGGGGAATGGTTCAGATGCCGGATATGGGCCAGCTCATGGACGATCACATAATCCGCAATAGGGGTTGGGCAGAGCATCAACGCCATGTTCAGCCGCAAATCCCCCTTGCCGGACATGCTGCCCCAACGGGTGCGGGCCGTGGAAAAATGAAGGCTGTTTACGCGCACCCCCGTTTGCTGCTGCCACTGGCCGACCCTTTGGGGAAGCCATTTTTCCGCCTGTTCCAGCACAAACGCCCGAAGAGCGGGCAAAAGCGGCCGATGCCCGGGCGTCAGCAAAAACCCGTGGTAGGCAAAGGCAAAGGGGACCCTGGCCGGGCAAAGCACCAAGGCCCCGTTTCCAAAGGGAAGCTCCTGTCCGGGGCCCAGCGCAAGCGGCGACGCCTGCTCGGCCTTCTCCCGGGCCAGGCGCTGCTTTTCCTCAATCCAACGCCGCTTTTCCGCCATAAAGCGCTCAATGTCCCGAAGGGGCATTCGCTGCGGCGCGCGAACCGTCAACTCCCCGGCGGGGCCCACGGTCAGCGCCAGGGTCCGGCGGCCGGAACGAATCAGCACATAGGGAACAGGCATCCGAAAGATCGCCTCCTGCACTATCATATCACAGATTTTTCGCTTGTGAAATATTGCGCAAAAGAAAACGCCCGCCCGCAGGCAGGACGCTTCCCTGAATCACTCGTAATTGAGCCCCGGATAAAAGCAGGCGGTGCGCAGAAAAGTGGCGTTGCAGCTTTGCGCCAGCGCGCACTGGGGGGTGTTTCGGCGGATGATGTCCGCCTCAAAATGGTTGACCCCCACGTCTCCCAAATGCTTCATTCCGGCCGCCACCAAAGACTTGGCCAGCCCCAGCCGGCGGTATTTGGGCATGATGTACAGCCCCATCACCTTGGCCGCCTGCCCCTCTCCGGTGAACAGGATCTCGCCCACAATTTCGTTGCCCCGGGAAATATACAGGGCCATAAAATGGGGCATCGCCATATACCGCTGGAGCAGCGCGGGCTGCAGCACATCCAGCCGGTAGGTGTTCATGCGCATCAAAAACGCCTGTTGCTCCATAGGGGTTTGCAAAGGCACCCGGCCCAGGTCGTAGCCCATGGGCGCGCTGGGCTTGGCCCCCGGCATGCCCAGCTTCACCACGTCCAGCGCATCGTCGGCCTGAAAACCGCCGTCCATATAAAAAGACATCATCGGCGCGTCTTGAATGCTGACCTGGGCAAAGGCCCGGGCCTTCAGCGTCGGGGTTTGCGCCCGCAGCTGCTGGACCCGCGCCAACAGCGCCCCCAGCAGCATATCCCGCCCCGGTCCTTTGGAGTGGATGCTGAGGAACATGTTGATGGGCCGCTCCGGAAACAGATACGGGTGGTAGGTGTGCACCAAAAAGCCCTCGGCGATGGTTACATTGGCACTGTCCGCAATCAAAAAGACATTCTCGGGCGGAATGCCGTTGGTGCTTTGAGCGGGGTGAAATACGTGCACGCTGCCCTCATCCTTTCCGAGCGGAAAAGGTGTCGCTCGTTTTGAAATACACTATATTGTACCCCAAATGGCGAATTTATGCAAGATGTGGCATTCTTTTCACCCGATCGACAAACGGGGGCATTTGCCGTGGGACGGCAGGGGTTCTGCCCCTTGCATCCCCGCCAGGGCTTCGCCCTGGACCTTTCCTCACCGCGCTGCGCGCGATGAAAAGAGTATATCTGACCGCGTTCCACGCGGTCCATTATGGGGTCTGGGGGCATGCCCCCAGGCAGGGTTTTAGGGACGGCAGCCTCTAAGCGTCCCCCTCGTCCCCCCTTCACCCCCTGCAAAAGCAGTCCCTGGCGTGGCCGTTCATCAGGCCCACGGTGTGCATATAAGCGCACACGATGGTGGTACCCACGAACTTGAAGCCCCGCCTTTTCAAATCCTCGCTGATGCGATCAGACAGGTCGGTTCGGACTGGCACGTCCTCGGTGCGGGAATGGACGTCGTCAATGGGCGCGCCGTTCACAAAGGCCCACAGGTAGGCGTCGAAGCTGCCAAATTCCGTTTGAATTTGCCGCACCGCCTTCGCGTTGGCGATGGTGGCCAGAATCTTCTGGCGGTTGCGGATGATGCCCTCGTTGCCCAGCAATTCCTGAATTTTCGCGTCGCCGTAGGCCGCCACCTTGTCAATGTCGAACCCGTCAAAAGCCTTCACGTAGTTTTCCCGCTTGCGCAGCATGGTAATCCAGCTGAGCCCCGCCTGGGTGCAGGAGAGGGTCAACATCTCAAACAGCCGCCGGTCGTCGTGGACGGGGCGGCCCCATTCCTGGTCGTGGTAGGGCCCGTATTCCGGGTATTCGTTGGCCCAGGGGCAACGGTTTTTTTCACTCATCACGCATTCCTCATTTGCGCAGGATTTCGGCAATTTTGTTCAGGGTTTTCCAGTTGCGGCAGGTCATGGGCAGGTTCAGCTTGGCAAGGGAGGCCGCCAGCTTGCTGTCGCGAACGCTTTGGTGGCACAAAAAGTAAATCTCCCGCCCCAGGCCAACCAGCCGGTCCGGCCCGGCGTATGCCGCCTGCAAGGCCCCCAGCGCCTGCCCGGGCGCAGCCTCCTCCAGCAGGTACAAGTACAGGTGCTCCACCTCCGGGGCAGCGGCCTCGGCGGCGGCGATCTCCTCCGGGGAAAAGGGAAGGCGGGCCAGGATGGCCTCCCATTCCGCTTTGTTTCGCAGGATGACTTTGCTTTCAAACCCAAACCGGGCCGAAAACGCCGCCCCGATGCGCTCCGCGATGACCTCCGGGCCGTCCTCCGAAGCGAAAACCGCGTTTCCGCTTTGAATGTATGTGGATACACCTTCAAAGCCAAGCTCCGCAAGCATTTTTTTCAGTTCCGCCATGGGCGCGATGTTTTTTCCGCCCACGTTGATTCCCCGAAACAGGGCAACGTATTTCATTTGATCACATCCATCCGAATTTGTTTGGATTGTACCATAATTTACGGCAAAGAAAAAGAGGGCTCCCGGACCGTTTTGCCCGGATGCCCTCTGTATTTTCCTTTCACCGCGTGAAACGCGGTGAAATAACGTGTCCAGGGGCGTTGCCCCTGGTCGGGGTGCAGGGGTGAAACCCCTGCGCGTCTCCCCCCGTCTCCCCGTCAATGCCTGTGCTTCACGATGCCAAGGGCCTTGAACGCCTCCATCACGCCCAGAGGAACCAGCGACAGCGCAACGCCCAGCACATACAGGTACCAGGGCAGGTCCACCAGCCCGAAGGGGATGGCCAGAGGCGTAAACATGACCACCACCACCAGGATCAGGGACAGGGCGCAGGCTTTGTTCAGGTTTTTGTTGGTCCAGGGGCCGATCTTGAACAGGGAATGCTCGCTGCGCATGTTGTAGGATTGCACCACCTGTGCCAGGGCCAGCACCATGAAGGCCAGGGTACGGCCCGCTTCCAGCGAACCGGTCACCTTTTCCGATACATAGAAGCCGATCAGGGTCAAAATGCCGAACATCAGGCCCTGCCAGGCCACCCGCAGGCCCAGGCCGTTTGCGAAGATGCCCTCGTTCTTGGCCTTGGGTTTCTGGTCCATCACGTCGCTTTCCACGGCCTCCATGCCCAGGGCCACGGCGGGCAGGCCATCGGTGACCAGGTTAATCCAGAGCAGCTGCATGGACAGCAGCGGGGATTTATGCCACAGCATCATGGCCACAAACACGGTGATGACCTCGCCGATGTTGGTGCCCAGCAGGAAGCCCACCACTTTTTTGATGTTGGCGTAAATGCCCCGGCCTTCCCGCACCGCGTCCACAATGGTGGCGAAGTTGTCGTCGGTCAGGGTCATGTCGGCGGCCCCCTTGGCCACATCCGTGCCTGTAATGCCCATGGCGCAGCCGATGTCGGCGGCTTTCAGGGCCGGGGCGTCGTTCACGCCGTCCCCGGTCATGGACACCACCTGATCCCGACGCTGCCAGGCCTTCACGATGCGAATCTTGTTTTCCGGGGATACCCGGGCATACACGGAGATATTCGTTACATCCTGATCCAGCTGGGCGTCCGTCATCTCATCCAGCTCTGCGCCGGTAATGGACTTGTCATCCTGCTGAAAAATGCCCAGCTCCTTGGCGATGGCCGTGGCGGTGACCACATGGTCCCCCGTGATCATCACAGGCTTGATGCCGGCCCTGCGGCACAGGGCCACCGCGTCTTTCACCTCCGGGCGGGGCGGGTCGATCATGCCCACCAGCCCCAGGAAGGTAAGGCCGCTTTCCAGCTCTGGAATGGTGGGCTGGGCGGGCACCTCGTCGATGACCTTGGTGGCCACAGCCAGCACCCGAAGGGCGTCGGAGCTCATGGCGTCGTTCCACTTCCGGGCCGTCTCAATGTCGCCGCTTACGCAGCACTTGGCCAGCATGTCAAACGCGCCTTTCACAATAACCCGGTTGACGCCGTCCATTTTGTTCACCGTGGTCATCAGCTTCCGGTCGGAATCAAAGGGCAATTCCGCCAAGCGGGGAAAGTCCTTGTTCAGCTGCTCCTTGGGCAGGCCGTTTTTGTGGGCGGCCAGCACAATGGAGGTTTCCGTGGGATCGCCGATGTGCTGCTCCTGGGTGCCGGTGACGACCACCGAGCCGTCGCTGCAAAGGGTGGCGTAGCGCAGCAGGTTCCGCACGGGCTCGGAATTTTGGGTGCTGATGTCCTCCAGCGCGGGGGTGCCGTCCACATAGGCCTTCACCAGGGTCATGCGGTTTTGGGTGAGGGTGCCGGTCTTGTCCGAGCAGATGATGGAGGCGCTGCCCAAGGTTTCCACGGCGGGCAGGCGGCGGATGATGACGTTCCTTTTCACCATGCGCTGCACGCCAATGGACAGCACAATGGTGACGATGGCGGGCAGGCCCTCGGGAATGGCGCTGACCGCCAGCGACACGGCGGTCATGAAAATTTCCAGCACCGGAATGCCGTTGACAATGCCCACCACGAAGATGACCGCGCAGCACAACAGCGCCACAAAGCCCAGGTATTTGCCCATCTGGGCCAGCTTTTGCTGCAAGGGGGTCTGCCCCTCGTTTTCGTCCTCCAGCAGGCCCGCGATGCGGCCCATCTCCGTATCCATACCCGTGGCCGTGATGATGGCCTGGGCTGTGCCGTAGGTGATGCTGCATCCGGAGAACACCATATTGGCCCGATCGCCGATGGGGGCGTTTTCGCCCACCTCCGCCTCCGCGTTCTTCTCCGAGGGCACGGATTCGCCCGTCAGGGCCGATTCCTCGCTTTTCAGGCTGACGCTGCGCAGGAGCCTTGCATCCGCGGGCACAAAGTCCCCCGCTTCCAGGCGAACGATATCGCCGGGCACCAGCGCCGCCGCGTCGATCACCGTTTCCACGCCGTCGCGAATGACCCTGGCATGGGGCGCCGACATGCTTTTCAGCGCTTCCAGCGCCTTTTCCGCTTTGCTTTCCTGCATCATGCCCATGATGGCGTTCACCACCACGATCAGCATGATCAGCGCAGGCTCAAAAAACTCCTTCACGTCGCCGTCCACACAGGCGATGACAAAAGAGATGACCGCCGCCGCCATCAGAATGAGGATCATCACGTCTTTGAACTGTTCCAAAAAGCGCTGCAAATTGGTTTTGGGCGCTTTTTCCCGCAGCTTGTTGGGCCCGATGGCCGCCAATTTCTCCGCCACCTGGGCGCTGGTCAGACCCTTGCCAACATCCGATGAAAGGTGTTCCACCAGTTCATTTCGCTTTGCACAATGCGCATTCAATACTGCTTTCCTCCCCATGCGTTCCCACGGATATGTTTCAAAGATACGTTCCATATTATACCAAACGCGCCCTCTTTCGCCAAGAGGCACGCGGCGAAAAAGCCCTGCCGGGCCTTTCAGTTCCTTACAAATGCAAGTATGGCTGATGGAAAAGAATTTATAACAGGGGGGATGGGAGTTAGTAGGGAAGGCGTGGCCTCTGCGTCCGCTTGGATCTGTGTCATTCTATCCCCATTTTACCGCAAAGTCAAACGAAGGGGCGCGGTTTGACTTCCACCCGCCGCCGCCCTATAATAGGGAAGCCGCACAAAAGCACGCTTGCCGGAGGTCCCCATGAAGAAAAACGCCCTTTCCATTGTGTGCCTTGCCCTTGCCCCCTTTACCCGCCTTTTGCAATTATACAATGCCAACGCCGCCAGCCTGCTTTTTTTGGATGTGCTGGTGGTCGCCGGGCTGATGAGCATCCTGCTGTTGGCGGAATATGCTGTGCTGCGGCTTGCGCTTAAGAACCACTTTTCGGCGCTGCTCCTTTGTGTACTCACCTGCGCGGCGTTTTTTCTGGAGCCCTTTCTTGTCCGCGCGGCGGAACAGCTCTCCAACGCCTTTCACCTCAACCGGATCTGGCCGGGGTTCCTGCTGTTTTTGTTGGTCTTTGCCGGGCTTGCCGTTTTTCTGTTCCGGCTGGGCAAAAAACTGCCCAAGGAGGCCAATGTCTTTTTTACCCTTCTGGTGGCGTTTGTGCTGGTGATGAACGGCGCGCCCGCGGTAAGCCGCGCCCTGGCCCGGGGCAATGAGGCCCAGGCCTGGAAAGACGACTTCCGGGTGGAGGCGGGCACAAAGTCCCCCAACATCTACTGGTTCCACATGGACGGCATGCTGAACAACCAAACCATGGAGCGCTATTTTGGCGTTTCCGCAGCGCCGTTGGAGCAGGCCCTTGCCCAGCGCGGTTTTGCGTCTTTTCCGGGCGCCACCCTGATGGCCGACCATTTCACGGCCCTCGCCATTCCCTCCCTCACCTGTCCTGCCTATTACGACCAATCCCTGGCTGCGGTTCTGGCCTCCGCCCCGCCAAACCAAAGGCCCGGCATTCGTTTTTATGAAACGGCCCCTCCGGGCCTTTCCCTGGCCAAAACCAACAACGAGCTGCTCACCGCCTTCTCCAAGAAGGGGTATGCCACCCGTCTTTTGGCCCTGAACACGGGGGATTCCTATCAAGCGCCTTCCACCAAGTATTATGCTGTGGCGGAGCACAACACCGTCAGCAACGTGCGGGCCACCGGGTATCCCTACATCGCCGAGGAGGGCGACGTGGCGCGGCGCACCCGGGGCAACCAGCTTGAACACCTGCTGTTGCTTTTGCTGGATGAAGCCCATGCCAAGCAGCTTGCCCGCAAGCTGGCCCCGGAAGCAAGCCGCCAGGCTCCCCTCACCCAGCTTCCCAGCCAGGAGGAGATCGAGGCTGCTTTGCTTCACAATGAAAAGGCCATGTTCTACTATTCCTCCCTGGTGAAAAGCCTGTATGACGAGCTGCAGACCGCCTCTTCCCCCAGGCTGACCCTGATCCACGACATGATGACCCACTGCCCCTATATTTTTTCCAAAGACGGCAGCTTTCCCTATCCCAATGACGAGTTTGACGTGCGGAACTACCCCACCCATCACGAATATTGCTTTGACGTCACCATGAACCTGGTGGACATGGTGCTTGCCAAAGACCCCTCCGCCATCATCGTCCTGATCGGCGACCACGGTATCCACTCCGCCTTTTGCGAAAAGCAGCTGCTGGAACTGTACGGCGAACAGGGCCGCGTCGACCTTTGGACCAACATTTTCTACGCCGTCCGCATCCCCGGGGAATGGGACCCGCAGCCGGATCTGGCCATGCTGGCTGACCCGCGCAACCTGTCCCGGTATCTGGTGAACACCTTTGTGGGCCCAAATTACACCTATATTACCCCCTGACGGCCCCGGCCGCCGGAGTTGCAAAAACCGTTCAAACAAGGTACAATGAAAAAGTCTTATCAGGACTTATACGCTGCGAAACTTCGCACCAAAGGAGGACCTTCTATGCCGGAAAGCCGCTATGTTTTCATGACCGACTCCGACTCCGACCTCCCCTGCCGTTATGTGGATGAACTGAACATTGAAATGGTATACATGCCCTATATTCTGGACGGCCAGGAATACCTGGACGACCTGGGCCGGAGCGGCAAGCAAAAGGACTACTTCGACAACATGCGAAACGGCGCCGTGCCGGTGACCTCGCTGCTCCCCACCGCCGTCTATGTAGACTATTTCGAGCCTCACCTGAAAAACGGCCAGGACATTCTTTTCCTTTCCTTTTCCAGCCAATTGTCCAGCACCATCAACAACATTTTTGCCGCCCGGGACGAGTTGAAAGAAAAATACCCGGAGCGCACCATCACCGTGGTGGACACCCTCAGCATTTCCGCGCCCCAGACCATTTTGATCCTTCGCGCCCACGAGCTGTACCGCCAGGGCAAGTCCATGGAGGAAGTGGCCGCCTGGGTAGAGGCAAACAAGCTGCGTTCCCATGCCTGGTTTACCGTGGAGGACCTGAAATACCTGCGCCGGGGCGGGCGCATCAGCGCGGTGGCGGCCACCATGGGCACCATGCTGGACCTGAAGCCCCTCATTATCCTCAACAAAGCCGGCAAAATGGTCAGCGTGGACAAGGTGCAGGGCCGGAAGCGGGCCTTGCGGGTCATTGCCGACAAGGTGGCGGAAAACATCGAGGATGCGCAAAACCAAAAAATGTTCATTATGCAGGCGGACGCCGAGGAAGACGCCGAGCGGCTTTCCGCCCTCATCAAAGAACGCGTTCCCGAGCTGAAAGAGATCGAGACCATTTTCGTGGGCCCGGTCATCGGCGCCCACTGCGGCCCCGGCACCGTGGCCGCCTGCTTCTTGGGCAAGGCCCGGCCGGTGTAAGGGAACGGGGGAAGAGGACGGGCGGGGGGGAAACCCAGCACCCCCCCCGGGGGGGGGGGGGGGGCCCCGGGGGGGGGCCGAAGAATAACGGGGGAGACGAAGAAA
>JAVBTE010000027.1:0-5571 GCA_031556335.1 Eubacteriales bacterium | reverse complement strand
AGCCCAATGCCGGACCCGCCCGTGGCCCGGTTGCGGGACTTATCCGCCCGGTAGAACCGTTCAAACACAAAGGGCAACTCTTCCTTGGGAATCCCGTTGCCCGTGTCCCGCACCCGAATCATGGCAAAGTCGCCGTCGCTGGAAAGAAGCACCGAAACGCTTCCCTCCTCGGGCGTAAACTTCACCGCGTTGGACAGCAGGTTTGAAAGCACCTGGGCCAGGCGGTCCCGGTCCGCCGGCACCGTCCCGCAGTCCCCCTCAACGGTGGCCGTCAGCCGGCTTTTTTTCATTTCGCCTTCAAAGCCGCTCACCACGGAGCGGGCCAGCTCCAAAACGTCCACGGGACTTTTGCTCAGGGCCTGGGCGCCGCTTTCCGCCCGGGCCAGGTTCTCCAGGTCCGCCACGATCTTGCCGATGCGCACCACCTCGTCCAGGTTGCTTTGCAGTCGCTGGGGCGTGGGCTGCCAAACCCCCATCACCATGGCTTCCAGGTGGGTCTGCATGGTGGTGAGGGGCGTGCGCAGCTCGTGGGCCACGTCGGCGGTGAGTTGCTTGCGCAACTCCTCCTGGGTTTGAATGGACTGGGCCAGCTCGTTCACCGACCCTGTCAGCTTGTCCAACTCTTTGGTGCCGCTTTGGCCCGCAAGCCGCGCCCCCCGCTGCCCTCCCGCACTCTGCTCGACCACCCGGGCCACCTGCAAAATGGGCCTGGAAATGCGCCGGGACATGAAAACGCCAACGGCGAAGGACAATAGCAGGGCCACCGCGCCAATGGCCGGGAGCACCTTGTTTAAGGTGCCGATGAAAAGCATGTCGTTTTCGCTGAGAAAGTAAGGGCCATAGCTGGTCACCACCGCTTCGCCAATGGTTTGGCCCTCCTGGGCCAGGGGGTACCGCTTCAGCGTGAACTGCCCGCTTTCCTTGGGATAGGCGGCCCGCATCCGCTGGATGATGTCGTCCATCACCTGCCGGCAGGAGGCCATGTCGCAGCTTTCCGCATCCCACAGCGGAACGCCGGAGGCGTCATACACCTTCACGATGTACCCCTCGTACAGCGCCGACATGCCGATGGCGTGCAAAAAATCAATGTTCCAGCGGCTTTGGGCCGGGTCAAACTGGCGGCTCAGCCGCAGCACAATATCGCCGATCTGCTTCGTTTGCTGCTTGATGATATAGCTTTTGAACTGCTGCCCGATCATCAGGTTGGCGGCAAAGCTGATCAGCGCCACCGTCAGCACGGCCACCAGCGCGATGGCCATGGTCAGCTTGGTTTTCAGGCTCATGGTCATGGCCGCGCGCCCCCAAACTTATAGCCCACGCCGTGAACCGTCAGCACATACGCCGGGTTCTTGGGATCGGTCTCAATTTTTTGGCGGATGTTTTTGATGTAGCCGTCCACCGCGCGGTCGTACCCGTCAAAATCGTCGCCCAGGGCCGCCAAAATCAGCTCTTCCCGGGAAAACACCTTGTTGGGATGGCCCGCAAGCACGGTCAGCAGCCTGAATTCATTATGGGTCAGGCTTACGGGCCGCCCCGCCTTGCGTACTTCGTGGCCCGCCAGGTCGATCTCCAAATCGCCGTTGCCAAAGAACGCCTTTTCCGTGGCCGGGGCTTCGGCGGCCCTTCGCAGCACCGCGTCCACCCGGGCCCCCAGCAGGGACAGGCTGAAAGGCTTCAGGATGTAATCGTCCGCGCCCAGGGCAAGGCCCGCCACCTGGTCTTTTTCCTGCACCTTGGCCGTCAGCATGATGATGGGCACCCGGGAATGCCTGCGGATTTCCGCGCATAGCTCTTCCCCGGACATGTCCGGCAGCATCAGGTCCAGCAGCACCAGCGCCGGCGCGTCTTGCCGGAAGGCTTCCAGGGCCTGCCTGCCCCGGGTGGCGCTGGCCACCGCAAAGCCCCGGCTTTCCAGAAACGCCTTCACAACCTCGATGATTTTGACCTCATCTTCCACCATGAGGATTTTTTTTGCCCCCTGGTTCATTTAGACAACCACGTCGTAGCCCTGGTCCTCAATTTCGGCAATGATCCGGGCCACGTCCACCTGTTCGCCGTCATAGTCCACCGTCACGGTTTTGGCCTCCAGGTCCACGTTTACCTGCCCAACGCCGGGAAGGGCGGTCACAGCCCCTTTCACCGCGTTTACGCAATGGTTGCAAGACATTCCCTCCACATGCAAAATGGTGTTCATTTCCCTGCCTCCTTATTGTAGATTGAATGGTTTTAAAAATTTGTCCACCTGAATTTTCCGTCCGTTGTCCTCCATGGTGTTCACCTTGGCGAAGGCCCAGCCCTGCACCTTTTCCGGGTCAACCCCCGCGTCCACAAACACCTGCGGGTTCAGGGCGAACACGATGTCCTTCTCGTTTTTCGCCATGTCACGGGCCCACTCAAACATGTTCCCGTTGTCCAGGGATACGCCGAAGTGGTCCATGTCCGCGTGATATTTGATGTGGTCCCGCTTTTGCCAAAGGATCTGCTCAAAGGCGGCAAGGGCCGTGGCTTCGCCCGGGTAGGCGGGTTGCACGCCTTTAAAGGAGGTTCCCACCCGCAGGGTGTCCCCCTCCAGCATGCCGGCGGGCAGCTTCCCGGCGTCCAGCCCCGCGTCCAGAAAAGGCTTCGCGGGGAACTCCATCAGGATATCATAGGATTCGCTTTTGTCAAAGTCCCGGCTCCACCAAAGCCGTGCGCTTCCGTCCGGGGCGCCGAGGGCAAAGCCGCTATTTGCGCCGTCCGGCCCAGCGCCGCCTTCCGGCAGGGCGGCCAGCATGGCCCCGAAAGCCTGGTCCGCCCCCTGGCCCACCACATCCAGCGCTTGGCAGGAGGCCAGCAGCAGCGCCAGCGCCACCAAAACAACCGCAAGCAACATCTTCTTCATGCCTTTTTCCCCTTTCGCGTGGCCTGGGGCTTGAACCGCTTCAGCCGCAGGGCGTTGGACAGCACCGATACCGAGGACAGGGACATGGCCGCCGCCGCGAACATGGGGTTTAAGAGCGGCCCGCCAAACAGGTGCAGCACCCCCGCCGCGATGGGAATGCCCGCCACGTTGTAGCCAAAGGCCCAAAACAGGTTCTGTTTGATGTTGCGAATGGTGCTTTTGCTCAGTTTCAGGGCCGTGGGCACATCCATCAGGTCGCTGCGCATCAGCACGATATCCGCTGATTCCATGGCCACATCCGTGCCGGAGCCAATGGCGATGCCGATGTCCGCCTGCACCAGGGCCGGGGCGTCATTGATGCCGTCGCCCACCATGGCCACCTTTTTGCCCGCTTTTTGCAGCTTTTTCACTTCTTCCGCTTTATCCTGGGGCAGCACCTCGGAAAGCACCCGGTCGATGCCCACTTGCCTTGCGATGGCGGCGGCGGTCTTTTGGTTGTCCCCGGTGATCATCACGGTTTCAATGCCCATGTCGTGCAGCGCTGAGATCGCCTCGGCGCTGCTTTTTTTCACCACGTCCGCCACCGCGATGACGCCCGCCGGTTTGCCATTGAAGGCAATGTACATGGGGGTTTTCCCCTCCTCGGCCAGCCGGTCCGCCTCCCCCTCCAGGCCGCCCAATTCCATGCCTTTGTCCGCCATCAGCTTCCGGTTGCCGATCAGCGCGTGGGTTCCGGCGATGTCTACCTCCACGCCGTGGCCTGGAATGGCCTGAAAGGCTTCCACGGGCAGCAGGGCCAGCCCTTCGCCCTCTGCGGCCCGCACAATGGCCTGGCCCAGCGGATGTTCGGACCCCTTTTCCGCCGAAGCGGTCATTTGCAAAAGTTCCTCCCGGCCCATGCCCGAAGCCGTCACCACGTCCGTCACCATGGGCCTGCCCTCGGTGAGGGTGCCGGTTTTGTCAAATACAATGGCCCGCACCTTGTGGGCGGTTTCCAGGGCCTCGCCGCCTTTGATCAATATGCCGTACTCCGCGCCCTTGCCCGTGCCCACCATGATGGCCGTGGGCGTGGCCAGCCCCAGGGCGCAGGGGCAGGCGATGACCAGCACCGAAATAAAAATGGTCAGGGCGAACTGCACGTTGCCCGTGCCCACGTACCAGGCGATGGCCGCCACCAGCGCGATGCCGCACACCACCGGCACAAAAATGCCGGAAACGATGTCCGCCATTTGCGCGATGGGGGCCTTGGAGCTTTGGGCGTCCTCCACCAGCTTGATGATCCGGGCCAGGGCGGTGTCGCCGCCCACCTTGGTGGCCTCAAAGCGAATCAGGCCGTTTTGGTTCACCGACGCGGCATACACCGGGTCCCCGGGCTTTTTGTCCACGGGCATGCTTTCCCCGGTCAGCATGCTCTCGTCCAGGGCGGTTCTGCCGTCCGTGATCACGCCGTCCACGGGAATCTTCTCCCCGGGCCGCACCAGCACGACGTCGCCGGTTTCCACCTCGTCGATGGGAATTTCCACTTCCGCCTCGTTTTGGATGACCACCGCCGTTTTAGGCGCAAGGCCCATCAGCTTTTTGATGGCCTCGGAGGTTTTCCCCTTGGACACCGCCTCCAAAGATTTGCCCAGCAAAATCAGCGTGATGATGACCCCCGCCGATTCAAAGTATAACCCGTCCACAGCGGCAAAATGACCCTGCGTAATGAGCCAGGTGGAATAAAGGCTGTACCCCACGGCGGCCGTTGTGCCCAGGGCGATGAGGCTGTCCATGTTGGGGCTGCGCTGCCACAGGGCCTTGTACCCCACCGTGTAAAACCTGCGCCCGGCGATCAGGCAGGGAATGACCAGCGCAATCTGCGCCAGGGCGTACTGCAACGGGTACTGCATGGGGTTCAAAAATGCCGGGATGGGAAAGTGCAGCCACCAGATCATGGACCCCATGGCCAAATACAAAAGGGGGAAAGCGAACGCGGCCGACAAAATAAACCGCCGCCACAGGCTTTTGATCTCCTTTTCCTTGCGCAGCCGGTCCTCGTCCACCATGCCTTTTTTCTCGGTTTCCAGGGGGGTATAGCCCGCCTTCAAAATGGCCTGCTTGATGGCGGACAGCTTCATCTGACGGGGATCATAGCGCACCGTGGCCTTTTCCGTGGCCAAATTGACGCTCGCGCTGACCCCCTCAAGCCGCCCCAGCACCTTTTCAATGCGGCTGGCGCAGGCGGCGCAGGTCATGCCCGCGATGGGAATCACCACTTGGTTCTCCTTCTTTTCCTCCACCACACCGTAGCCAATTTTTACGACGGCCTCTTCCACCATGGCGCGGGAAAGCTGTCCTTCGTCAAAGGTTACGCTCAGCTTTTCCGTGGCCAAATTGACGGCTGCGCTTTGAACGCCGGGCAGCTTGCCAACCACCTTCTCAATTCGTTTCGCGCAAGCGGCGCAGGTCATGCCGCTGATTTGGATCGTTTCCTGAAGCAAAGGGCGTTCCTCCTTACAATAGCTTGCCGATGGTCACGATCAATTCGTCCACCACGTCGTCCTCGCCGTTTTTGATCTTTTCCACCATGCAGCCTCGAATGTGGTTTTCCAGCACCAGCTTGCTGACGGAATCCATGGCGCTGGACGCCGCCGCAATTTGGTGCAGCACCTCGTCGCAATAGGCGTTGCGCTCCAGCATGCCCTTGATGC
>JAVBTE010000127.1:0-7705 GCA_031556335.1 Eubacteriales bacterium | reverse complement strand
GCGCAAGAAACGCCCACACCGGCGGACGCCAGGGTGCAGACAAGCGTGGGCAACAAAACGGCCGTGGGGTCGGCGGACCCCGCCGCCACCCGCAGGGACAAAATGGTGGTGGGCACCAGTTGCAGGCTTGTGGCGTTGATCACCAAAAACATATACATGGCCGCCAGCATTTTGGAATTGTTCGGGCAGTCCTCGTCCATCAGTTCCATGGCCCGGATGCCCATGGGCGTGGCGGCGTTCCCCAACCCCAGCATGTTGGCGGCCAGGTTCAGCACAATGGCGTCCTTGGTCTCCTGCCGCTCCACGGCGGGCAACAAACGCCTTAGCAGCGGCGATAGGGCCCTGCCCAGCTTGCCGGGCACCCCCAGCGCCTTTACAATTTCAATGACGCCGCAAAAAAACAGGTACCCCGCCAGCAGCTTCATCGTCAGTTCCACCGCGCTTTGGGCCCCGGAAATCGCGCCGGGCAGCAGTGCGGCGGCATTGCCGGAAGCCAGCGCATACACGATGGAAACCAGCATCATTCCGCCCCAAATGGCTTGCAGCACCGCGTTCCCTCCCCCTCAAGCCCAACGGGCCGTAAACAAGCCTATGAGGGGCAAGGGGGTTTCATGCGAAGGGCGGGGCGTTTCCGCGCCAGCGAAAACATTGCCCGTAAACTCAAAAAAAGTGGCGAATGCCACTTTTCAGACCGCCGACAAACTTGTTTGGAGGCGGGATGGGAGCCTGCTCAAAAAGGTACAGCTGTGAGAAAGCAAGGCGGCATAAGGGGATGAGCGTACACAGAAGTACGTGATTCCCCTTTGCCGCCGAAGCTGACGACGCAGATGGGCCTTTTTCAGCAGGCTGACAAGTGGCGAATGCCACTTTTTTGATGGTTCTTATTCCGCCGGTTCGGCGTTCTCGTTTTCGTCCTCCCGGGGAAGTTCGGTTCCTTCCCCCTCCCGCCAGGCGGGCTGTTCACTTTCGGGCGCGGGCTGGGCCTGGGGTTCCGCCTGCACATCCGCCGGCGCTCCGTCCAAAGCCGCGTCTCCGTCCCCTCCGGACGTTTCTTCCGCCTGTTCCTGCTCCGCGTCTTTCCCCTTGCCTTTGCCCGTTACGGAAGCATACTTCTCCGCCCGCAATACGCTCAGCCGCTCGTCCACCTCGCTCAGCTCTTTCAGCATGGTTTCCAGGGGCTCGGGCAACCGTTCTCCCTGCTGCCACAGGTCCAGGGCCTTCATGCTGAAATCGGTCAAAATCTCCCGCCGGCGGGTTTCCAGGTTGATTTCCGTCACCTTGTGCTTGGCGTTGCTCGCCAGGTTGGAGGCCGATGTGCCCAGAACCTCCATCGCTTTCAGCCAGGCCAGCTTCACCTGATTCGTCCATTTTTTCGCCATCCTAGTCTCCTCCTCCAACCTTATACAAATCATCCCGCAGGCGATAGACCGTCGCGCCGCGCTTTTTCATGTTGAATACCTTCACCCACCAGTCCGCCTCGGCGTCCGCGTCGTATTGCATATAGCCCCAGCGCGCGCCGTTCACCCGGGTGCCCCGCATGTTGCTGTCCGTCCAGTGGATCATGTCCGTATCGGGGTCGTACCCCTGGATGACATACATGCTGTGGGGGCCGTTTCCCCCGCCGTAATAGCCCACGATCTGGAAAAAATCGCCCTTTTGAATCTGCTCAACCAGCTGCCTGGCTAGCTTTGCGTTTTCTTCCTCGCTCAGGTCATTGTCGTACTTGAACTGGGCGGCGATTTCAAAGGGGCTACCGCCATCGGGGGTCTCCGGCTTCCACTCGATGCCGTAGTCGTAAGGCGCGCAGGCTTTTTTGCTGTTGTTTACGGGCATATGCAAAGAAAGCTCCGGGTATTCCCGCATGCGGTAGCCCTTCGAGTACGTGTCGAACAGCCGCATCACGAAGTTCTTGCAAACGCCGATGTCCGAATCCGTCTCCGCCGGGGCGAACTTGTAGCGGTTGTCCTTGGAATTTGCGTAGGCCAGGGCGATCATCTTTTCGATCAGTTCCTCCTTGGGGGAGGGAATGCGCCTGACCAGCTCCGTTACGGCTGTGCTGTCGGTGGGCTCCGCGTCGGCGTAGCCCCGCACCGTCAGTGTGCCGCCGGACACCTGGGGCCTGTCAAAAACGAAAGTATGCTCGGCCTCCGTCCCCACCACGCGCGCGGTCTGGGTTCCGTCCTCTGTGGTCAGCTCCAGGTCAAAGGCTTCCACATACTGGCCCCCCGCCTGCACGGTCAGCTTGGCAGGCCCGTCATAGCTTATCCCCTGCTCGGGCTTTACCAGGTATACATAGGGCTGAAAGGCGATGTCGTCCAGGGAGATCTCCTCGTCGTCCTCCGTGGCCAGGGCGGGAGAAACGGAAAACAGCAACGCAAGCGCCATTCCCAGGCATCCCGCTTTCAGCGGACATCCCTTCCACCCCAACGCGCACACCGTCCCGTTCCACAGGCCCACCGGCCTTTGTTGTGTACAGTATATCATATTTTTGCGGGAAGAATCTTTCAAAAGGCAGACCCTTTACGGTTTATTTACAATTGCGTTCGGCCATGGGGCCGCCCGTCACCAATGAACGCGCAACGCGTCCCTTTCGCAGGTGAAGCGGGTCTGGTCAATGGGCAAAATCTCCCCGTCCAGGTTCAGCCGCATATTCGCGGAGGAAAGGGCGCAACTGGCGGCCCGGTAGTGGTGGGTAATTTTGTAGCCCATCAGCTTGCCGCCCAAAAGCCCGGGCAGATAAAAAGGAATCTTCCACCGGGGCACCGCGTCCACCACCACCACGTCAAACAGGCCGTCCGCCACGTCGGCCACCGGGGCGATGGGAATGCCTCCGCCCACAAACTTGCCGTTGGCGACGGAGCAGATCATATACTGCCCGTCCAGCCGAACGTCCTCCCCAATTTCAATGTGCATGGCAAAGGGCTTGAAGTTCTTGATGGCCCGAACCACCCCGTACAGGTACGGCCAAATGCCGCTGGCGTGCTTTTTGGCGGTGTTGGCATAGTCCAGCACCATCACGTCAAAGCCCGCGCCGCAAACGTTCATAAAAAAAGTATCGTTCATCACGCCCGTATCAATAGGCCGGGGCGGATGGGACAAAATAAAGTCGATGGCCTCCCGCCATTTCCGGGGCGCGTTCAGGGCCTTGACAAAATCGTTTCCCGTGCCGGCCGATACAATGCCCAGCGCGGTATTCGTGTGCATCAGCCCGGCGGCGGTCTCCGAAACGGTACCGTCCCCGCCCACGGCGATAACGGTGTCCGTCCCCGCTTCGGCTGCCTGCCGGGAAAGCTCGGTGGCATGCCCCTGGTATTCCGTCAGCCGCAGGCGGTACTCCACCTTTTTCTCCGCCAAATACTGGGCGGCCATCTCTCCTACCAGTTTGGCACGGCCATTGCCCGCCACAGGGTTTACGATCAGCTCCATCACGATGACGCTCACGCCTTCCCGCATATTCTTTGGTTATTCTACATGGGCGGACAAAAAATGTAAAGATGGAAACAGCGATGCCCGGTCAATTTGTTGCTTTTTCCCACCCGTCCCGCTATAATACTTTGGAAGATCACACAGCATAAGCCAAGGATGTGGAACGATGAAGCTTGGAATCGTAGGTCTGCCCAACGTGGGCAAAAGCACCCTGTTCAACGCCATTACCAAGGCGGGGGCCCAGGCGGCCAACTATCCCTTTTGCACCATAGAACCCAACACGGGCATCGTGCCTGTGCCCGACGGCCGCCTTACCGTGCTTTCGGAAATGTTCCACCCCAAACAGGTGACCCCCGCGTCTGTGGAGTTTGTGGACATCGCGGGCCTGGTGAAGGGCGCCAGCCAGGGCGAGGGCCTGGGCAACAAGTTCCTCTCCCACATCCGCGAGGTGGACGCCATCGTGCATGTGGTGCGCTGTTTTGAGGACGAAAACATCATCCATGTGGACGGCAGCATTGACCCCGCCCGGGACATTGAAGTCATCGAGCTGGAGCTCATCTTCGCCGACCTGGAAACCGTACAGCGCCGGGTGGACAAGGCGCAAAAGATGGTCAAATCCGGCGAAAAGAAGTTCCAGCTGGAAACCGAAATCGGCCAGCGGCTGCAAAGCCATCTGGAAGCGGGCCAGCCCGCCCGCACCTTTCCCATGACGGCGGAAGAAAAGGAGATCGTGGAAGGCTGGTTCCTTTTGACCGACAAGCCCGTCATCTTCGCCGCCAACATAGCCGAGGACGATGTGGGGAAGTCTAACGGGGAGCTTCCTTTTGTGCGGCAGGTGGAAAGCGTGGCCAAGGCCCAAAACGCCGAGGTGTTCACCATCTCCGCCCGCATCGAGGAGGAAATCTCCCAGATGCCCCCCGAGGAAAAGGCGGAGTTTTTGCGGGAGCTGGGCATTGGCGAAAGCGGCCTGGACCGCCTGATCCATGCCTGCTATTCCCTTTTGGGCCTCATTTCCTTTCTCACCGCCGGCAGCGACGAGTGCCGGGCCTGGACCATCACCAGCGGCACCAAGGCCCCCCAGGCCGCCGGAAAGATCCATACGGATTTTGAACGGGGCTTTATCCGGGCCGAGGTGGTGGCCTACGACCAGCTTGTGGCCCTGGGCAGCATGAACGCCTGCCGGGAAAACGGCCAAATCCGCAGCGAGGGAAAGGACTATGTCATGAAAGACGGGGACATCGTTCTGTTCCGTTTCAACGTATAAATCAGGCAAAAGAGGCTGAATCATGGGCAAGCTATCCTTTTTCTTCAAGCGCTTGGTGCGCATGGACTTCAAGGCCATGTGGAAAACCACGGCCATTTTGAAGGAGCGCAGCGGCAAAAGCCGCCTGTGGCTTTTGTGCGATATGCTTCGCTGCGCGCTCAAGTTCAACGCGGGGTATATGGACTACAAAATCGCCCAGATGTACCGCCTTACGGACGAGCAAAAGAAAACCCAAATCACCCGGGGCCTTTCCAATACCATCGTACGCCGGATGAACCCCAAGGATTCCTGGCACTTTTTCGATGACAAAGCCACCTTCAACGAGCTTTTCAAGGACGAAGTGAACCGCCGCTGGATGAAGGTGGATGAATCCACTTCCAGGGATGCGCTGTTTGCCTTTCTGAAAGACACCCCGGACGTGATCGCCAAACCCCTGGAGGGCAGCAGCGGCGTGGGCATCGAGCGGTACCAGAAAAATGCCTGGGAAGGCCGGGAGGATGCCTTTTTCAGCGAGCTGCAAAAGCACCGGCCCCTCATTTTGGAAGAGCGGGTCATTCAGCATCCCCGCATGATGGAGCTGTGCCCCACCTCGGTGAACACCATCCGCATCGCCACTTTGCTGGGCGACAAAAAGCAGGGCATCGTTTACGCCTTCCTGCGCATTGGCAACGGCAAGGTGATGGACAATGTGGACTGCGGCGGCATGGCGGCCCGGGTAGACCTTGAAAGCGGCGCCTTGCTCACCGTAGGGGCGGACAAGCAGGGCAATACCTTCACCCATCACCCCATCACCGGCACGCCCATCGTCGGCTTTCAGGTGCCCTTCTTTGCCGAAGCCAAGGCCATGTGCATGAACGCGGCCATGAAGGTTCCTCAAATGCGCTTCATCGCCTGGGACGTGGCCATCACGGAGAAAGGCCCTTGCTTCATCGAGGGCAACAGCTTCCCCAGCCACGCCGTGCCGCAGTTTGCCGCCCACTACCCGGACGGCATCGGCATCATGCGGGAATTTCGCCAGTTCATCGACATCTGATCCGCGATGGCTCCGCCCTTTTGGGCCGGGGCCATTTGAAAATGGAGGTCTCTGCATGAAAAAAATTCTATCCGTCCTGATGGTGTTGGTTCTCTCCTGCGCCCTTTGGCCCCTTTCCGCCCTGGCCGCGGGCAGCACCTTTACCCTGATGGTGTACATGTGCGGCACCGACCTGGAAAGCCAGGGCGGCTTCGCCTCCAAAGACCTTGAGGAAATGGTCCGCGCCGCCATTCCGGAAAGCGGCAAGCTGACCGTGTACGTGCAGACCGGCGGCACCAAAAGCTGGCAGGTGCAAGGGCTGACAGACCGGCAGGCGGAACGCTGGACGCTCAGCCGCCAGGGGCTGCGCCTTCACGAAAGCGTGGGCAAGGCCGACATGGGCAAGCCCCAAACGCTGTCGGATTTTATCGTGTCCGGCCTTCAAAGCTTTCCGGCGGACCGCTACGGCCTCATCCTGTGGGACCATGGCAGCGGCGCTTCCGGCGGGGTATGCCTGGACGAAATGAGCAAGGACAGCCTGTATCTGTCCGAAATCTACGAGGCGTTCACCACCGCCTCCAAGGCCAAAAACTACAAAAAATTCGCCTTTGTGGGCTTTGACGCCTGCCTGATGGCCAGCTATGAAATGGCCTGCCATTTGCAGCCCTTTGCCGAGTACATGGTGGCCAGCGAGGAGGCCGAGCCCGGCACCGGCTGGGATTACGACGCCTGGCTGCCCGCCCTTGCCAGCGACCCTTCCATTGCCATCGAAACCCTGGGCCAAACCATGGTGGACAGCTTCATTCGGGACTCCGTGCGGCAGAACCCCACGGAATATGCCACCCTGTCCGTCACCGACCTTTCCAGGCTTGGCGGGGTCCGCACCGCCCTGGAAGCCATGGCCACCTCTTTGGATGGGGAAATTGACGGCGGCAATTTGAAGGGCATCTCAAGGGCCCGGCAGAACATGCGCTCCTTTGGGGAAATCTTCGGCGCGTCCTCGGACATGATCGATTTGAAGCTGTTTGCCGACGCATACAGCCAGTACGACAAGAAAAGCGCCAAAAGCCTGAAAACCGCCCTGGACAAGGCGGTGGTGTACAGCCGCCACACCAACAACCTCAGCAACATCTCCGGTCTGTCGGTGCTGGTGCCCTACTCCACCCGCGCCCAAGCTTCCGCCTACCTGCCCCAGTACGACGCCTACGGCCTTTCTCCCAACTATGCCGGCTTTGTCAAAAGCATGGTGGACCATATGTCCTCCGGCAGCTACTCCTTCGGCTCCACCCAGGTGCAGCAACAAAGCATCCAGCAGGCCCAGGTGGACTGGTTCTCCCAGTACGCCACCGACGAGGGCCAGTACGCAAGCTCCGCCGATTCCCTGTGGAGCGCGCTTTTTTCCGGCCTTGGCGGCGGCGAGGAGCAGGGTCCGGCCACCTACCAGCCGGAAACCCCGGACACCCAACAGCCCGGCGGGGAAGATTTTTCCCTGGACGGCTTTTTAAGCAGCCTTTTCGGCGAGGACAGCGGCGCTTCCTTCAACGAAGATTATGACAGCAACGAAAGCAGCCTGTGGGGCGGCCTGGACGAGGAGGACGCGGCGTCCCTGACCAGCGAAGGCCAGGTGGGCAGTTCCAACTTTGGCAGCCTGTGGGGCAGCCTGTTCGGCGACGACAGCGACGAGGACGCGGAAACCGAGGCTCCCCTGGTTCAGCCCACCCCAGCGCCCACCCAGGAAAACGCCGTGCACATTCAGACCGGCGACGGCATGGTGGAGGTGCCCAATCCCTTTGCGGGCTCCGCCAGCGAAAACGCCTACACGGTCGCCCTTACGAAAGATCAGCTGGACCATCTGGCAAAGGTGGAGGCCAACCTGATGATGGACATCAGCGACCCGGATTTTGAGTGCTATGTGGAGCTTGGCTATGTGCAGGACGTGATTGTGGACTGGCGGCGAGGCAAAATTTACGGCCTGTTTGACGGCGGCTGGCCCACGCTGGACG
>JAVBTE010000105.1:0-7544 GCA_031556335.1 Eubacteriales bacterium | reverse complement strand
AAAGGCCGATGAACGCCCCGGTCACGCCACTGCCCAGCATGCCCGCGCCTGTGGCGGCCGCCACGGTGCTCAGCTTCTCCAGCCGCAAATCCAGCAGCGGGGCGGTGCCTTGCAATTTCAGGGCAATGGTTTGAGCCTGTTCGATGGTCATGTTGCCACTCATGGTCACGTTGCCGTCCGTGATGGGATCGCTGATGGACAGGGGGATCAGATCCACGCCGTCCACCGCGATGGTGATGGACTTGCCCACGCTGTTGCCCGTTACCTCCGCAAACTTCTGCGTGCCTTCCTCGTTCAGCGAAAAGGAAACGGCGGCGTTGTTCTCCTCGTCCTGGAGGGCGGCGGCGGTGAGCAGGTAGTTGCCCTCCATGGCCACATTGCCGTCGGCGTCTTTGATGGTGAGGGTGGCCGGGGTGGCGATCAAATCCAGCACAGGGGTGGCATCCGTCACTTCCGGAAGCTGCACCCGAATGCCGGAAACGCCCAGCCGCTTTACCGTGGCGGTTGGATAGCCGCCCTCCGCCAGCCGATCGCCAATGATGGCGACGGTGGTATTCAGCAGCGTTTTCAAATTGTATCCTTTTGCCTTCATATCGGCGCTCATGGCGGCTTCGTATTCCACCAGGGCGCCGCCTTTCAGGTCCATGCCCAGTTCGACGGACTTGGGCCAGTTTTCCACATGGCCGGTGGGCAGCCAGGGCAGCAGCCGGTACAGCCCGCGGCTATCCAGCCAGGTTCCGTTTACGCCCAAAACTCCCAGGAAAATCGTCAGCACCAGTACCACGCAAAGACCGATGATCGCGCCGGTGCGGGGTTTTTTCTTTTTTTCCTCCGCATGGCGGCGGTTGTCAACCTTCATGTTTGTGAACCATCCTTCCGTATTTTGGTCGCCCCCACCGCGTGAAACGCGGTGAATAAGGGGTTCAGGGCGTAGCCCTGAGCAGGGTTTTAGGGGCGGCAGCCCCTAACGTACCTTTTTGCCCCCGCGCCCCTTGCTAGCCGCTGGCCGCCTGGGGATGAAAAATGGGATATACGCTGTCCACGTAGCATTTTTCGGTGAGGACCCTGCCGTTTGCGTCTTGCCGGCCTTTCAGGGCCACAAGCAGCGGGCCGCGGCAGGCAAGCGCCTCCGGGGCCGGGCGCAGGCCCTGGGGCCCCGGGGTGCTGTCCCCGGCGATTTTTTCCGGCCCGGGAAGCACCCAAGCCGAAGGCAACGCGGCCTGCAAGGGGAACCGGGGGCTTGGGGCCTTTGCCGGGGCAAGGGCGGGGCCCTCCACCAGCGCGGACAAAAGCAGCAGCAAAAAAAGGGCGGCGGACAGGCACAACAATGCCTTGCCAAAGCGAGCGTTCAAGCCTGTCCACCCCCTTTTTCAATTCTACGCGCAGATTTGCTCAATGGGGCTATTATACTGGATGCCTCAGCCTCCGTCAAGAACGGGTTAGTCGGCGTCCTCGGCCAGGGTGCGATCCGTATGGCCGATGCCCAAAAGCTCCGCCGTGCTGCGGGCCTGGGCGTTTGCCGACTCCGACTGGCCCACCCGAATGATTTGCCTGCCCATAAACAGCATGGTGGCGGACTGGCCGCCGTCCAGGTTGAGGGCCAGGGTGCAGCCCTTTTGCTGAAACAGTTTGGCCAGGCCCAGGGTGCTGATGCCCTTGCTGTCCTCGTGGCGGCCCTCCGCCATGATGGCGAAATAATGCCCCGGCTCCACCATGCCAACGCCCGTGCGGGGCTCCTTGTAATGCCCATACTTGGCCAGAATGTCTTCGTCCATTTGACCGTCCCGCAGCAGAATGGGGCCAAAGGCCAGCACATCTGCTGCGCCCATGGCCAGGTAGTCCTCGGCCTTGTGCTCGTTAAAGCGGAACACCTGCATGTCCCCGTCCGGGAACAGGGCCAGGGTGTCCAGGTTGGGGTATTTGGTGCTGTTTTCGGTGCGGGTTTGTTTGGAAATGATTTCTCCGTCCCGAATCAAGATGCCCGGGCGTATTTTTTGCTGAATGCGCAAATGGGCGTAATCGCTGTTGACGGCGAACACCACGCCGTTTTCCCGGGCGATGACCGGGGGCCGCGCCATGCGGGCCATGCGCTTTTCCGCCATATAGGGGATCATATGGAACCGTTCTCCCTGCCGGGTGAAGATTTCCGCTTCCGTCCACACCAGCCTCTGTTCCTCATCCTGTCGGCGGAAAATTTCCACCCGCAGGGTGGGGCTCAGGTACCGCCATACCCCCTGGTCCGGGTTTTCGTATACAAACTCTCCCTCGGCCAAAAAACCGCTTTCATCCGTTTGGGGAAACTCCCCTTCCCCCAGCGCCGGCCCGCCCAGCGCGAAAAAAAAGACAGCCGCCGTCGCCAGCCAAAAAAGAACGCCCTTCTTTCCGGTTTTGCCAAAGATCATGCCTTGCTTTCCTCCGATGTGCGTTATCAATCGTTTCGCCAAAGGGTCCGCGCCAATGCGCGTAAAGCGCCGGAAGAGAATCCTGAAGATTGGGAATGGATGGATTATAGCAAAATTTGGTAATTTTGTCGACCGTCTGTGGCGGGGGTGCGGGCAAGCACGACACGATTGACTTGCGGTTTCTCCCTTGGTATGATGGTTCCAATCCAGGAAAAGGGAGGCCAACGCATGCCGGAAACCGACCGTCTCTCCCCCGGGCCGTCCTTCCCCTTCGCGGGGCTGCTTCGCGTGCTGCTGGCCGTTTTTTGCGCGGGTTTCGCGTTTTTGTCGGCGGGCTACGCGGGCCTGAAACTGCTGCGAACAGATTTTTCCCTGGTGTTTTGGGGGTTGTTTTTGTTCTTCGGGTTGGCGGCGGCGCTCAGCGGGCTGCTGTTCCGGCTTTTGCAAAAGACCCCCGCCTTCGCCGCCGGGGTCTGCCTTTTTGCGCTGGCGCTTTTGGTGCGGGTTTTGTTCCACCTGCTGGCCCGGTGCGCCCCTGTCAGCGACTTTGCCAACTATCTGCAAATGGCGGTTTCCCTTCGTTCCGGCGACCCCGGCGGGGTGGCGGCGGTGGTGGAGCACTATCAGCTGCCGGAGTTCGCCGGGCTGGCGGTGCTCAATTGTCTGCTCTCCTTTGTGTTTTCTCCCACCCTTGCGGGCCTTCAATGGGCCTCCATGGTGCTCGCCGCCTGCATCGCGGCGGCGGTCTATTGCCTGGGCTGCCGTATCAGCAAGCCCTGGGGCCTTTTGGCGGGGCTTTTTTACGCCTGGTATCCCGCCAGCATCCTTTCCTCCCAGGTGCTGACCAACCAGCACGGGGCCACGCTGTTCGCCCTTCTTTCCGTGCTGCTGTTGCTGCGCTCCCTTCAGGCGAAAAACTGGCTTCCCGCCCTCCTTTTCGCCCTGGCCGCCGGGGCGCTGCTGACGGTCTCCCACTTCTTTCATCCCTCTTCCCTGCCCACCCGCCTGGCGGTGGTCTGCTTTTTCGCCGCCCTCCTTTTGCGCGGCCTGCGGGCCCGGAAAAACCTGCTGCGCCCCCTTTGCTGCCTTGTTTGCTTTCTTTTGGGTTTTCAGCTTTTCTATGGGGCCGGCCTCGCCGGGCTCCGCGAGACGAAGCTGATTCCGCCCCGGCAGCCGCCCACCACCATGCTTTCCAAAATCGTGGTAGGGCTGAACCCCGAAACCTCAGGAAGCTATTCCCTGGAAGATTATACGCAAATCTCCTCCCTGCCGCCGGAGGAGCGGGACGCCTACTGCAAAAAGGTGATTCTGGAACGCTTGCAAAAGCCCGCCGTGCTGGCCAAAACCCTGGCGGTGAAAACCTTCAACATGTGGGTGCGGACGGACAACCTGTTCGTGGCCTACGACGAGGGCGTCCGGGCGGGCGCGGACAGCGGCGCGCCCCGGGGCGGCTTCGCCCTGGACCTGGCCCGGCAGCTTCAGCTGTTTGACGCGCTTTTCCTTGCCCTGCTGTATCTGGGCGGGGCCCTGGGCCTGCTGTTCGCCCCCCGGCGCGGGGAGGACATGCCCCTTTCTTTGATGGTGTGGATCGTGCTGGGCTGGCTGGGGACCCATGTGTTCAGCGAGGTGCAGCCCCGCTACCGCTATTTTGCCATGCCCTTTTTGGCGATTCTGTCTGCCGGGGGCTGGCTTTGGCTGTCGGACTTACGGGCCAGGCGGCGGGCAGCCAGGGGACCGTTCCCGGGGAAATGAGCTTTTTTGCAACCCCGTTTCTTTTTTGTAAAAAACCGATAAAAATACTCCGAAAAAATTCATAATGTCTCTTTCTTTTCCTTGATATTTTATATATCTTGAGGCAAAACATCTCACTTTCTCTTCCCCAAAATCCCGCAAAGCCTTGCGCTGCTTTGATCTTTTTATTTGTGCAAACCTGACATAAATACGCTTTGCCTTTTAGTTGACATGGTTATTTCAACCTGCTATACTAAAAGACAGAAATTGGTTACGCAAGAACGCAACCAGACAAAAATGAAAAGGGAGGATTCCTCGATGAAAAGATTCCTTGGCATTCTTTTGGCGTTGCTGATGGTGGCTTTGCCGCTGGCCAGCCTGGCCGAAACCACCCTCACCATGGGCTCCTGGCGCGCGGACGACGTGGAGCAGATGAACGCCCTGCTGGCGATTTACAAAGACAAAACCGGTGTGGACATTCAGTTCCAGCCCACCACGCCTGCGGATTATAACGCCACGCTGCGCCTGCAGCTTGACACCGGCACGGGCCCGGACCTGATGTACGCCCGTTCCTATGCCACAGGCATCGATCTGTTCAACGCCGGCTATTTTGCCGATTGCTCCGACATCCCCGGGGTGAAAGAAAACTTCGCCGCTTCCAACCTGGCCCCCTGGCAAACCGAGGACGGCAAAATGTTCGCGGTGCCCTTCGCGGCGGTCAGCCACGCGGTGTACTACAACAAGGACCTTTTCGCCGCCAACAACATCGCCGCTCCCACCACCTTTGAAGAGCTGCTGAAAGCCTGCGACACCCTGAAAACCGCGGGCATCTCCCCCTTCGCCAACGGCGTGGGCGAGGAGTGGGACATTCTGGAGTGCATGTTCCTGGGCATGCTGCCCAACTACATCGGCGGCGCGGAAAGCCGCGTGAAGTACGAAGCCGGCGAAGTGAAGATGAACGACGAAAACTTCCTGGCCGCCTTCACCGACCTTTCCAAGCTGGCCCCCTATCTGCCCCAGGGCTTTGAGTCCGTCACCTATAACGACAGCCAGGTGCTGTTCGCCACCGGCAAGGCCGCCATGTTCATGGACGGTTCCTGGACCAGCAGCACCTATGGCGATGTGGGCTTTGAGTGGGGCGTGTTCGCCATGCCCGCGCCGGAAGGCCGCAAAACCGCCGTCACCTTCCATCCCGACATGGCCATCACCTACAACACCAAAACCCAGTTCCCCGAAGAGTGCAAGGCGTTCCTGGCCTGGCTGTGCACCGAGGAAGGCGTGAACGCCGCCGCCACCGCCCTGCCCGCCGGCTTCTATCCCATGATCAACCTGCCTGTGACCTTTGCGGATGCCCATGCCGCCGAGTTCCTGGCCCTGAACGACGGCAAGGAAACCGACGCCCGCTTTGTGTGGCCCAAGCTGATGAAGCTGTACGCCCCCATGAACCAGGCGGTAATCCAGGTTTTGAAAGGCACCATGACCCCGCAGCAGGCCTGCGACGCCATGGTCGTCGAGTTTGACAAGCCCGTGGAGCAACCCGCCCAATAACCCAAAGCAATTGGCATGACGCATGTCCCGGGCTGCGGCGCACCGCAGCCCGGTTTCCCCATTTTCATCTCATTTGGATACCTGGAGGGATTTCCATGCAACACGGCAAACCTCTGCGCAGCCTTGGCGGGTCCAGCCTGCGCCCCGGCGGCCTGTACTGGATGCTCTATCTTCTCCCCGCTTTGCTCATTTATCTTGTTTTCATGGCCTGGCCCCTGCTGGATTCCATCCGCCTGTCCCTGTACACGGGCGGCTACGGCGCCCGCGTATTCTCCGGCCTTGACAACTACGTCAGGCTTTTCACCAGCCCCGATCACTCGGCGCGCTTTTTGGGCGCGTTTGGACATACATGGATTTTCTTTGCCATCCACATGCTGGTGCAAAACGTGCTGGGCATTCTTTTCGCCGTCATGCTGACCAACCGCACCATGCGGGGGCGCGGCGTATACCAGACCATCATCTTTCTGCCCGTTACCCTGGCGGTGCTGGTGACAGGCTACCTGTGGAAACTGCTGCTAAGCCCCGTTTGGACCGGCGACATCTTGGCCAGCATGAACCTGGGGTTTCTGGCCCGGGCCTGGCTGGGCGAAGAATCCACCGCCCTTTTGTGCGTCGCCCTGGTCAGCTGCTGGCAATGGGTGGGCATTCCCACCATGATGTTCGTGGCGGCTTTGCAAGGCATCAACGAGGAACTGGTGGAGGCCGCCTCTTTGGAAGGCGCAAACAACTGGCACATGTTCCGGCACATCAAGCTGCCGCTGATTCGCCCCGTGGTGGGCATTGTGACCATTTTAACCTTTGTGAACAACTTCAACGCCTTTGACGTGGTGTATGCCATGGAAAACGCCAACGGCGCACCCAACTATTCCACCGACCTCATCGGCACCCTGTTCTACCGGGTGGGCATCGCGGGGCAGCACCCTGTGGCCCTTCCGGACGCCGGCATGGGCGCGGCCATCGCCACCCTCACCTTCCTCATGCTGTCCCTTTTCGTCATTCCAACGCTGATCAAAACCCAGGGAGGTGACTGACATGACCACGCCCAACATGGAAACCCGGCCTAAGCGCACCCGCTCCATGAAAGTGATGAACCTGCACCTTCCCTCCCATCTGGTGCTGCTTTTGTGGTCCCTCATCGCCTTGTTCCCCATCTGGGTGCTGGTGGTCAATTCCTTCAAAACCCGGTTCACCATTTATAGCAACCCTTTCTGGATTCCGGAGCAGTGGAACTTCAAAAACTATGAAAGCGTCCTGAAAAGCGGCGATTTCCTCAACTATTTTAAAAACAGCTTCATCGTGGTTATTCTCAGTTTGCTTTTGGTGCTGGTCGTGGGCGCGCTGGCCTCCTACGCGCTGGCCAGCTGGAGGAGCAAGCTTTCTTCCGGGCTGTATTTCTTTATGATCGCGGGCATGATGTTGCCCATCAAAATTGCGTCCATCCGGCTTTTGGAACTGGTGCGGGAGCTGGGCCTGCTGAATACCATCTGGTCCCTGATCCCCGTTTACACCGCCATGGGCATTCCCATTTCCGTTTTTGTGCTGACCGCCTTTATGCGTGGCGTGCCTGGGGAGCTTACGGAAAGCGGCTTCATCGACGGCGCGTCCCGGCTGAAGGTCTTCCGGGTCATTGTGCTACCCCTCCTTCGGCCCGCCATGGCCACCGTGGCCATCTACAACCTGGTGCCCTTCTGGAACGACCTTTGGTTCCCCCTTATCTTTATCAACGCGGAGCAAAACAAAACCCTGCTCCTTGGCGTTACCCGCCTTTTTGGCCAGTACCAAACGGACTGGAGCAAGGTGCTGGCCGTGCTTACCCTCAGCGCCCTGCCTGTTATTTTCCTTTACCTGCTCATGAGCAAGCAG
>JAVBTE010000060.1:0-9640 GCA_031556335.1 Eubacteriales bacterium | reverse complement strand
GGGACTGCGTCCCTAAAACCCTGCCCAGGGGCAAGCCCCTGGACCCCTCACTGACCGCGCTGCGCGCGGTCAGAAAAAAATATGACTACGAAAAGCGGCGCTATGAAAGCGCCGCTTTTGTGTGCAAAGTTTTCCTTTCACCGCGTGAAACGCGGTGAAATAGGGGGTCCAGGGCAAAGCCCTGGGCAGGGTGCAGGGGTGCAACCCCTGCCGTCTTCCCCCCGCCCCTAAAAATACTCGGTGATGTAAAGGGGTTTGCGAAAAAAGAGCTTGGCCAGCTTTTCCGGGGCGGAGTGGAGGGTGACGTTTGGAAGGAGGGGCAGTTCCTCTGTGCCAAGGGCTCCGGCCAGGAGGCGGGAAAAGTCCGAAATGGCCAGGGAGATGTCGGGCTCCTGGGCGGTGCGGGTCACGCCGGCGACGGCGCCGTTTTTGCATTCCACCGCAAAACGGCCGGTGTTCTGGGGGATTTGGGCGTCCCGAATGTCCAGAACCAGGCAACCGTCCCCCCGGGTTTTGGCCATCCCCAGGGCCGCTTCCACGTTCACCACCCGGACCATGCCCCAATATACGGTTTCCCGGGTTCCCGCGCCCATGCCCCACTCGGGCAGCAAGGGCTCAATGCGCAGGGCGTCCGGCAGCAGAAAGGTTACGTAGCGGTGGTCCGCCGCCAGGCTTACAAACAGGTTCATCAGGCCCCAAAAGCCTTCCGGGTCCGTAAAAAAGAAGCGGTCGCAGGTCAGGTTCCGGCCGCTGGGCTCGTCCACTTTGCGGAAGGTGGTATAGGCCTTGGGGGTGCCGTCCTTGCTTTTGTATACGTAGGTAAAGGCCTGGTCCTTGGCGGGGTAGGCCTGCT
Source organism: Eubacteriales bacterium (assembly GCA_031556335.1). Taxonomy (GTDB): domain Bacteria; phylum Bacillota; class Clostridia; order Christensenellales; family Aristaeellaceae; genus Limiplasma. The sequence continues at coordinate 8,787 of JAVBTE010000060.1, read as the reverse complement.
GAAGCCAGCGGAATTCAAAGTCCCCGGCGGCCACCATCATGTTGTAGGTCTCCTGCCAGTGCCGGTATACGGCCTTCACGTCCTCCAGGCAGGTCTTTCCGGGCTCTACCAGGCGCAGGGTGCCGGAGGTGGGCGTGTAGGGAAGCATTTGCAGCAGCAACCGGTAGCGGCTCTGCTCGCAGCAAAGCTCATAGCCAAACTTGCGGTAATAAGCCGTGGAAAAAGGGTAAAGATAGGAAAAGACGATGCCTTCCGCATAAAGGTCGGGCAGGGCCTTCTCAAAGCACGCGCGAATGCCGCCCCGGCGGCGGTAGGGGGGTAGGGTCACCACGCCGCCAATGCCGGCCCCGGGGGCCTGGTGCCCGTCAAAACAGAAGGGATAAAGGGGAGTGGCCAGGCTGCACATCATTTCGCCGTCATCGTCAAAAGCGGCCCAGGTATGCTGCCAGTGGATATCCGCCCGGCTTTCAGGCTGGGTCTGCGCCCGCCTTACAATCTCCTCCGCGGGCTTGCTCAGGTCGTCGGAATACTCAAACGCGATGGCGCACAGTTCTTTGACGCGCTTTAGCTCTTCCGGCCTTATTTTTCTGACTTCCAAAAGAAATACCACCTCTCGCTGCGGTTTAGGGTCGGAATTATGTGTTCGCGCCTTTCGGGCGAAACCCTCTTTCCGGCCGCCGGGAAGGCTGGGGCAGAGGCGTTAAAAAAGGCGCAAAACGGCGTGGTTCCAGCGGGCGAAAACCAAGCGCGCGGTTGCCGCGCAAGGCTTTGTCCGTCGCTTGTAGCCTTGACGGAAGTGCACAAAAGGATACAAAAAAACGCAACGAGGTCTCAAGACAAAGGATGGTCATATGTGTAAAATACAGACAAGAACAGTAAAACAAGTTGGCTGAAAAGGGCCGCGCCGTAAAAACTCCGGCAGACGATTGATAGGGGAGGCAAACGATGCAAAGTTCCGGACAAGTCAACTCGAGAGGATCAAAGCCGGTGAACGAACGGCTTGCGTCCATAGGCAACAGCAACCGCAAGAAAACTTTTCTGCTCACCACCATGGCGCTTCCGGGGGCCATCTGGCTGCTGCTGATTCGCTACCTGCCTATGTTTGGCATTGCGCTTGCGTTTAAGAATTATAAGGTATCCCCCAGAGGCAACAATTTCTTTTACAACCTGATTGACAGCAAATGGGTGGGGCTGGATAACTTCAAGTTTCTGTTCATGACGGACGAATCTTGGGTGATGATTCGCAACACCCTGGCGTATAACGTGGTTTTTATCATTCTGGGCCTGATCATTGCCGTCAGCTTTGCGGTCATGATGAGCGAGCTGACCAGCAAGTTTGCCGCCAAAACCTATCAAACGCTGATGTTTTTTCCCTACTTCCTCAGTTGGGTGGTGGCAAGCTACTTTGTGCTGGCCTTTCTGGACGGCACCAGCGGAATGATTCCCAACATGCAAAAAGCCATGGGCATAAAGCCCATGGACTGGTACCAGAACACCACCTACTGGCCCCTCATTTTGACCATTTCCAACCTGTGGAAAAACGTGGGGTATTCCACGGTGCTCTATCTGGCGGCCATCACCGGCATCGACACCACCCAGTATGAGGCGGCGGCGGTGGACGGGGCCACCAAGTGGCAGCAAATTCGTCATGTGACCCTGCCCAACATTCGCACCATGATCATCATTTTGCTGATCATGAACGTGGGCCGCATTTTCAACGCGGACTTCGGCCTGTTTTACAGCATCCCCATGAACTCCGGCTCGCTTCGGCCCGTTACGCAGGTCATTGACACCTACGTGTACACCTCCTTCATTGCCACGGGCAATGTGGGCATGACCACGGCGGCGGGCCTGTTGCAAAACGTGGTGGGCTTTATCTGCATCATCGGCGCAAACGCGATCGTCCGCAAGGCTGATCCGGACAGCAGCCTGTTTTAAGGAGGGCGAAGGCATGACGACGAGAGCCGAACGCATCAAAGAAAAGAAAGGCAACCGCCTGAACGCTTTCAGCGCGCCGGTGGAAGGGGTTTTCCACCTGATTCTGGGGCTTTTTGCCCTGATCTGCATCATTCCCTTTATCTTCGTGCTGATCATCTCGTTTACGACAGAGGACAGCATCCGGCAGATTGGGTACTCCTTCATTCCCAAGTCCTGGGGCCTTGACGCTTACGAGTACATCCTTCAAATGGGCCAGTCCCTGTTCCGGGCGTATGCCAACAGCTTTTTCATTACCATCGTGGGCACGGCCCTGGCGGTCACCATCTGCGTGCTGTATGCCTACGCCCTGTTTCGGAAGGATTTCAAATTCCGCAGCTTCTTCAACTTTCTCAGCTTTTTCACCATGCTTTTTGGCGGAGGCCTGGTGCCCACCTACATCATCTGCAAAAACGTGCTGGGGATGAGCGAAAACTACGCGGCGCTGATCGTGCCCCTTCTGTTCAACCCCTTCAACGTGATCGTGATGCGTACCTTTTTCCAAACCTCCGTGCCCACGGAGCTGATTGAAGCCGCCACCATTGACGGCAGCGGAGAGTATACCACGCTTTTGCGCATTGTAGTGCCCATTGTAAAGCCCGGCATCGCCACCATCGCGCTGCTCAACGCCCTGGCCTTTTGGAACGAGTGGTTCCTGGCCCTGCTGTATGTGCGCACCAACAAAGCGGTGATTCCGCTGCAATATTTGCTGATTGAAGTTCAGCGGAATGCCCAGGCCTTGGCCAAGAACAGCGCCATGATCGGCGCGGAGGCCATCCGGATGACCGCCCAGTTACCCTCCCAAACCATGCGCATGGCGGTGGTGGTGCTGATTGTGATTCCCATTGCCTGCGCGTATCCCTTCTTTCAGCGGTACGTGGTGGCGGGCCTGACGATAGGCTCTGTCAAAGGGTAAGAACGGCAGGGAGATGAGACCTGCCGCTTACATAGAAAAAAAGGAGGAAAGAAAGAATGAAGAAACTCGTAGCGCTACTCCTCGTGGCCATCATGGTTTTGGGCTGCACGGCGACTTTGGCTTCCGCCGAGTCTACCCTGGAACCCGTAACCCTGAAGATGTGGTTCCACGGCTCCACTGTGACGGATGATACCGCCGTGATGGAGAAAATCAACGCCATCTTGAAGGAAAAGCTCAATGTGACCCTGCAGCCCATTTGGGGCACCTGGGGCAACTTTGAAGAGCAGACCGTTACCTCCCTGAACGCGGGCGACGATGTAGATATCTACTTCACCTGCGCCTGGACGCAAAACGAGTTCAACAAGTTTGCCAAGCGGGGCATGTGGCTGCGCCTGGACAAAGAGGACAACAACCTGCTGGAGAAGCATGCCAAGGAAATTTGGGACCTTGTGCCGCAGGCTTTGCGGGACGGCGCCACCATCGATGGTTCTGACGGCCGGGGCGTGTACGCCATCCCGGTTTACAAGGACAGCGCCACCCAGAACTGCTGGGACATCAACGAAGATCTGCTGACCAAGTACGGCTACACCCTGGAAGATATTGAAAAGGCCGGTTTCTACGGCTTCGGCGATATCCTCAAGACGGTGAAGGAAGGCGAAGGCGCGGACTTCTATCCTCTCCTTATCGAGCCCATGGTGCTGGAGCGCATGGTGACCAATACCGTCATCGTGGCCGGCGACAGCGGCGCCACCAACCTGCTGAGCTATTACATTGACCCCACCGATCCTTCCAAGGACATCGGCAGCAAGCTGGTCAGCAAGTATGGCACCGAAGAGTTCAAGAAGTTCGCCGACAAGGTGCACGAGTACTACGAGGCCGGCTACATCAGCCCCACCTGCGCCATCAAGGACCAGGCCAACGACTACCGTGTGGCCACCCAATTGGCGGGCAAGTACCTGATCGGAACCCAGTCCTACGCGCTGGGCTGCGAAGTGGACTTCTCCATCCAGCGGAACATCAAGGTGGCCATGGTGCCCACCACCCCCGCCTTTACCGATACCCAGGCGGCCCAGGGCGCGCTGTACGCCGTTTCCACCACTTCCAAGAACCCGGAGCGCGCTGTGATGCTGCTGAACCTGCTGAACACCGACCCCGAGCTGATGACCCTGCTGGCCTACGGCGTGGAAGGCGTGCATTATGACCTGACCGACGACGGCCTGGTGAAGTTCACCGAAAAGCACAACGACTACCTGCCCTGGCGGAACGGCGCCGGCAACATCACCCTGCTGCCCCCGCTGGAAGGCGAAGGCGTTGGCTTCTGGGAGAAGTTTAAGGAGTACTATGGCAATGCCAAGACCATCCCCATGACCGGCTTCACCTTTGACATCACCAATGTGGAGAACGAGCTGGCGGCCCTGTCCAACGTGGCGGATACCTATGGCCTGGCCCTGTGCGCCGGCGCCGGAGACCCCGCCGAGAAGCTGCCCGAGTTCCTGCAGAAGCTGGAAGAGGCCGGCATCCAGAAGTATGTGGATGAAGCCAACACCCAGTTTGACGCATGGTTGGCCAACAAAGCTAAGTAAGAAGGTTTCAGGTGGGTTTGCAGGGGTTTCACCCCTGCGACCCTGACCAGGGCGTAGACCGGGGCCCAATACGCCACCCCGGGAAACCCGGTTGGGGTAAAATTACCAGACCGGTTTATTTGTGGGGGGGGGGTGGGGGCGCACTTTGTTTGCCAAACATACGGGCCCCCCGCCTCGTTTCCCCGTTCTTTCTTCCCTTGTCCCCTTCTCACCCCTTGGCCCAGCGCTTCAGGCTGGGGAAGAAGGCCTGCATTTGGCTTTTGGCGGCTTCCGCGCTCATGCCCGGGGTGTGCTCCGCCATATAGGGCGCGCAAAAGTCGATCATTTGGTCCATGGTCATTTCCGAGGTGAAGGCGCCTTTTTGGTAGCAATAGGAGCAGTAGTCCCCGTTGCGGCTTCCGTCCGCGTTGGTTCCCAGGGTGTCTTCCCCGCCCAGGGGCATTGCGCAGCTTTGGCATAACTTTTCCATGAACATTCTCCTTTTTGCAGGGCTTTGGACCGAAGCCATACCGCCCTTCCTGAGAAAAGAATATCATAAGAAACATGACAACTGGACGTCATGTTTTATTCGAATATCGCAGACAAATCATCTTCGCCTCCCGCGCCAGTTCCTGCCGTAACGCGGGAGGCTCCAGCGCCTCCACCCCGGTACCAAAGGAGAGCAAAAAGGGTGGCAGCCAGTTGTCAAAGGGCATAACCACCTCCACAAGAAGGCTGCCGTCCGGCTGCTTTGCCACGCACCGGGGGTCAAACTCGTCATAGACGCGGTAGGCCATGGAGGGGTGAAACAAAAGCTTGACCCGGCACAGGCTTTCGGGTGGAGGGCCGGGGTTTTCCGGGGTGGGCGCCACATAGGCGGCAGGATCAAAGCGGTCGTCCAGCAGCGAAAGATTTTGCATGCGGTTCACCTTGAAAAGCCGCTGGGCTTGCCGGGAAAGGCAAAAGGCTTGCAAATACCACGCTTTGCCCTTGTACAAAAGCTTTAGGGGGTACATTTCCCGCTGGCGGGTTTGCCCGTCGCCGCCGGAATAGTCGCATTGCAAAGCCCGGCGCTCCAGCAACGCCTGCCGCAGAAGCGTAAATTTTTCCCGGTCCGAGGTGGAGGCTCCCCAGCGGGTGAGGTCCACTTCCATCCAGTCGGTATCCGCTTTGGAAAACAGCGAGCGCAGCTTTTGGGTAATTCCCGTGTCATCCTCCGGGCCGAAAGGACGCAGGCTTTGCAAAGCAAACAGTATTTGGTTCTGCTCCGCCTCGCTGAGCAGGGTTTTGTTCAGCACATAGCGGTCCAGGATGGAAATGCCGCCGCCCTTGCCCTGGGTAGTGTAGATGGGGATGCCCGCCGTGGTCAGGGTGTCAATGTCGCGCAGAATGGTGCGCACGGACACCTCAAAATGCTGGGCCAGCTGCTTGGAAGTGGTGGTTTTCTGGTCCAGCAGGATGTAGACGATTTCAAAAAGCCGCTGGATCTGCATGAAGGCGGCACCTCGTTTTCCCAAAGAGTGGATGTGATTCCAGTGTACGATAAATTGGGGGTTTGTCAAGGGCAGGGGAAGGGACATAAAAAAAGCTGCCCGGACTCACCGAACAGCCTTTTCATATGAACATGCTTTTCCCTTGACCGCGCAGAGCGCGGTCAAAAATGGGTTCAGAGCGAAGCCCTGAGCAGGGTCTGAGGGGCGGCAGCCCCTCGCGTCCCCTGTTCCCCTCGTCTCCCTTAGAACTTCAGGGCATTCACCTTGATGGCGGGGCCCATGGTGGCGCTCACGTACAGGGAGCGGACATAGGTGCCCTTGGCAGCGGAAGGTTTCGCCTTGTTGATGGCGTCCATCAGGCTGCGCAGGTTTTCGCCCAGCTTTTCAGAGCCAAAGGAGGCCTTGCCGATGGGGCAGTGCACGATGGCGGTTTTGTCCACGCGGTACTCCACCTTACCGGCTTTGATGTCGGTAATGGCCTTGGCGATGTCCATGGTGACGGTGCCGCTCTTGGGGTTAGGCATGAGGCCCTTGGGGCCCAACACCCGACCGATGCGGCCGATAACGCCCATCATGTCAGGGGTGGCGACCATGACGTCAAACCCAAACCAGTTTTCGGTCTGAATCTTCTGGATCATTTCCTCGCCGCCTACGAAATCGGCGCCGGCAGCTTCCGCTTCCTTCACCTTATCGCCCTTGGTTACCACCAGCACCCGCACCACGCGGCCCGTGCCGTGGGGCAGCACCACCGCGCCGCGAACCTGCTGGTCGGCATGGCGGGGGTCAACGCCCAGGCGAACGGAGATTTCGATGGTCTCGTCAAACTTGGCTTTGCTGGTCTTGCACACCAGGTCCAGGGCCTCCTCAGGATCATACGCCTTGAGGGAATCAATCAGCTTTACACTGTCGACATATTTCTTTCCGTGTTTCATGTTACATCCTCCCTGTGGTGATCACGGCCTTGCGGCCTCCCACAACTTTCACTTATTCCTCAACGGTGATGCCCATGGAACGGGCGGTGCCCGCCACCATGCTCATGATGGACTCCAGATCCGTGGCGTTCACATCGGGACGCTTGATCTCCGCAATCTCGCGAACCTGATCCTTGGTGAGCTTGCCAACCTTGTCGCGGTTGGGCTTGGCGCTGGCATGCTCCAGTTTCAGCGCCTTTTTGATCAGCACCGGCACGGGAGGCGTCTTGGTGATGAAGGTGAAAGTACGGTCGGTGTACACGGTGATTACCACAGGAATGATGAGGCCGGCGTCTTTGGCGGTGCGCTCATTGAATTCCTTGCAGAAACCGGGGATGTTCACGCCGTGCTGGCCCAGCGCGGGGCCGATCGGCGGGGCAGGCGTCGCCTTGGCGGCGGGAACCTGCAGCTTGATCATGGAAGCGACTTTCTTTGCCATGGTATGGTACCTCCTACAATGTGGTAATGCGGAACCTTTCCGTTCCTCCCACTCCTTGCCTTTGCCCTGTCAGGTTGGGGGGCAAAAGCAAGTGTGACGACGGCAAAGCCGGAAGCCTTGCGGTCGCAAGCGCCTTACGGCGCGGTTCCACGCCGCGAACGCGGCGGTAGAAGTCATCTCGCCCGGGGTCAGACCTTCACAACGTCCTGAAGATCGACCTCCACAGGCATTTCGCGGCCAAGGAACATTTTGACCTTTACCGTCAGCTTTTGGCGCACAGTATCCACGTCCTCCACATAGCCCGTGAAGTTTTCCAGCGGGCCCGAGAGAATGCGCACCTCTTCCCCGATGGCGATGCCAAATTCCACGCTGTTGATCTGCGTGGACAGCATCATATCCACCTCTTCGGGGGTGAGGGCCACCGGCTTGGAGTCCGGGCCCACAAAGCCCGTAACGCCGCGAGTGTTGCGCACCAGATACCAGCTTTCGCTGGTTTCAATCATATGCACAAGCACATAGCCGGGGTACACCTTGCGCTGGGATTTCACGCGCTTGTTGTTCTTGATCTCCACCACGTCCTCCACGGGTACGCGCACGTCGAGAATCAAGTTCTGCATGCCGTTGTTTTCCACAGCCTTCTCAAGGTTGTCCTTTACCTTGTTTTCGTAGCCCGAGTAGGTATGCACAACATACCAACAGGGCTCCTTGCTTCTTTCAGCCATGCCATTCTCCTTTGCCGAAGGGCCTCTCCGGCTTTCTTATAAGCCGATGAAGAGCTGGATGAGCCGGGTCGCCCCCAGGTCCAGCAAGCCAACGACCACCATCATAAACAGCATGAACAGCATTACGATGACTGAATAGTTCACCAGCTTTTCACGGGTAGGCCATGTAACCTTTTTCAGTTCGTGCCACATGTTTTTGAATGCATTGCCGATGCGGGCAAAGAAGCGAACAAATCCGCGCCCGAAGCGGGTGAAGAAATTGGGCTTCTTGTTTTTGGCCACCGCTTTCTTTTCCGTCATGGTATTTCCCTCCGGCTTACTTCGTTTCGCGGTGAGCCGTATGCTTCTTGCAGAAGCGGCAGTACTTGCTCAGCTCGATGCGGTCAGGGGTGTTCTTTTTGTTCTTCATGGAATTATAGTTCCGCTGTTTGCACTCGGTGCAAGCCAGCATCACCTTGGTGCGGGCAACGCTTGCCACGTTCTCCACCTCCTCAATTGGGGAAAGTATCATTGGGTCTCCTCCGCGCTCCGTTTAAGGAGGCGCGGAGGAGAAGCATACAGGTTTACTTTTTGGGGTCTTCCAGCACCTTGGCCACAACGCCGGAGCCCACGGTGCGACCGCCTTCGCGGATGGCGAAGCGGAGGCCCTGCTCGATGGCGATGGGGGTGATCAGGGTGATTTCCATGTCGATGTTATCGCCGGGCATCAC
>JAVBTE010000107.1:0-6592 GCA_031556335.1 Eubacteriales bacterium | reverse complement strand
ATGACCGTCTTTTGCATGTTCCCCCCGGACAGGGCGACCACCGGCTCGTCCACGCCGGAGGTGCGGATGTCGAAGGCCTGGGCCAGCTCCCTGGCGTAACGCTTTACCCTGCCCCGCCGCAAGTGGATGCCCAGGCGGCTGAACTCCGGCCTGCGCTGCTTGCCCACCAGCAGATTTTCCATCACGCTGGCCTTGGCGGAAAGCCCGGTGCGCAGCCGATCCTCCGGAATGTAGCTGACCCCCAGGCCGCGAATGTCCCGGGGGCTGAGGCCGGTCACGTCCTTGCCGTCCACGGTAATAACGCCCCCCTGCCGGGGCCGCATGCCCATGACGCACTCGGCCAGTTCCGTCTGACCGTTGCCCTCCACGCCGCACACGCCCACAATTTCCCCGGCGCGCACCGTCAGGTCGATGTCCCTCACCGCCCACAGGCCCCGGTCGCCCAGGGCTTTCAAATCGTGAATGCGCAGCATTTCCGCCCCCGGGGCCCGTTCCTTTCGCAGGTCGTCAAAAATCACGTCCCGGCCCACCATCAAGGAGGCGATCTCCCGCTCGCTGGTGTCCGCGGTGGTCAAAAGGCCCACCAGCTTCCCCCGGCGCATCACGCCCACCCGGTCGCTGACGCGCATCACCTCGGGCAGCTTGTGGGTGATGAGGATCACCGTCATGCCCTGCTCCCCCACCATGCGGCGAATGACGCCGAACAGCTCCTCCGCCTCCTGGGGCGTCAGCACGGCGGTGGGCTCGTCCAGCACCAGCACCTTGGCCCCGAAGCGCAGCGCCTTCAAAATTTCCACCCGCTGCTGAAGGCCCACGCTCATTTCCCCCACGATGTCCCCGGGGGTTACCTCCAGGCCGTATCTCTGGGACAGCTCCAAGGTGAACTGATCCGTCGTTTTCATGTCGTACCAAAAGCCCATCTTTTTGGGCTCCATGCCCAAAAGGACGTTTTGGGCCACTGTAAAGCTGTGTACCAGCTTAAAATGCTGGTGCACCATGCTCACGCCCATGGCCATGGCCCGCTGGGGGCTGTGCTGGGCCGTGGTCTTTTGCCCGCCAATGAAAATCTCCCCCAAAGTGGGCCGCTGCAAGCCATACAGCAGATTCATCAGCGTGCTTTTGCCCGCGCCGTTTTCACCCACCAGCGCGAACACCTCGCCCTTTTCAATGGTCAGGCTGATGTCGTCGTTGGCCAGAACCCCCGGGTATTGCATGCTCACATGAGAAAAACGGACGATTTCCTTCTTTTGCGGAGACGCTTGCATATGGGTCTCACTTTCTGAAAACATAGTAAAGACGCGGGGGCTTTGCCCCGCGCCCCCACCAGGGCTTTTGCCCTGAACCCACGATTGAACCGCGTTTCACCCGGTCCAAAAAATATTTCCTTATGGTTTTCTTGGAGGGGGTTTGGGGGAACCTTCTTTTGCAAAAAGAAGGTTCCCCCAACGTTCCCCGTTCCTTACCGCGTGCTGTCCACCACGATGTCCCCGCTGATGATTTTGTCGCGAAGGACGTCCACCTCGGCTTTGAGCTCGGCGGGAATCTGCTGGGTCATGGTATCGTCGCCGTAGGCAATGCCCACATAGCCGGTGGACATATCCGCGTTCCAAATTTCGCCGCCCTCAAAGGTGCCGTCGGAGATGTAGCCCGCGATCGCGCCATACATGCTCTGGCCCACTTCCTTCACCATGGAGCAAAGGATTACTTCGGGTTTGATGTATTTCTGGTCGCTGTCCACGCCGATGGCAAAGTTGCCGGTTTCTTCGGCGGCTTCAAACACGCCCAGGCCGGTTTTGCCCGCCACCTGGAACACCACGTCGGCCCCCTGGCCATACAGGGACAGGGCCGCTTCCTTGCCCTTGTCGGGGGACTCGTAATCCTCGGTATAGATGGGGCTTAATACAACGCCGTCGGCCTTGGCGTACAGCGCGCCCTGCTTGTAGCCCACCACAAAGTTGTTGATGGTTTCGCTGTCCTCGCCGCCAACCACGCCCACCTTGCCGGTTTTGGACATCTTCATGGCGATGTAGCCGGCCAGGAAGCTGCCTTGGTTTTCCGCGTAGGTGATGGACATCAGGTTGTCGCCCACGCCGTCCAGGCCGTTGTCCAGGAACAGGAATTTCACGTTGGGATACTCGGGGGCCACGGCGCTCATGGCGTCCCAAAACTCCCAGCCCACGGCCACCACGATATCGTTGGCTTCGGCCGCGTTCACCAGCGCCATCTGGTACATACTGGCGTCGCTTTTGCACTCCACCACGCTGCCCACCACGCCATAGTCCGCTTCCAGCGCTTTCAGGCCTTCGTCGGCGCTGTCAAAGAAGCCCCGGTCCCCCAGGGTATTGGCAATGCAAAGCGCCACTTTTACGTCCTTTTCCCCCGCGTCCTGGGCGGTTTCCGCCAGGGTGGGAATGGTGTACAACGCTGTGGCAAGCAGCAGGCAAATCAGTACTGTGATGACCTTTTTCATCATGCTCTCTTCCTTTCAGCGGGCCTTGTGCCCTGTGGATTTCTTCCTGCTATTATACATCGTTCCCCGGCGGAACACAACTGCCCAACAGCGGCAGTATCTGGCAAGCTTCTCCCTTGTCGAATTTTTCCAGGTTTCGACAGCATTCGCTAAGATCTCCTATTGCATTTTGGGGGCTTTCACAGTATCCTGTGTATGGAAAGCGAAACGAACCACATCATGTTGGTATGAACCGAAGGATGGCGAACCATGTTCAAGAAACGAATGGGGCCCACGGATGAATTTGAATTTCTCCGTCGCCGGGCCGCGGAATTGCTGGACCAGGGCCGCGATACGGACGCCATGCGGCTGATTCAGGTGATCGACCTGGAACAGGTTCGCAGGATTCTGGCGGAAGCCAGCGCCCCGGAAAAGATCGCCCATTAAAACCCTTTCCCTTCCCCCAAACTTTGTTAGCACTCGTTTTTGTCGAGTGCTAATTTTTCATTGATTTTCTCCGCCGGTTTTGGTAAAATGTCCAGGAGAACCAAAAAGTTCTTCCAATACCAAGCAGCAGGAGGCGCCGATCATCCATGCAAAAAGGAAGCATTTCCATTCACGCGCAAAACATTATGCCCATCATCAAACGATGGCTCTATTCCGATAAGGATATTTTTGTCCGGGAGCTTGTCTCCAACGGCTGTGACGCCATCGTAAAGCAGAAAATGGCCCATTCCCAGGCCGAGGACGACTATCGGGTCACGGTGACGCTGGACGCGGCAAAAGGCGAAATCCGCTTCAGCGACAACGGCATCGGCATGACCGCCGAAGAGGTGGAACGCTACATCAACCAGGTGGCGTTCTCCGGCGCGGAGGAGTTTTTGAAGAACTACCAGGGCGAGGAGAACAAAGGCGGCATCATCGGCCATTTTGGCCTGGGCTTTTATTCCGCCTTCATGGTGGCCGACCGGGTCACCATTCAAACCCTGTCGTCCGGCGAGGGTGCGGCCCCGGTCTGCTGGACCAGCGAGGACGGCATGGAGTTTTCCATGTCCGAAGGCGACCGCAGGGCCCGGGGCAAGGACATCCTTTTGCACATCAGCGAGGAAGAAAAGGAGTTTCTGGAGGAATACCGCCTCAAAGAGGTGCTGCGCCGGTACTGCGGCTTCATGGCCACTCCGGTGTATTTTGACGCGTTGAAAGAGGAAAAGCCCGCGAAGGACGGGGAGGAAGCCGACGGGGCCGAGGCCCCCAAGGGCCCGGAGCTCATCAACGACCTGGCGGCCCTATGGCTGAAAAACCCCAAAGACTGCACCGACGAGGAATACAAAACCTTCTACAAGCGGGTGTTCCACGCCTTTGAGGACCCGCTGTTCTACGTGCACCTGAACGTGGACTATCCCTTCAACCTGAAAGGCATCCTCTACTTCCCTAAGCTGACCAACGATTTCGGCACCCGGGAAGGGGAGATCAAGCTGTTTTCCAACCAGGTCTTTGTGGCGGAGAACATCAAGGAGGTCATTCCCGAGTTTCTGATGCTTTTAAAAGGCGTCATCGACTGCCCCGACCTGCCCTTGAACGTAAGCCGCAGCTTTTTGCAAAACGACGGCTATGTGAAAAAGCTGTCCGCGTACATCACCCGCAAGGTGGCGGACCGCCTGGTGGGCCTGTTTACCAGCGAGCGGGAAACCTACCAGGGCTATTGGGACGACATCCATCCCTTTGTGAAGTACGGCTGCATGCGGGATTCCAAGTTCTACGACCAGGTGAAGGACACCCTGCTATTTAAAACCACCAAGGGGGACTACCTGACCCTTTCGGAATACCTGGCCAAAAACGGGGGCGTCATGGGCAAAAAGGTGGTTTATTCCAGCGATCCCACCCGGCAGTCCGCCTCCATCGCCCTGTACGAGGGCAAGGGCGTGGACGTCGTCGCCCTGGATGCGCTCATCGACCTGAACTTCATCAGCTTTATGGAATATTCCGGCGGCGTGGAGGAGCTCGGCTTCCTTCGGGTGGACGCGGATGCCAGCCCCTTCCAGGCCGAGCAAACCGAGGCGGAAAAGCAGGCCGCCCAGGTCGACGAGCAGACCCTGACCCAGCTGTTTGCCGCCGCCACCGGCAAGGCCGACCTGGCCGTAAAGCTGCAAAAGCTGACGGACGCCGCGCTGCCCGCCCTGCTCATTCAGGACGAACAGGGCCGCCGTTTCAGCGAAATGAGCAAAATGTACGGCCAGTCCTTCCAAATGCCGGAGCAGTACACGCTGGTGCTGAACCAGCAAAGCGACATCGTGCAAAGCCTGCTGGCCGCCGAGGTCGGCGAGAAGCGGGATTTGATCGCCGGTCAGCTCTACGACCTGGCCCGCATGGCCACCCGCCCTCTGGAAAAAGCGGAAGTCACCGCGTTTTTGGCCCGCAGCAACAAACTGCTGGAGCTGCTTTGTAAGTAAGGGGGAGGACGGGGGGACGGGGGAACGGGGACGCGCAAGGGCGCTGCCCTTGCATTCCGCCAGGGCTTTGCCCTGGACCCTTTATTTCACCGCGCTTCACGCGGTGAAAAAGTCATACAAAACAATCAAACAGACCCCCGGTTGGCGCTGCCAGGCCGGGGGCGTTGTCTTTTTGTAACACTTTTGCAACAAAAGCAGGATTTTGTGCTTCTCTCTCGTATATTCATGGAGCAGGCCTTCGGGCCTTGCCGGCTGCCAACCCGCCAAACACAAAGGAGCACAGAATGAAAAAGCGTTTGATTTGCGCATTGTTATGCGTTTGCCTGCTAAGCGGAACCTTCCTGGGCGCCCTGGCCGACCAGCCCCGGCCCATTGAACCGCTGGATTACGATTCCCTGCCCGCGGCCAAAGACGGCCAGCACCACTACCTGATGGCCTGTGTGGACACCTGGGAAACCAAGCCCACCAACCTGGGCAACACGGACGGCGTCATTTTGGTGACCCTGGATACCCGGGCCAAGCGCATCCTCTTCACCACCTTCACCCGGGAAATGCTCATCCAGCGCCCCGACGGGGTTACCGGCCGCATCACCTACATCGCCAAAACCTACGGCCCGGAAGAGCTTTGCCGTATCATCAGCACCCATTTCGGCGTGAAGGTGGACCGGTTCATCCTCTTCAGCATGGACAACGTGCAAACCATCATCGACGCCATGGGCGGCGTGAACATTGAGGTCACCAACGCCGAAGCGGACTACCTCAACCGCTACCGCATCGCCCGGGACGCCACCACCCCCAGCATGGACAAGGCGGGCACCTACCTGTTCACCGGCCACGCGGCGGTCATTTACATGCGCATCCGCAAGGTGGGCAACGAGGGCGACGCGGGCCGCACCCGCCGCATGCGCACCGTGCTTTCCACCCTCACCCAGCAATTTGAAACCATCAACCTGGACCAGGCCCTGCAAATCCTCTCCGCCGTTACCAGCAACACCTGCATCACCAACATGACCATGCCCAATTTGCTGGAAGCCCTGGGCTATGCCATGGATCTGCGGGGCGTGGCCCCGGAGGGCATCCAAATGCCGCCCAACGACTGCATGGAGCCCATCCTCTACGCCGGCATGACCACCCGCCAGGTGGACTTCGCGCGGGCCCGGGAAAAGCTTTCCGAGTTCCTGGACGACGACTTCGTGGTGGTGGACGAGTAGGGGGACGGCAGGGGTTTCACCCCTGCACCCCGACCAGGGCTATCGCCCTGGACCCTTTATTTCACGGCGTTTCACGCGGTGAAAAAGAAAAAAATGCCCCCATGCAGTTTTCTGGGAGCTTTGACGAGTGCAGGGCATGGCAGTGCCCTGCGCGACGATCAAAGCGAGTATTTCTTCTTTTGTCAAAAAAAGGTTCCCCGCTTCATGAATGAACCGTCATACCTCTTCCCCCACCCCGTTCCAGGGCAACGCGGGCGCGCACTCGTAATGCCCGCCTTTGCCGTCCTCCGCCGGAACAAAAGTGCAGGTGAACACCGCGTTTTCCCGGGCCAGGAAAAAGCCGCCCACGGCCTCGTCGTCGCTGCCGCCGCGAAAGCTGGGGTACCCCTGGGGGCCGGGCTCAAACTGCAACGCCAACACCAGCCGACCCTTGCGCCAAAACAGCAGGGTGTTCTGCCCCTCGCGCACTGGGCTCATCTCCG
>JAVBTE010000007.1:0-28516 GCA_031556335.1 Eubacteriales bacterium | reverse complement strand
GGGGGTTTGGGGGCGACGCCCCCATAAGACCCAGCCCCCCATGAAAAACAAACAGAGAGGAAAATCCGCATGCAGATTTCGTTGGACGGACAAGCTAGAACCGAGCGTTCCGTGCTGGCGCTGGGCATGTTTGACGGTGTGCATTTGGGCCACCAGGTGCTGCTGAAAAAGGCCAAGGCTTTGGCAAAGCAGCAAAAGGCGCCCCTGGTGGTTTGCACCTTCACCACCCACCCCATGGCCCTGGTCCACCCGGAGAAAGCGCCGCCCATGCTGACCACCATGGACGAGCGGGCCCGCATTTTGGAAGGCCTGGGGGTGGATATTCTTTGTGCCCAGCCCTTTGACAGGCTCACCATGGAAATGCCGCCGGAAGAGTACATCGCCAGGCTATGCCAACGGTTCCATCCCTCCTTTGTGGTGGTGGGGTACAACCACACCTTCGGCAGGAACGGTGAAGGCAACCCGTTGCTCATCAGCGTTTTGGGGCAGGAAGTGTTCCACTTTGCCGCCCAGGTGGTTCCCAAGATCACCCTGAATGGCGAGGAGGTCAGCTCCACCGTCATCCGGGGGCTGCTAAGCCGGGGAGACGTGGACACGGCCCGGAAAATGCTGGGCAGGCCCTATGCGCGGCAGGCCGCGGTGGCCGGCCAAGGAGACAAGGGCGTTGCGTTTGTAATGGCGCCAAACGGCAAGCAGGATGTACCTTCGGGAATTTATCGGGTAACGGCGGGGGAGGGGCAAGGGATATTCCCAGCCACGCTCCGGGTACAGCGGGAGGGCCGGGCCCTGGGAAGGCTGCCGGAACCTGTATCCCTGGGGGAGGAAGTCACCTTCCGGTTTTTCCACAGGCTGGAAGAGGCGCGGGTCCGCCAGCCGGAAAAATAAGGTTTACAAATGGGAATGGTCGTGCTACAATAACGTGCGTGTGCAAACACACAGCGGAACCGTATGCGCAGCTTGCCGAATGCCAACGGCAGGCTATGGATGCGGCGATTACCGGGGCGCGGTTTTTCGCGTCACCACACAAGGAGGCAACTGATCCATGTTGGAAAAGACGGAAATCATCAAAACCTATGCCCGGCACGAGGGCGACACCGGTTCCCCCGAGGTGCAGATCGCGCTACTTACCGAGCGCATCAACCACTTAAACGAGCACCTGAAGATCAACAAGAAGGACCATCACAGCCGCCGTGGTTTGCTATTGATGGTAGGTAAGCGCCGCGGGTTGCTGGATTACCTGAAAAAGACCGATATCGAAAGCTATCGTACCCTGATTGCTCAGCTGGGCCTGAGAAAGTAATCAGACAAATGGCGACAACCAACCGCGCAACCGGCGGGTCTCCCGCCGGGCGCGGCTGTTTTGTGAAGAAGGGGCAATGGGGCCCCGTTGAACTCAAAAAAGCAGCGTGGCTACTTTTTTGAGGGGCAAAATTCCGCAAAGCGGAATGAATGGCGACAGTGGATGCGTTGGGCACAAGGCCCGCGCGGGAAGAGGAGAAGGAAGATGGAGTACAAGGCATTTTCTACCGAGCTGGCAGGTCGCCCGCTCACCATTGAGTTTGGCAAGTACGCGATGCAGGCGGCGGGTTCCGCGTTCGTGCGCTACGGAGACACGGTGGTCATCGTCAACGCCACCATGTCGGACAAGCCCCGGGAAGGCGTGGACTTCTTCCCGCTCAGCGTCGATTTTGAAGAGAAGCAGTACTCCGTGGGCAAAATCCCCGGCGGCTTCATCAAGCGGGAAGGCCGCCCCACCGAGAAGGCCACCCTCACCTGCCGCCTCATTGACCGCCCCCTGCGCCCCCTGTTCCCCAAGGGCATGCGCAACGACGTGCAGGTCGTTGCCACGGTGTTGTCCGTGGACAAGGACATTCCCCCGGACGTGCCCGCCATGATCGGCTCCTCCGCGGCCCTGTGCGTCAGCGAAATTCCCTGGAACGGCCCCACGGGCACCGTGGTGGTGGGCATTGTGGACGGCCAATATGTGCTTTGCCCCGACGAGGAGCAGCGCCAGAAGAGCACCCTGCACCTGGTGGTCAGCGGCACCAAGGAAGCCGTGCTGATGGTGGAAGCGGGCGCCAAGGAAGTGACCGAGGAGCAAATGCTGGGCGCCATCCTCTTCGCCCATGAAGAAATTAAAAAGATCGTCGCTTTCCTTGAAGGCATCCAGGCCGAAATCGGCAAGGAAAAGGTTCAGGTGAAGCTGGTGGTGACCGGCGACGACATCAAGCAGGCGGTGCGGGAATACGCCTATGACAAGTGCAAGTACTGCTTTGAGACCACCGACCGCCATGTGCGGCAGGAACGGGAAGAAGCCGTCAGCGCCGACTGCGCCGAGCATTTCAAAGAGCAGTTCGAGGGCCGCCTAGGCGAGGTATCGGACGCGCTGTATTATCTGAAAAAAGAGATCATGCGCGGGAACATCTTAAACCAGGGCGTGCGCCCCGACGGACGCGGCATGACGGACATCCGCCCCATCTGGTGCGAAGCGGGCGTTCTGCCCCGCACCCATGGCAGCGGCATCTTCACCCGGGGCGAAACCCAGGTGCTGACCGCGACCACCCTGGGTTCCATGAGCGACGTGCAAATTTTGGACGGCCTGGGCACGGAAGATTCCAAGCGCTACATTCACCACTACAACATGCCCCCCTACGCCACCGGCGAAGCGGGCCGCATGAAGAGCCCGGGCCGCCGGGAAGTGGGCCATGGCGCGCTGGCGGAGCGGGCCCTGGAGCCTGTCATCCCCGGTGAGGACGAGTTCCCCTACGCCCTGCGGCTGGTGAGCGAGGTGCTTTCCAGCAACGGTTCCAGCTCCATGGCGTCGGTTTGCGGCAGCACCCTCAGCCTGATGGACGCGGGCGTGCCCATCAAGAGCCCGGTGGCCGGCGTGGCCATGGGCCTCATCAAGGATGCGGAAAGCGAAAACGTGGCCGTGCTGACCGATATCCAGGGCCTGGAGGATTTCCTGGGCGATATGGACTTCAAAGTGGCGGGCACCGTGAAGGGCATCACCGCCATTCAGATGGACATCAAGATTGCGGGCATCAACAAGCCCATTTTGGAAAAGGCGTTGAGCCAGGCCCACGCGGGGCGTTTGCACATCCTGAAAATTATGCTGGATACCCTGGACAAGCCCCGTGAACACATGAGCAAGTACGCGCCCAAAATTGTCCGCTTCACCATCAACCCGGAGAAGATCCGCGAGGTGATTGGACCGGGCGGAAAGATGATCAACAAGATCATCGCCGAGACCGGCGTGAAGATCGACATTGAGGACGATGGCCGCGTGTACATCGCCACCCCCGACGAAGCCGCCGCCACCAAGGCCCGCCGCATCATCGAGGGCATCGCCAAGGACGTGGAAGTGGGCGATGTGTACATGGGCAAGGTGGTTCGCATCATGAACTTCGGCGCCTTCATTGAGCTGACCCCCGGCAAGGACGGCATGCTGCACATCTCCAAGATGGCCGACCACCGTGTGGAAAAGGTGGAGGACGTGATGAACATCGGCGACGAGGTGGAGGTCAAGGTCAACGAGATCGACTCTCAGGGCCGTGTGAACCTCATTCGCAACGACATGGTGTACCCCTCCGGCGGCGGCGATGGCGGCCCCCGGCCCGCAGGCGGCGGACGGCCCCGGCCTCCGCGCAGGGATGGGCGGCCCATGGGCGGAAACGACCGGAACTGACCCGTAAGGTATATTGCGGGATGCCGCCGTTTGGAAGCGATGCGCTCCAAGCGGCGGCGCTTTCATTTTCCATAAGAACGCATGGCGCGAGAAAAACCGGCGCACCCTATCCTGCAAAAGGCCGTGGCAATGCCGTGAAAAGGCCGAAGAAAGAAGGATAGCGCATGCCGGAGAGGGAGAAATGCATGTTCGATCAGATCACATTGCCAAATGGCCTTCGGGTGGTGGGCGAACGTCTGCCCCATGTGCGCAGCTGCACGGTGGGCGTGTGGGTGAAGGTGGGCTCCATGAACGAAAAGCCGGAAGAGAACGGCCTGAGCCACTTCATTGAGCATATGGTGTTCAAAGGCACGGAAAAACGAAGCGCCCGGGATATCGCCGAGGAAATGGACGCGGTGGGGGGCCAGCTGAACGCCTTTACCAGCAAGGATTGCACCTGCTATTACGCCAAGGTCATCGACGAGGACCTGGCCCTGGCGGTGGATATTTTAAGCGACCTGGCCCTGCACCCCGTGTTCAACGACGGGGAGCTGCAAAAGGAGCGGGGCGTGGTGCTGGAAGAGATCGCCATGGTGGAGGACACCCCCGAGGACCTGGCCCACGAGCTGCTCTGCGAGGTACAATATTCCGGTTCGCTGCAATGCCCCATTTTGGGCACCAATACGCTGATTCGCGGTTATGACCGCCAGTCGCTGGTGGGGTACTGGCAGCGGCATTACGTGCCCGGCTCCATGGTGCTGGCCATTGCGGGCAATTATGACTGGGACGAGTTTGTGGCCCTGGCGGGCCAGCGCTTTGCAGACGCGAAAAGCGCGCCCCAGGACGCCGCCGCGCTGGACGCGCAGACGGTGTTAAGCGGCCGCAAAGCCCGGGAAAAGGACACGGAACAGCTGCACATTTGCCTGGGGTATCCGGGGGTGGAGCTGGGGGCGGATGAGCTGTATCCCCTGTCCGTGTTCAACAACGCCCTGGGCGGGGGCATGTCCAGCCGGCTGTTCCAGCGCATCCGCGAAGAGCTGGGCATGGCGTACAGCGTGTATACCTACCCCAGCAGCTATCCGGGCTGCGGGGTGTTCAACGTATACGCGGGCACCACCCCGGAAAACGGCGAGACGGTGCTTTCGGAAATGCAAAGCCAGATGGCGCTGCTGCTGAGGGACGGCATGACGGACAAGGAGTTCATCAGCGCGAAGGCCCAACTGAGGGGCGGGTTTGTGCTGGGATTGGAAAGCTCCTCCGGCAGGATGCAGTCCATTGGCCGCAGCACCTTGCTGCTGAACCGCATCAACGATCCGGAGGAACAGCTGCGAAAGATCGACAGGGTCACCAAGGAGGACGTCCTGGCCATTGGAAAAAAGGTATTGGGCGCAAGCCCCAGCGCGGCCATTGTGGGCAAGGACGCCAAACGGTTCCTGCAGATGATTGGAGGCCGCGATGGATAAGCTGGACGAAATTTTTGCCCTGCAGGCGGGCTTTCAGGAAAAGTTGAAGCGGGAGAGGCACCTGGAGGGCATTCCCATGCAGGAATGGCTGCAAAAGCAAACCCTGGCCATGGTGTCGGAGCTGGCGGAGCTTTTGGACGAGGTGAACTTTAAGTGGTGGAAAAATCCCCACGAGCTGAACACCGAAGCCATCCACGAGGAGCTCAGCGATCTTTTGCACTTCTTTGTCAGCATGTGCATTGAGGCGGGGATGAGCGCGGAAGATTTGCACCGGGTGTATGTGGGAAAAAACAAAGAAAACGTGATGCGCCAGGAGGGCAAAAGCCAAAAGCCGGGCTACGCGGTGGAAGGCTGAACATAGAAATTGGATACAAATGGAGAGGAGGCCACACGGCATGAACCAGCTTCCCGAGGGATACCAACAGACAGAGGAGTTCGACCGGACAAAACCCACAGGAGTACATGAGAGAGTGCGGCGCATTGCCACCGCCTTAGGCTTTGGGGCGGCGATGGTGCTGACATGGAGCAGCACGTCTCCCGGGCAGGGGGGCGCGGTTTGGCTGCGGCTTGCGCAGTTCTTTGGTGTGGCGCTGGGGATTGCGGCCATTTGGCTGCTGGCGCAATTTCTGCTGATGAAGGGCATTTCCGGCGAAACGCCCGTCATTGCCTATCGCAAGCTGATGCTCTACCCCGGGGTGAAGGGCTATTTCAGCAAAAAGAACTATGCGCATACGCTGCTGTGGCCCGGCGGAGTGCTTCTGGTGGCGTTGGGGGTGGGCATGGTGCTGCTGCCGGCCGATTGGCGGTCGATCTGTGGCTTGGCGCTGGTGTATGGCCTTGGCGTTTCCCTTGAAAATTTTTATCTGGCGTTTTGCTTGTGGAAGAAACCCCAGGACATGCTGATCCACGAGGAAAACGGCATGGTGACGTTTTTTGAAAAGGCTGTGCCAAAGAGCATGTGACCCGGCGGAAAATGGCCGTCTTACCGCATTTTGGCTGGAACAGGAAGCCTCCTTTGGGCAAGATAGGCCCGAAGGAGGCTTTTTGGATGAAGCACAGCAAGATCATTCTATGCCTGGCGCTATGCCTGGCGGCGCTGCTGGCCCTCGGCGGCTGCGCGGGCAACGCGGAAACCCAGGACTACGCCAACACGGACGCCCCCCAGGCGACCCCTCAGGTGGGGGAAAAGGCCACGGTGAAGTGGCCCCAGGACAAACTGAAGCTGAATGCGGACGGCGTACCCACGCTGTCCGTTTATGTGGTGGAGGACAAGGCGGCCAAGGACATGGACGTGGAAACCTATGTGCAGGGTGTGCTGGCCGGGGAAATGAAAAACAACTGGCCCCTGGAGGCGCTGAAAGCCCAGGCCATTTTGGCCCGGACCTTTGTGCTGAAATTTGTGGAAGAAAAGAAAAGCAAGCATGAAAACGCGGATATTTCCACAGACATTGAGGAAGCCCAGGCCTATGCCACCGCCGACGTGAACGACCGCATCCAGCAGGCGGTGAAGGAAACCGAGGGCCTGGTGCTGAGCGCCGGAGGAGAACTGCCCTACACCTGGTTCCATGCCCACAGCGGCGGCATGACCGCCCTGGCCAAGGAAGGGCTTGGGTATGAGAAGGAAGAACCCAACTATACCCGGGTCACTCAGAGCATCGAGCCCGACCCGAAAAGCGTGCCGGACAGTGAAGAACTGGCGGAAGCGGCCCAGTGGAAAGCTTCCTTTTCCCTGGCGGAGTTTGACAAAGCCTTGAGCGAGCAGGGCCAGGACGCAAACCTGAAAAGCGGCGGCAAGGTGGACATTGGCGAAAAAGGCCAAAGCGGCCGGGCCATAACCCTGATGGTGGACGGCAAGCCGGTGAACGCCGCCAGCCTGCGCATCGCCCTGGACAGCAAAAAGATGAAGTCCACCTTGCTCACCAGCCTGACGGTCAGCGGGGACAAGGTGATGATGGAAGGCAAGGGCTACGGCCACGGCGTGGGCATGAGCCAGTGGGGCGCCTACGGCATGGCGGAGGAAGGCAAAAAAGCGGAAGAAATCGTCATGCACTACTTTCAGAACGTGGAACTGGTGAAGCTGTGGTAGGAAAAGGGACGGCGATGGGGGAAACCTCTTTTGGTCAAAAGAGGTTTCCCCCATGCCCCCTTCCCGAAAAACGAATGGGGATTTCTGGAAGGTCCTCCCAGCGTTGTCCTACAACAGAATGCAGATCATGCCGCCGTTACCCTCGTTGATGATCTTGGAGAGGGTCTCCTGCACCTTTTCCTGGGCGTCGGCGGGCATGCGCATCAGTTTGTTGCTGAGGCCCTCCCGCACCAGTTCGTGGAGGCTTTTGCCAAAGAAGTTGGTGTTCCAGATGCGCTGGGGATCGTTTTCAAATTCTTCCAGCAAATAGCGCACCAGCTCTTCGCTTTGCTTTTCGGTGCCCACAATGGGGGAGACTTCGGTTTCGATGTCCACCCGAATCATGTGCAGCGAAGGCGCGTGGGCTTTCAGCTTCAGGCCGAAGCGGCTGCCCTGCTGAACGATTTCCGGTTCCTGCAGGGTCAGTTCGCTCATGGAGGGGGTTACCAGGCCGTAGCCGGTTTCCCGCACGCTCTTTAAGGCGTCCGCCACATGGTCGTACTCGGTCTTGGCCGCCACCAGCTCTTTCATCAGGCTCAAAAGGTGGGCGTCGCCCTTGATTTCCGTGCCGCATTCCTCGCCCAGGATGCGGTTGAACAGGCCGTCCCGAAGGGGCAGGGAAAAGCTGAGCCGCCCCTGGCCCAGGTCGATGCCGTCGGTTTGAAGGCCGTCGGAATAGGGGGACTGGGAGAAGGCCGAGGCAAAGGCCCCGTGGTCGCGCATGCGGCTGATGCCCGCCGCGCCCTCCTGAATGCTGTCCAGCACATGGTGGATCAGCCAGTGGTTTTCGTCCAGGGCGTGGAGCCAGCCGGGTACGGTCATGCGAATTTCCCGCAGCGGGAACTGGAACAGCACCTGCTCAAACACGGTTTGGATATCCGGCAGGGTCATTTCCTTCACGTTCAGGCTCAGCACTGGCACGTCGTATTTTTGGCTGAGCTGGTCCCGCAGCTTCTGAGTACGCTCGTCCTCGGGAGTACGGGAATTGAGCACCATCACAAAGGGCTTGTTCAGCTGTTTCAGCTCGTTTACCACCCGGGCCTCGGGCTCGGCATAGGCTTCCCGGGGAATTTCCGCGATGCTGCCGTCCGTGGTCACCACCAGGCCGATGGTGGCATGGTCGGCAATCACCTTGCGGGTGCCGATCTCCGCCGCCTGCTCAAAGGGAATGTCATGGTCAAACCAGGGGGTGTGCACCATGCGGGCCGTGCCGTCCTCCTCGGTGCCCAGGGCCCCCTCCACCAGGTAGCCCACGCTGTCCACCATGCGAACCCGCACGGTGGCCTGGTCGCTCATGGTGACGGTGACGGCTTCGCTGGGCACAAACTTGGGCTGGGTGGTCATGATGGTGCGTCCGCTGCCGCTTTGGGGCAACTCGTCCGAAACCCGGGAACGCTTGGGGGTGGGCGCCATGTTGGGCAGGACCAGCTCCTCCATGAAACGGCTGATAAAAGTGCTTTTTCCGGTTCGCACGGGGCCTACCACGCCAATGTACACATCGCCGTCCGTGCGCTCGGCAATGTCTCGGTATAGGTTAAACGGCTTTTCCTTCACGGTAATACCCTCCTTGATACTGCGCTTGTGGGAAGATATGCGGACAGGGGTAAAGCTATGAAAGCGAATTGCCGAAGGGCCCCTTCCCCGGGGAAATAAATTAAAGAATGAAATTTTTGCCCATATGCGTTATACTACCAGGGAGGAATGAACTGGAAAGCGGGGGAGGACCCATGCTGAACGAGGCCGTACAGGAAGCGACGCGGCAGCTGGCGCGGGCCATTCAAAGCAGCGAGGAGTACGCGGCCTACCACGCCCTGAAAGAAGCCGTGATGCAAAACGATACCAACCGGGCGCTGCTGAAAGAATACCAAAAGACCCAAACCGAGCTGCAAATGGTGGCCATGGCCGGCAAAGAAGCCAGCGAAGAGGCCGTGCAGCGGTTTTCTCAGCTTTCCAGCCTGCTGTATATGAATAGCGAGGTGGCCCAATATTTGCTTTCCCAAATCCGTGTGCAGCAGCTGGCGGGCGAGGTGTTCCAGCAGGTGGCCGCCGCCGCGGAGCTGGACATGGAACTGCCGGGGATGTAAAAAAGGGCAAAGAGCGCCCAGCCAGGAGGAGTGAACGCTTTGGCCAGAAAACGCAGAGACAGGGAGTATGACCATGAGACGCTTCGGGAGGAGCGCCAGTATGGCTTTTTTTGGTATAGCGGGATGTGGCATGTGCTGCGACCCATTGTGATCACCCTGGCCGCGCTGGTGCTGGTGTTTGGCGTGCTGTCCACCGTGTATGGCGTGATCGACGACAAGTTTTTAAGCTCCGTGAACCCTGCGGACCCCACGGAGGTGCCCTTTACCGTCGCCAGCGGCTCCAGCCTGAGCAAGGTGGCCGCCAACCTGGAGGACCAGGGGCTGATCAAGAACCGGTCCGTGTTCAAGTACTACTGCGACTTTATCGGCCTGGGCCAGAAAATTCAGGCCGGGGACTATACCCTGTCCAAAAGCATGGACATTTTTCAGATTGCCGACAAGCTGACCAGCGGCGACGGCAAGCCCATGACCGCCACCATCACCCTGATTCCCGGCTGGACCATTGAAAACTTTGCCGCGAGCCTGAAAGAGCAGGGGGTCATCGCGGACGAGGCCGCGTTTTTGCAGCAATGCCGCACCGGCGAGGGCCTGACCGACTATCCCTTCATTCAGGACGAGCTGAAGGCCAGCCGGGTGGGGGAGCGGAAGTACCTGCTGGAGGGGTATCTGTCCCCCAACACCTATGAGGTGTACACCGCCTCCACAACGACGGACATCCTGAAAAAACTGCTGGATCAGACGGACAAGGTGTTCAATTTTGAGTGGCAGGAACGTGCCACGGAGCTGCATATGACCGTGGACCAGATCATCACCCTGGCGTCTTTGATTGAAAAAGAAGGGAAATCGCCCGACTTTGCCAAGGTGTCGGCGGTGTTCCACAACCGCCTGGACAGCAAGATTAAGCTGGGCAGCGACGTGACCATCCACTATATTACCGGGGAGCGGCGCATGTCCTTGCGCAACAGCGATTTGAACGTCGATTCCCCCTACAATACCTATAAATATGAAGGGCTTCCTCTGGGCCCCATCTGCAACCCCTCGCCGGAGGCCATCCGGGCGGCGCTGTACCCCGATTCGGCCTTTGTGGCGGAGCGGTACCTGTATTTTTGCAGCAAAGACCCCAACACCGGGGAGCTGTATTTTTCCAAAACCCAGGCCGAGCACGACCAGGCCGTGGCCATTTACGCGCCCCTGTGGCAGGCCTACGACCAGGAGCGGGGCATGTAAGGCATGAAGGCGCGAATGGAGCTGCTGGCCCCGGCCGGCGGCATGGAACAATTGAAAGCGGCCCTCCGCTTCGGGGCGGACGCGGCGTATGTGGGCATGAAGGCCTATGGCCTCAGGGCCTTTGCGGGCAATTTTGACCGGCAAGGGCTGGAGGAGGCCGCCGGTTATGCCCACAGGCTTGGGCGAAAATTGTATGTGACCATGAATTTACTGCCCAAGGACAGGGACCTGGCGGGTTTTTTGGAGGCGGCAAAGGAGGCGCGCGGCGCCCAGGCGGACGCGGTGATCGTGAGCGATTTGGGGGCGGCGCTGCTGCTGCGCCGGGAACTGCCGGGCCTGCCCCTGCACATCAGCACCCAGGCCAACGTGATGAACGCATGGACGGCGCTGCACCTGCACGAGGCGGCCGGGGCGGAGCGGATCATTCTGTCCCGGGAGCTGGAGCTTTCCGACATTCGGGACATGCGGAAAAGCCTGCCGGACACGGTGGAGCTGGAGGCCTTTGTGCACGGGGCCATGTGCGTGGCGTACAGCGGGCGGTGCCTTTTAAGCAACGCGCTGACCGGGCGCAGCGGCAACCGGGGGGAGTGCGCCCAGCCCTGCCGCTGGCAATATCGGGTGGTGGAAGAAAAGCGGCCCGGCGAGGAGATGCCCCTTTGCGAGGACGAAAGGGGAACCTATCTGTTTTCCGCCTACGACCTGTGCATGATGGAGCATTTGCACGAGATGAAGGCGGCGGGCGTCCAAAGCCTGAAAATTGAGGGGCGCATGAAAACCGCCTACTATGTGGCCACGGTGGTGGGCGCCTACCGCCGGGCGATGGATTTGCTGGAAGAACAGGGGGAGGCCGCCTATCTGGCCCGCTTGCCGGAGCTGATGGCCGAGCTTGCCAAAGCCAGCCACCGCAAAAGCAACACCGGCTTTTATTTTGGTGCGCCCAGGCCCGCCGCCGGGGCGGAGGGCTTTGCCCAGGACATGGAATATGTGGGGGACATCGCCTCAAGCGCCGTCGCCGGGGAAGAGGCCCTGGTGGTGTTGAAAAACCGCTTTTTTGTGGGGGACACGCTGGAGGTCCTTACGCCAGAAGGCGGCCGGCCCTTCCGGGTGGAAGCCATGCGCATGGCGGACACCGGGGAAGCCGCGCAGACGGCCAGCGTGGCGGGAACCCACCTTTTGATGGCCTTCCCTTTTTCTGTGGAAAAAGGGGATCTGCTAAGAGGGCCCAACAGGAACCACCGGGGCTAAGCCGCCAGGCGCGGAAATGCCATAGATTGCAAGCTCTTCATAACTTTCCCTTGTCAATTGGAGTGGGCTTTGCTATAATCGTACAAACTGAAGTTTGAAAGGGGTACTATTTGATGAATTTTTTGAGCAAAATCTTTGTGGGTCTTGAGGGCGCTGCGGCGGGTGCCGCTGCCGCCGGCGACGCGGCGGCCACCACCACGCCCGCCGCGGCCGGTGGCGCGGGGGAACTGGTCGGCCTGATCCTCCCCATGGTGCTGATGTTTGCTGTGTTTTACTTCCTGCTCATCCGTCCTCAGCGCAAAAAGGACAAAAAGGTGAAGGACATGCTGTCCAACCTGAAGGTGGGCGACCGCATCTGCACCATCGGCGGCATTTATGGCACCATTACCACCATCAAGGACGACACCATCGAGCTGTCCGTGGGCAAGGACAACGTAAAGCTGATCTTCGCCCGCTGGGCCATTCGCAACGTGGAAGAAATCGCTGTGGAAAACGACAGCGAAGCGCTGAACTAACGGAGGGGACGAAGCAGGGCTTCACCCCTGCACCCTACCAGGGCTTTGCCCTGGACCCTTTATTTGCCCGCGCTATGCGCGGGCAAAAATGTATCTATGCGGTTTTCTGGGAGGGCCTGGGAACCTTTTTTTGCAAAAAGAAGGTTCCCAGAAACGTGTGTCCTCCCGCCGTTCCCCGTCATTTCCGCCCTCCCCGCCGCATACGCTATACAAAAGCGAAACGGACAAGGGAGGGTTTTCGATATGCCTCAAACTGCCACCACAACGCGCCGAACCCGCAGGCGCGCCGGTACGTACCAGAAAAGCACATGGAAGAAGTTTTTGCAGGGGCTGGCGGTTGCCATCGGCGTTACGCTGGCGGGAATCTTGCTCTTCGCGCTGCTGATGCAGTGGCTAAGGCCGGGGGATACGGTCATTCGGGTCATTAACCAGCTGATCAAGCTGGCGGCCATTTTGGCGGGAGTTTGGGTGTTTGTGGGGCGTGGCGGGGACAAAGCCCTGCTTCACGGCGCGGGGCTGGGTCTGGTGTATATGGGCCTTGGCGTGTGCCTGTACGCCCTGCTTTCCGGGCAGCAGTTGCCCATCTCCGCCTATCTGGCGGACCTGGCCATGGGCGTGGCCGGCGGCGGCATCGCGGGAGCGGTGCTGGGGAATCTGCGCAAATAGGGGCGGACATCCGCATTTTTCACCTTTGCCATTGAAATTCAAGCCTGGATGATGTATACTTTCCAGGATAGGAATTTACATGGAGGGATCCGCATGAAACATATTCAAACCATTTCCAAGCCCTGCCTGCGGGAAAGCCTGGCCCATGGCGGCTGCGGCGAGTGCCAAAGCTCCTGCCAGAGCGCTTGCAAAACCAGCTGCACCGTTGCCAACCAGTCCTGCCAAAACAAGGAAACCCAGCAGATTATGGCGGGCCGCGACGGCAAGGTGAATCATTCCTTTGGCAAGTAATTTTGACCGGATCAAAGGCGACCGCATTGGCCTCCAAGGCGATGCGGCGTTTTTTATGTGACGCAAAACAGGAGAGGATTCAATGGTACATCTGTTTCGGGCGTTGGACAAGCCCATGGTTTTGGATGTGGGCAGCGGCGCGGTGCTGGCCCTGGACGACATCGCCTTTGACGCGCTGTCGCTGCTGGAGGAAAACGAAGGCGTCTGTTTGGGGGACGCCCTGAAAAGCGAGGATATCGCTGAAAAGCTCTCGGCAAAATACCCCCTGGAGGACGTTTCGGAGGTTTTGAGGGAGCTTGGTGAGCTGGTCGCCATGGGCTATTTGGACACGCCGGATGATTACAGCGGCGTGGAGATGCGCGACAGCGGCGTGGTGAAGGCCATGTGCCTGCACGCGGCCCACGACTGCAACCTGCGCTGCAAGTACTGCTTTGCGGACACGGGCGAATACCACATGCAAAGCCGTTCCCTGCTCAGCGCGGACACGGGCAAAAAGGCGCTGGACTGGCTGGTGGAGAAGAGCGGCAAGCGCAAAAACCTGGAGGTGGACTTTTTTGGGGGCGAGCCCCTCATGAATTTTTCCGTCATTCAGGAAGTGGTGGCCTATGGCCGGGAGCTGGAAAAGCAGCACGGCAAGGTTTTCAAGTTTACCACCACCACCAACGCCGTGAACCTGACCGAGGACATGATGGACTACCTGAACCGGGAGATGGACAATGTGGTGATCTCCCTAGACGGGCGGCCGGAAGTGCACGACCGCATGCGCCCCACCGTAAACGGCAAGGGCAGCTATGGTCTTGTCATTGACAAGGTGAAACGGTTTGTGGAAAAGCGGGGCCAGCAGCGCTACTATCTTCGGGGTACCTTTACCAGGTACAACCTGGACTTTGGCAACGATGTGCTGCACCTGGCCGACGAAGGCTTTGAGCAGCTTTCCATCGAGCCGGTGGTGACCGAGGAGAGCCGGGAATACGCCATTCGGGAAGAGGACCTGCCCCGGGTGTTTTCGGAATATGAGCGGCTGGGCCAGGAATACGTCAAGCGCAGGGCCGAGGGCCGCTGGTTCAATTTTTTACATTTCATGGTGGACCTGACGGGCGGCCCCTGCCTGAAAAAGCGGCTGACAGGCTGCGGCGCGGGCAACGAATATGTGGCGGTGACTGCCGACGGGGACATTTACCCCTGCCACCAGTTTGTGGGCCGGGAGGGCATGCGCATGGGCTCGGTGCTGGATGGAACCTTTGATACGTCCATTCAGGACCGGTTCCGGCAAAACCATGTGCTCAGCAAGGAAAAATGCGACCAGTGCTGGGCCAAATACTATTGCAGCGGCGGCTGCGCGGCCAATGCCCATGGGTTTCATGGGGACATCGCAAAGCCTTATGACATGGAATGCCAAATGGAGCGCAAACGGCTGGAATGCGCCATGGCGATTTGCGCGCTGGAGCATGGAAAGGCCGAAGCCGGGGCAAAATGACAGGGCCGGTTCGGCCGGGCGCAATTGTGAACGACGGGCTTACAAGCATTAGCAATTTTTCCAAACAAAGTTCATGGGTTGTTCACGATGTGGTCAAAATTCAGTGGTACGATATCGGCGTAGTAAGGAGGGACGCTACATGAGACAAAACAAACGAAACATTTTTGGGTATATCGCGGTTGTGCTTGCATTGACGATGGTGATCGGCGCTTCGACCGCGCTCATTCAGATGAACGCGAACGCCACGGCGGAGGCCGTGACGATCTCGGAGAAGGCCACGGTGGTGGAAAGCCCCTTCACCCAGGCGGTGCAGCAGGTAAAGGGCAGCGTGGTGGGCGTGAACAACTATACCACCCGATCCCCTCAGAGCAACTACTTCAACGGCTTTAACTTTGGGTTTGGCGGAGGTTTCGGCGGCGGCTTTGGCGGCTTTGGCGACGAAAACGGCTCCGCGCCCAGCCAGGGCGACGAACGGGAAGTGCTGCAAGGCTCGGGCAGCGGCGTGGTGATTGCCAATGGCTATGTGCTGACCAACTACCATGTGGTGGAAGGCGCCAGCTCGCTGGAGATCGCCGCGGGGGACAAGACCTATCCGGCCACGGTGGCGGGCTATGACGAAAACCTGGACGCCGCAATGCTCAAGTGCGAAGGATTGGACCTGGCCCCGGTAACCCTGGGCGACAGCGATGTGTTGAACGTGGGCGATTGGGCGATTTGCATCGGCAACCCCCTGTCCTTTACGGGCACCACCACGGTGGGCGTGATTTCCGCCCTGAACCGGGAAGTGACCAACACCAGCCGGGACGCCTACGGCCTGCGCACGGAGTACAAAAACGCCATGATCCAGACCGACGCGGCCATTAACGCGGGCAACAGCGGCGGCGGCATGTTCAACGTGGCGGGCGAACTGGTGGGCATTCCCAGCCTGAAGTTCACCGGGTCGTACTACTCCAACGCCAGCGTGGAAGGCATCGGCATGGCGATTCCCATTAACGCGGCCAAGCCCCTGATTCAGGAAGTGCTCAGCGGCAAAACCGTGGGCAATGTGGCGGCCGGGGACAGCCAAAATAACGCGGACATTACGGCGGGAAACAGGCCGCGCATCGGCGTCAGCGTAACCAACATGAACGAATCCAACTACTATGTTTCCTCGGGCGCGCTGCCCAAGGGCGCGTATGTGCAAGAAGTGGAAGCCGGCTCTCCTGCGGAAAAGGCGGGCCTGAAAGTGGGCGACATCGTGGTGGAGGTGGACGGCAACGTCATCAGCAACACCAAGCAGATGGTAGACCTGCTGCAGGCCAAGAAAGCGGGCGACAGCGCCTCCGTGAAAATTTACCGGGTGGAAGGCCTGGAAAATTTCCAGGGTCAAAACCCAGGCGATCTTCCGGAAGGACAGTACATGGACCTGACCATTACCCTGGCGGTTTTGGACAATGTAAAACAATAAGCGGTGGGGTTGACACCCGAAAAGCTGCCTGGCCAAACGCCAGGCAGCTTTTCTGTCGAATTTGGTCGAAATCGTTTCTGCCTTCTCTTTCAAAAAAACTAGCCCAAAAGTAGGAATTGTTAGTTTTTTCACGAAATTATATTGACCATAAGAAGCAAAACGAGCAATTATCGTCCGAATTTTTCAATTTGGCGTCCTTTTTGACAAAATTCGTGCAAAACAGACAAATTTATCCCCTTTTTTGTTTGCACATACCTAGCGTATAATCATAGTATCCTCTCAGACACGAAAGAATCCGCAGAAGCAAAAAATGAACAGCTTGATAGGAGTATTCGTACATGATGAAACGGAGAAAAATCGTGACCCAACCATTTTATGGGAAAGCGCCGGAGTGGGTGATCTGTCTGTCCCAAAGGCAGTTGGAGCAGATCTATGCCTGCTTTGACGCCGGGAATCCGCTTTCTTCCCTCTCAATCGTCCGTCAAAAGAGGAGAACAGAACCGTTGCTCCGGCGCATTGTGGAAGAGAACAACCGATACGCGGACCGGGCGGGCTGAGTTCCAGTCCCCGGACTTCAAGGCGCGAATTATGCCGCATCCGAACAAAAAAGCCCGGCCTTTGGCCGGGCATATGCTGTCGAAAAGTCGAAACGTTAAATCTCCAAAATGATGGGCAAAATCATGGGATTGCGCTTGATTTTGTCGTTGATGTAGCGGTGCAGCTCATCTTTGATGCGGTTTTTCATGTTCTGCCATTCGCTGCCGTCGATGCGGCCATAGCTCATGATGATGCTGCGGGCCAAATCGCGGCTGTTTTCGATGATGTCCTCATTCTCCCGCACGTAGACAAAGCCCCGGCTGATGATGTCCGGGCCGGACACCAGCGTGCCGTTGTCCCGGTCGATGGCCATCACCACAATGATCAGGCCGTCCTGGCTGAGATGCTTGCGGTCGCGAAGCACCACGTTGCCAACGTCGCCAATGCCCAGGCCGTCCACCAGCACGCCGCCGGTGGGCACCACGCCGGTAATGGCCAGGCTGTCTTTGCTCATTTCAATGACCTGCCCGATTTCCGGGATCACGATGTTTTGGCTGGGCACGCCCAGGGTTTCGGCCAGCTCGGCGTGCTGCCAAAGCTTGGAATACTCGCCGTGGATGGGAATGAAATACTGGGCCTTGCACAGCACATGCAAAAGCTTGATTTCCTCCTGGCAGGCGTGGCCGGAAACGTGCACTTCGCCCAGTTGGCCATACACCACGTTGGCCCCGCAGCGGTACAGCTGGTTGATGACCCTGGCGATGGGCTTTTCGTTGCCGGGAATGGGGGAGGCGGAGATGATGACCATGTCCGAGGGGCGAATTTGCAGCTTGCGGTGCTCGCAATACGCCATGCGGGTCAAGCCCGCCATGGCCTCGCCCTGGCTGCCGGTGGTCAAAACCAGCACGGCCTCGTCCGGGTAGTTGTCGATGTCGTCGATATCGATGATGGAATCCTCGGGAATGGTCAACTCCCCGATGGACATGGCCACCCGGGTCACGTTCACCATGCTGCGGCCCACAAAGCACACCTTGCGGCCAAACATGAGGCCGGAGTCCACCACCATTTGAATGCGGTGCACGTTGCTGGCGAACATGGCCACAATGACCCGGCCCTTGGCCTGCTGGAACATATCGATAAAGGTCTGGCCGATTTTGGTTTCGCTGATGGTGTGGCCTTTGCGCTCCACATTGGTGGATTCGCACAGGAACGCCAGCACGCCCTGCTTGCCGTAGGTGGCAAAGGCGGCCAGGTCGGTGACTTCGCCGTCGATGGGGGTAAAGTCCACCTTAAAGTCGCCGCTCATGATGATGGTGCCCGCCGGGCTGGTGATGGCCAGGGCCACCGCCCCCGCGATGGAGTGGTTCACATGGATAAACTGGATGGAGAAACAGCCCAGCTTCACGGTGTCGCCAGGCTTTACCACGTTGAGGGGAATGCCGCCCACCCGGTGTTCTTTCAGCTTCAAATCCACCAGGGCCAGCGTCAGCTTTGTGGCGTACAGGGGCATGGGCACCTGACGGAGCACATAAGGGGTGGCCCCGATATGGTCTTCATGGCCATGGGTCAGGAGCATGCCACGGATTTTTGATTTGTTTTTGATCAAATAGGTCACGTCGGGGATGACAAGGTCCACCCCCAGCATGTCTTCCTTGGGAAAGATGGAGCCGCAATCCACCACGAGGATGTCGTCCCCATATTCGATTACGGTGATGTTTTTGCCAAACTCATCTACCCCGCCCAAGGGGATGATGCGAAGTTTTGGCTCGGTCTCTGTCATTAGGGCTCTCCTTTCGATGGGACCGGGATCGTCCCTCCCATCTTCAAAATCGCTGCATGGGATGATCCGTGGGCAGGGGCCAACGGAAAGGGGTTCAAAACGCGTCGCGCCATTTTTACCCGGTTGCCGGCCGGAAACACCGGCCGGGATGGTTCCTCACAAAAAGCGTGCAATGAAGGCGCTTGCCATTCAAGCATTGTAGCGATTCCTTTGGCTTGGAATGCACTTTTTTGCACGGCATCGGTCACGATCCCATATATCCCTCATAGTATACCACAAAAATCTGAAAATGAACAGAGAAATCCCGTTCATTTCCCCACAGAGATTGAGCGGCTTTTTTGGGCGTTCTGATACCATGACGCCGCCTTGTTTCCTCAGGGCCGCGTGGCCTCGCAGCCAATGGTCTCTTTGGTGGGGTTTTCGGCATAAACGCGCACAACCTTGGGGGTCCAATCCGGGCGGCCGGCCACCCGCCGGTCGCTGAGCCGGAGCAGCCCCAGCGCCAGGCATAGCCCGATAGCCCCGCCCGCAAGCGTGGGCAGGTCGCCTTTGCCACCCAGGGAATATCCCAGCACAAGGCCGCCCATTAGGCCGAAAAGGGGCAGCCCGTAGGTGAGGGCCACGGCCTTGATAAAGCGCCCTTCCGGGAATTCGATCTGTACCCAGTCGCCCACCTGGCAGTCGGCCCGTAAAACGATTTCTTCCTGGGCGGCGCTTTTGCCGCAGGCGCCGCAGGCTTCGCAGGCCTCGGGGCGGGCATAGCGGACGGCGGCCTCGCCGGTTTGTTCATTATATGCGGTGACCTGGCCGAATTTCGTCATGGGCATCTCCCTGTCCAGTCATTTTTCGCCTTCCATTGTCTGCGGAAAGTTTGAAAATGTCAAGGTTTTTACACCATAAAGCTTGACACTTGTTCCTTATGGTGCTAGAATATAAAATTGCATCAGTATCGTTACTGTGTGGATTGTGATCCGCTCATTTGATAGGTATTGTACATGGGGAGCGGGAAAAAATCAACAGGAAAAATATTGTTGGTTTGCAAGGGTTCCACAATCGCGCCGGACGGTCGCTGCGAGAACATAAGGGGTGATGGCATTTATGGTGCATGAGGTTCAAATGGGGAAGCTGAGAAAGCGCATGAGCTTCTCACGCATCGATGAGGTTCTGGACATGCCCGATCTCATCGAGGTGCAGAAGAACTCCTACAAGCGTTTTCTGGAAGAAGACCTCCGCGAGGTGCTCGCCGACGTTTCACCAATCACAGACTACACGGACAACCTGGTGCTCGAATTTGTGGATTATTCCCTGGACGAGCCCAAGAACAGCGTGGAGCGCTGCAAGGAACGCGACATGACCTACGCTGCGCCGCTGAAGGTTTTTGCGAGGCTGAAAAACCGCGAAACCGGCGAGATCAAGGAATCCGATGTCTTCATGGGCGACTTCCCCCTCATGACCGAACATGGAACCTTTATCATCAACGGCGCGGAGCGCGTCATCGTCAGCCAGCTGGTTCGCTCTCCCGGCGTGTATTACGGCCAGCAGATCGACAAGGCGGGCAAATATTTGTTTTCCACCACCGTGATCCCCAACCGGGGCGCATGGCTGGAATATGAAACCGACTCCAACGATGTGCTTTGGGTGCGTATCGACCGGGCCCGCAAGTTGCCCATCACCGTGATTTTGCGCGCGCTGGGCTACGGCACCGACGGCGAGATCATCGACCTTTTGGGCGAGGACGAGCGGCTGATGGCCACCATCCAGCGCGGCGACAACGCCAAAAACCAAGAGGACGGCCTCATCGAGATTTACAAGCGCCAAAAACCCGGCGAGCCCCCCACCCGGGATAGTGCGCAGAACCTTTTGAACTCCCTGTTCTTTGACCCCAAACGCTATGACCTCATGCGGGTGGGCCGTTACAAGTTCAACAAAAAGCTTTCCCTGGCCATTCGCATTCAGGACCAGATTGCCGCGGAGGACGTGGCAAACCCGGAAACCGGCGAATTGATGGTGAAAAAGGGAGACTACATCGAAAAGAGCGTGGCCCGGGCCATTCAAAACGCCGGCGTCAACGCCGTGCGGATCAACGTGGACGGCCACAGCCACAAGGTGGTGGGCAACAACTTTGTGGACGCCGCCGGCTACCTGCCCTTTGATCCCCGGGAAGTGGGCATTTTGGAAATGGTCCATTTTCCCACGCTGAAAACCATCCTCAGCGCCTGCGAAAACGAGGCGCAGCTGAAACAGGCCGTGGCCGAGAATGTGCAAAGCCTGGTGCCCAAGCACATCCTCACCGACGACATCGTGGCCTCCGTCAGCTATTTGCTGGGCCTGCCCTTCGGCGTGGGCTTCACCGACGATATCGACCATCTGGGCAACCGCCGCCTTCGCAGCGTGGGCGAGCTTTTGCAAAACCAGATCCGCATCGGCCTGAGCCGTTTGGAGCGCGTGGTGCGCGAGCGCATGGCCATCCAGGACGCCAACGACGTGCGCCCCGGCGAGCTGATCAACATCCGCCCCGTGAGCGCCGCTATCAAGGAGTTCTTCGGTTCCTCCCAGCTTTCTCAGTTCATGGACCAGCCCAACCCCCTGGCGGAATTGACCCACAAGCGCCGCCTGTCGGCCCTGGGCCCTGGCGGCCTGAACCGCGACCGCGCCTCCTTCGAGGTTCGGGACGTGCATTACAGCCACTATGCCCGCATTTGCCCCATCGAGACCCCTGAAGGCCCCAACATCGGCCTGATCGGCTCCTTGGCCACCTATGCCCGCATCAACGAGTACGGCTTTATCGAAGCCCCCTACCGCAAGGTGGACAAGAAAACCTTCAAGGTCACCGGCGAGATCATCTACATGACCGCCGACGAGGAGGACTTCTATAAGGTGGCCCAGGCCAACGAGCCCCTGGGCGACGATGGAAGCTTCCAGCGGGAGTATGTCACCGTCCGCGACAAGGCCGAGATCATCGAGGTGCCGGTCAGCGGCGTGGACTACATCGACGTCAGCCCCCGGCAGGTGGTGTCCGTGGCCACGGCCATGATCCCCTTCCTGGAAAACGACGACGCCAACCGGGCCCTGATGGGCTCCAACATGCAGCGCCAGGCGGTGCCGCTTTTGGTGCCCGAAGCACCCATCATCGGCACGGGCATGGAGTACAAGGCCGCCCAGGACAGCGGCGTGGTGCTGCTTTCCAAAGAGGAAGGCGTGGTGGAAAAGGTGTCCGGCGACGAGATCGTCGTGATGGACGCCCGCAAGGAGCGCCACCGCTACCGCCTTTCGAAGTTTGCCCGCTCCAACCAGGGCACCTGCATCAACCAGCGGCCCCGGGTACGGAAGGGCGACAAGGTGGAAAAGGGTGACCTGCTGGCCGACGGTCCCTCCACGGAGCAGGGCGAGATCGGCCTGGGCCGCAACGTGCTGATCGGGTTTATGACCTGGGAAGGCTACAACTACGAGGACGCCATTTTGATCAGCGAAAAGCTGGTGAAAGAGGACGTTTACACCTCCATTCACATTGAGGAGTTCGAGTCCGAAGCCCGGGAAACCAAGCTGGGGCCGGAGGAGATCACCCGGGATATTCCCAACATCGGCGACGACGCGGTGAAAGACCTGGACGAGAGCGGCATCATTCGCATCGGCGCGGAAGTGCGCAGCGGCGACATCCTGGTGGGCAAGGTGACCCCCAAGGGCGAAACCGACCTGACCGCGGAAGAACGCCTGCTTCGCGCCATCTTCGGCGAGAAGGCCCGGGAAGTGCGCGATACCTCCCTGCGGGTGCCTCACGGCGAGGGCGGCATTGTGGTGGACGTGAAAATTTTCACCCGGGAGAACAAAGACGAGCTGTCCCCCGGCGTGAACGAGATGGTGCGCGTATACATCGCCCAAAAGCGGAAAATCAGCGTGGGCGACAAGATGGCGGGTCGCCACGGCAGCAAGGGCGTTATCAGCCGCATTTTGCGGGAAGAGGATATGCCCTTTATGCCGGACGGCACCCCGCTGCAAATTGTGCTGAACCCCCTGGGCGTGCCTTCCCGTATGAACATCGGCCAGGTGCTGGAAGTTCATCTGGGCATGGCGGCCAAGGCCCTGGGTTGGCATGTGGCCACCCCGGTGTTTGACGGCGCCAACGAGCAGGACATTGAGGACTGCCTGACAATGGCGGGCCTCAGCGGCGACGGCAAGACCCAGCTGTTTGACGGCCGCACCGGCGAACCCTTTGAAAACACCGTTACAGTGGGCTATATGTACTTCCTCAAGCTTCACCATCTGGTGGACGACAAGATGCACGCCCGGTCCGTGGGCCCCTACTCCCTGGTGACCCAGCAGCCCTTGGGCGGCAAGGCCCAGTTCGGCGGCCAGCGCTTCGGCGAAATGGAAGTGTGGGCCCTGGAGGCCTACGGCGCGGCCAACACCCTTCAGGAGATCCTGACCGTGAAGTCCGACGATATCGTGGGCCGCGTCAAGACCTACGAGGCCATCGTGAAGGGCACCAACATCCCCTCTCCGGGCGTGCCTGAAAGCTTCAAGGTGCTCATCAAGGAGCTGCAGTCCCTGGCCTTGGACATCAGGGTGTTGAACGAGGCCAAGGAGGAGATCGTCATCCGCGAGCTGGACGACGACGACGTGGAGCCCACCGAGATCGCCGTTTCCCGCTTTGATGAGGAAGAGGAGCTGGAGCTGCCGCCGGATGAGACCGAGGAGGGCAGCCTGGACGAGGACGTGGACATGGACTTCAATCTGGATGATGATCTGGATGAATTTGACATGGACCTGGGCGAGGACTTGGGCGGAATCGGGATGGATGATTCCGATGGCGAAGAGGAATAACCCCCAGGCGTACCTCCATCCCGTCAAGCGGCAAAGCCGAAATGCGGAATGAAGCGTGTACCCGTGCCACGGCGAGGCCATGGCGCGGGCGATCAGGAGGGCGGGCAAGGCCCGCCCAGCACCCGACATATTGAAGGGAGTGCCGTATTTTGTTTGAACTCACCAACCTCGACTCCATCCAGATTGGCATGGCTTCGCCGGAGCAGATCCTGAAATGGAGCTTTGGCGAGGTTTCCAAACCGGAGACGATTAACTACCGCACCCTAAAGCCGGAGCGCGACGGCCTTTTCTGCGAGCGCATTTTTGGACCCCAGAAAGACTGGGAATGCAATTGCGGCAAGTATAAGCGCATCAAATTCAAAGACAAGAACAAGGTTTGCGACAAGTGCGGCGTGCAGGTGACCCGGGCCAAGGTGCGTCGGGAACGCATGGGGCACATTCAGCTGGCCGCCCCGGTGAGCCACATTTGGTATTTCAAGGGCATTCCCAGCCGCATGGGCATGCTTTTGGACATCAGCCCCCGGGCCCTGGAAAAGGTGCTGTACTTTGCCAATTTCATCGTGCTGGACCCCGGCGACCAGCAAAAGACCGGCCCGAAAAAGTATGAGCTGATCACCGACGCCAAGTACCGCGAGCTGGAAGCCCAGTTTGGCAAGGGCAGCTTCCGGGCGGGCATGGGCGCCGAGGCCGTGAAGGAAATGCTGCTGGAACTGAACCTGGACGAAATCAGCGCCAAGCTGAAAAAGGAAATCGCCGACCTGGTGGAAAAGGAGCGGGATCGCGAAAGCGAAGGCCAAAAGCGCGCCCGGGCCGTGAAGCGCCTCGAGGTTGTGGAAGCCTTCCGCCTGTCCAAAAACCGCCCCGAGTGGATGGTTCTGGACGTGGTGCCCGTGATTCCGCCGGACCTGCGCCCCATGGTGCAGCTGGACGGCGGCCGTTTCGCCACCAGCGACCTGAACGACCTGTACCGCCGGGTGATCAACCGCAACAACCGCCTGAAAAGGCTTTTGGAGCTGGGCGCGCCGGACATCATCGTGCGCAATGAAAAGCGCATGTTGCAAGAAGCCGTGGACGCCCTCATTGACAACGGCCGCCGCGGCCGCGCCGTGACGGGCCCCGGCAACCGGGCCCTGAAGTCCCTGTCCGACCTTCTGCGCGGCAAGCAGGGCCGGTTCCGCCAGAACCTGCTGGGCAAGCGCGTGGACTATTCCGGCCGTTCCGTCATCGTGGTGGGTCCGGAGCTAAGGCTGTACCAGTGCGGCCTGCCCAAGGAAATGGCCCTGGAACTGTTCAAGCCCTTTGTGATCGAGCGGCTGGTGACGCTGAAATACGCCCACCACGGCAAGAACGCCAAGCGCATGGTGGAGCGGGGCAAGGCCGAGGTTTGGGACATTCTGGAAAGCGTCATCAAGGAGCACCCGGTGCTCTTAAACCGTGCGCCTACGCTGCACCGTTTGGGCATTCAGGCATTTGAACCCGTGTTGGTGGAGGGCAAGGCCTTAAAGCTGCACCCCCTGGTTTGTACCGCTTACAACGCCGACTTTGACGGCGACCAGATGGCCGTGCACGTGCCCCTGTCCATGGAAGCCCAGGCGGAAGCCCGCTTCCTGATGCTGGCCCACAACAACATTTTGAAGCCGCAGGACGGCAAGCCCGTCATGTCGCCTTCGCAGGACATGGTCATCGGCTGCTACTACCTGACCATTGACCGCCCCGACGGGCTGGGCGCCGGCCGGGTGTTTACCAGCCAGAGCGAGGCCCTGATGGCCTACCAGACTGGCCAAATCAGCCTGCAAGCCCCCATCCGCGTGCGGGTGGAGCGCGAGTTTGAAGGCGAGAAAGGCCGCAAGATCATCGGCTGCACCCTGGGCCTGCTGCTGTTTAACGACGTGATTCCCCAGGATATTGGCCGCAAGCCCCGCACCTGCCTGGACGAGATGTTCCCCCTGGAGATCGACACCCTGGTGGGCAAGAAGGAACTGGGCAAGATCGTGGACGAGGTGTACCAAAAGCACGGCATCCACAAAACCGCCCAGGTGCTGGACGCGGTGAAGGCCCTTGGCTTCAAGTATTCCACCCGGGGCGCGGTGACGGTGTCCGTCAGCGACATCATTGTGCCGCCGGAAAAGAAGGAAATGCTGAAGGAAGCCGACGATACCGTCAGCGAGATCAACAACATGGTCCGCATGGGCATGCTGTCCGAGGACGAGCGCTATACCAAGGTGGTCGACGTGTGGAACAACACCACCGCCGCCCTTCGGAACAAGATTCTGCCGGGGCTGGACAAATTCAACCCCATCCGCATGATGACCGATTCCGGCGCCCGGGGCAGCGCGTCCCAGGTGGCGCAGCTGGCCGGTATGCGCGGCCTGATGGCCTCGCCTTCCGGCAGAACCATTGAGCTGCCCATTCGCGCCAACTTCCGCGAAGGCTTGACCGTGCTGGAGTTCTTCCTTTCCTCCCACGGCAGCCGCAAGTCGCTGGCCGATACCGCGCTGCGTACCGCCGACTCCGGCTACCTGACCCGCCGCCTGGTGGACGTATCCCAGGAAGTGATCGTGCGGGAGCTGGACTGCTTTGCCGCCAGGGGCGAAAAGGTGCGGGGCATTACCGTGCAGGAGATCGCCATCGGCAACCAGGTAATTGAAAGCCTGGAGGACCGCCTGGTGGGCCGCGTGGCCGCCGAGGACATCCTCCATCCCCAGACCGGCGAAATCATCGTGGCGCTGAACGAGACCATCACCCACGAGAAAGCCCATGAGATCATGGAATCGGGCATCAAAAAGACCCAGGTGCGCAGCGTGTTGACCTGCCGCAACGAAACCGGCGTTTGCGCCCGTTGCTACGGTTCCAACCTGGCCACCGGCGGCGCGGTGGACGTGGGCGAGGCCGTGGGCATCATCGCCGCCCAGGCCATTGGCGAGCCGGGTACCCAGCTGACCATGCGTACCTTCCACACGGGCGGTATCGCCTCTGGCGAGGACATCACCCAGGGTCTTCCCCGGGTGGAAGAGCTGTTTGAGGCCCGCAAGCCTAAGCGCGACGCCATTCTCAGTGAAATCAGCGGCCAGGTGGGCATCAGCGAGAACAAGAAAAAGCGCGAGCTGACCGTGACCTCCACCGAGGACGCCCACGAGCAAAAGACCTACCAAATCAACTATGGCAGCCGCCTGAAGGTGCAGGACGGCCAGATGGTGGAGGCGGGCGCGGAGCTGATTGAAGGCTCCATCAACCCCCACGATCTGCTGCGCATTCTGGGCGTGAAGGCCGTGCAGGACTACCTGTTGCGGGAAGTGCTCAGCGTGTATCGCCAGCAGGGCGTTAACATCAGCGACAAGCACATTGAAGTCATCGTGCGCCAGATGCTGCGCAAGGTGCGGGTGGAGGACAGCGGCGATACCACGCTGCTTCCCGGCTCGCTGGTGGACATCTTCCGCTTTGAGGAAGCCAACCGCCAGACCATTGAGCAGGGCGGCCGTCCTGCCGTTGCCAAGCGCATTCTGCTGGGCATTACCAAGGCCTCGCTGGCCACGGAAAGCTTCCTGTCCGCCGCTTCCTTCCAGGAAACCACCAGGGTTTTGACCGACGCCGCCATCAAGGGCAAGGTAGACCCGCTGGTTGGTTTGAAGGAGAACGTGATCATCGGCAAGCTGATTCCCGCCGGCACGGGCATGCGCCGCTACAAGGACATCGACTTGGTGGAGAATTTTTAAGACCAAGCGAATGAACAACGAAAAGCCCTTGCAAGTCAGTCGATTTGCAAGGGCTTTTGCCATGGGAAGGGGTCAGCCGTAGGCCCTTTGGACCTCCTCTTTGGCCAGTTGGACCCATTGAGACGCATTGGCCGGGTTTCCGCCCAGGGTCACCACGTCGCGCAGGAGAACCTCGGTGGGGCAGCCATGGGCCTTGGTCGCCTCGAAGGTTTCACGGAGCTGCTTGCGGGCAGGCTCTTCCTGCAACTGGGGAAGCGCCATATACGCGGGGTTGATTTTTCGGACATACACATAGCCCCTGCCCAGCTGCTCCGCCGCAAGGCGCGGGTTGGACCAAGGCGCAACCGTGACCCGCCGGAGCCGTTCGATGGTTTGAATCACGTGCCACCGCTGTTCCACCGGCTCGCAACAGCCATAAATGTTCAGCCCGAAACGGTTGAGGATATCGCGCTGATAGGGAAACACGAATTCTTCAAAGGCCTTGGGCGATATGCTGACCGTTTCCTGGCTTTCGCTAAAGCCCCAAAGATCCATAAGCCTGAGGCCGGAACCGGTTTGCGGCAGTTGGGTGGTATAGCCGTAGCCGCCGGTGCCGATGAAATCCACACCCTGGTTGGCGGTCAAATGCCCTTCTTTTTCAAGAAAGTCCAGTTTGTTCAGCGCTTCATCCCGCAGGAAGGCCATCAGCCGGTGCAAAAATTCCGGGTCGTCATACATATCCAGCATGATCTGCTCAAACCCTCGAAGCAAAATCGCGCTGCCGGTCAAGCCGAAGGACCACCAAAACACGCCTTCTTCGCAGATCTCCAGCAGCCCGCCAAAGATTTCCCTGGCAAGGCCAAGCAGCGCGTCTGTTTTTTCCCGGTCGATGAGGATGC
Organism: Eubacteriales bacterium; assembly: GCA_031556335.1. GTDB lineage: Bacteria > Bacillota > Clostridia > Christensenellales > Aristaeellaceae > Limiplasma. The sequence goes on along the minus strand of JAVBTE010000007.1, from coordinate 580 downwards.
GTTCCGGGCGCAATGCATGAAGCAGGCCTGGGTCGGTCAGCGGGGCGTCCCAATTGTAGGCCCTTCCCGGCTGGTTGCCGCGCAGATCCGCCTCCAAACCCCGAGGGCTGAGGCCATAAACCGTTTGGACGGCAAACCGGGGAAGAATGGGCCGGTCATCCCCCAGGACGTGGGCCCAGTAGAGTTCTTTTTTCAGCTTGAATTCCCAAATCCGGGCAAGGGGCCCATGGCACTCAAGCGTATGGGCTGGGAAGATCTCATACCATGCGTTTTCCGGGTCACAAAAAATCAGCGGTCGCGTTTCTTCCAGCGCGTTATGCCGCTGCCAAAGGGCGAGTTTCTCGCGCTGCCCGGGCATGGCGGCGGCCGCGGCAACCTGCGTGGCCAGTTCCCGCAAAATGACCCGATCCGCCTGGCAGACCTGCGCCGCCCGCTTCCCGATGACCGTGCCGGCGTTGACCGCCCAACTCAATCCATTGGTATCGCCAAGGCCATCTCCAAGCATGGCGGAATGGATTGCTTCCAAAGCGTGGGCGGATGGCAGGGAGGGGGGATTCGCTAGTGGGGAGGTAGAGGATGA
>JAVBTE010000040.1:0-4669 GCA_031556335.1 Eubacteriales bacterium | reverse complement strand
GGGGGGGAGACGCCAGGGGCTGCCGCCCCTGGACCCCGCTTGGGGCCCAGGCCCCAAACCCCCTCATGGCCCGCGCTGCGCGCGGGCAAAAGAAAAATTAATAGCAAAGGCGCTCCGGTCCTTCCGAAGCGCCTTTATTTTTCTTTTCACCGCGTGAAACGCGGTGAATGAAGGGTTCAGGGCGAAGCCCTGATGGGGTGCAGGGGTGAAACCCCTGCGAACGTCCCCCATCCCCCCCATCCTCGTCCCTACCCCCGCTGCCACAAAATGACGCTTTGGCCGTTGTCAAAGGGGCCTTCGCCTTCCAGCTCCGGGTTCATGCGGCGCAGGCTCTCCCGGCTGACGCGGTAGCGTTTGGCAATGTCCCACAGGGTTTCTTCGGGCTGGGCAAAGTAGAGCACGATGCCCGGGCTGACCGCCTCGAGGGCCTGGTGCTGCACGTCGCTGACCAGGTCCTCGGTGCCCAGTTGCACGTCCTGGCAGAACAGGTGCAGGATGTACTTGATCTCCACCCGGTCGCTAGTGATGGAGTTCACGTCGATATTGGTGGGGGCCAGGGTAATGGCCTGGGGATCGCTCACCTCACAGGTGAACACGGTGCGGAAGGGCTCCTCTGCGGAATAGCTGACGGGCACGTCGCTGTCGTCGGTCATGTATAAAAGCGTGGCCTCCATCATGCCCTCCAAAAAGAGCTTGCCGCCCTGCTGGGAAATGTCCGTCACAATGGGGCGCAGGAAGGCTTTGATGGGCGTGCGGGCGGGGGGTTGGTCCCCTTCCAGCAGCATGGTCAGCTTTCCGCTTTCCGCGGTGTGGGTCTGCTGGTACCCAAGGGCCCTGTGCACCTCCTGGGTGACGGGGGTGAGGGAATCGCCCTGGGTGGTGTAGGCGTCCAAAAGCAAGGTCACGTCCCGGCGGCGGGTGGCCCGGGCGGCAAGGCCCAGCAGCACCTCGGCCCGAAGGGTGCGCTCCCCTTCCTCCTGGCCGTCCTGGGAGAGCACGGCCACGTCCTTCACGATGGCGTCGCAGCAGAGGTTGTCTCCGCTTTCGCCCATCAGGGGCAGGGTTTCCTCAAAGGGGATGGTGTGCCGGGTCACCACAATGGGCCGGGATGGCATGCCGCTGCGGTGCACCACCTCCAGCAGAATGTTGCCGCTGATGGTGGCCCGCTCCTCGCCGCCCATCACATCGTTGACCGTGGCCAGCGCGGTGGCGTAGAGGGTATCCTGCACCTGAAGCACCGAGGCCAGCTCGCACTCGTCCCGAACCAGCACGTCCTGGCCGCCGGTGGCCACCGTGAGGCAGCCCTGCAAAAGCGCCGTGCGGGCCATCAGCCCCTCGGCGTCCTGAATGCCGCTGACCACGCTTAAAGGCTCGCTGGACAGCACCCTGGCGTTGGCGCGCAGAATGGCGCGCAAATGCAGCCGCCCGCCCTGGGCGTTGGCCTCCACGTGCTCCACCACGGCGGTGGCCTGGCCGCTCATGGAGGGCCCGGCGCCGGGCAGCTCAATGCTTTGGGAAAACTCCGCGCTGGCTTCCAGCGCCTGGATGTGGGTGGGGTCCCCCTGGGTGTAGAGAACGTGGAAAATCACCTTGCCGTCCACGTCCGCGCGGTCGGTAAAGACCTCGGTTTTTTCCGGCACGCACATGGCTTCCGCCGAAAGCACCCGGGTCTCCTCCCGCAGGCCGCCGGGCAGCGCCACTTCGCCTTCCACCACGGCCTGCGTGCCGGCCGCGCCCACAAAACGTTCCATGGGCAGCTCCTCCCGGAGCACCTTCATGGCGGGCGCGGGTTTATGTTCATAGGGTCTTGGTTCCATGTTGTCCATCATGTGGATTTCCTCCCTCATGCACCTTTGTAGGTAGCGTATGCGGGCTGTCCACATGCTATGACTAAGATTGGGAAGGGCAAAGGGCGGAGGGGACACTTTTTGAGCGGCGCCTGCAAGGCGAAATCCATTCCCTTTCCCAGAAACGCGCTCCTATTCCTCCCCCAAATCCTGCTTGCCTTCCTGTTGCACCATGGGCACCAGCAGGGGGTCGGCCAGGGTTTCCACGGGGGCTGTCCCGGCTTTTGGCGGGGCCTGGCAGACGGCGGCGGCCGCCATTTTCCGCTCCTGCTTTTTGGCTGCGTACAAAAACATGGGAATCAAAAACATGCTGGCGCAGAACCAGGCGGCGGGGCTGGCCAGGCTGGCCCCCAGGAACCCGGCGGCGGGAATCAGGAACAGGGCCACGGCGATGCGGGCCAGCATCTCGGCCAGGCCGCTGCCCATGGCCGCGTTGGAATAGCCAATGCCCTGCAAAGTGTTGCGGTAAATGTAGATAAAAATGAGGGGAACGAAAAACAGGCCGTTGAGCTTCAAAAACTGCACGATCATGCCCTGGGTTTCCGCGTCGGTGTTGGTCAGGTAGATCTGCCCCAGGGGCCCGCCCAAAAAGAAGGTGGCGGCGGTGCAAACCAGGCCGTAGGCCAGGGACGTGAGCAAAACCTGGTTCACGCCCAGGCGCACCCGGTCCATGCGGCAGGCCCCAAAGTTCTGGCTGATGAAGATGACCAGGGCCACGCCCACCGCGTCCATGGGGGCAAACAGCAGGGTGTTCACCTTGCCGCCCACGGCCATGGCGGCCACCGCCGCAGAGCCAAGGCCGTTCACTGCGGTTTGCACCATAATGGAACCCACGGCGGTGATGGAAAACTGCAAGCCAATGGGCAAAGAGACGGAGGCGAGTTTTTTGAGCACGGGAAGGCTGGGCTTTGCGTCCTCCCGGCTAAAGTGAAGCACGGGGAAGTTTTTGCGAATCATGCGGATGCAAAGCAAGGAGGACAGGAACTGGGCTACCACTGTGGCCAGGCCGGCCCCCGCCACGCCCATGCGAAACACCAAAATGAATAAAAGGTCCAGCAGGATATTCAGGACCGAAGCAAGAATCAAAAAAAACAGCGGGGTTTTTCCGTCTCCCAGGGCTCTTAGGAAGCCGATCACCATATTATAGAGAATCAAACCGCCGGAACCGGCAAAAATGATGCCGATATAGGCGACGGCGTCGTCCAGAAGGTTGGAAGGGGTTTTCAGCAGAACCAAAAACGGGCGGGACAAAAGCGTCATTGCCACGCTGATGAGCAGCGTCGCCACGCCGGCGATGTACAGGGCGTTGGCCTCGGCCTTGCGCAGGCCCTTGATATTGCCTGCGCCGTAGTTTTGCGCGATGGGGATGCACAGGCCGGAACAAAGGCCCACCGCAAAGCTGATGACCAAAAGGTTCAGGGAGCTGGTGGAACCGATGGCCGCAAAGGCTTCCACCCCCAGGAAATGGCCCACGATGATGCTGTCCACAATGGCATAGCACTGCTGAAACAGGTTGCCGATCAAAAGAGGCAGGCAAAAGGCCAGAATCTTTTTCAGCGGGCTGCCGGTGGTTAAATCTCTGTCCATGGTCGTCACCTCCCATTGATTCGTTATAAGTCTATTCAAAACCCGGCAAATGTCAATGGGGTGGGTGTAAACAATCCGCCTTCAAGGAACTCCGGACCCGCCGGCGAAAAAAGACCGGGAGGAGAAAGGAACGGATGTCCATGAAAAAACGGCTGATTTGCGCGCTGCTGGCGGCGGCGCTGTTGCTGCCCGCCGGGGCCCTGGCGGCCCGGCAGTACATCATTCCCGACAGCAACACCCGCAGCCTGACCAAGGCGGAGCTGTGGGAGTGGAACTATGAATCGCTGGGCTTTATTCTGAACGAAATTTTTGCGCGACATGGCTACAATTTTATTCCGGGCGAAAAGTATGACAACTATTTTTCCCGCATGCCCTGGTATACGCCCAACGCCGACCCGGACAACCAGCGGGCCTGCTATTCCAAGCTCAGCCGCACGGAGTGGAACAACGAGCACCTGGTGAAAGAGGTGATCCACGAAATGCGGGCCCTGAAAACCAAAAATTCCGGCGGCAAAAATTATCTGGATGATATGGAAGACAGCTTTGACGTGCTTTCCGGGTTTATGTATGTGACGATGAAGCCCAACCAAAAGCTGAGCGTGTATTCCGCGCCGGACGCGGCCTCCTACCGGGGGGCGAAGGGAAAGGCACTGGTGTCCACCAACGGGGCGGTGTACGCTGCGGGCTTTGAAAACGGCTGGATGCTGGTGATGTACGAAACCAACAACGGCGGCGTGCGGGTGGGCTATGTGGACGGCGGCAAAATGAAAGACCACCTGACGCTGCCCCAATTGAAAATGGATGAGCCTTACCCGGCAGCGCTGGAGATACTGCTGGAAATGGCTCTGGCGCTGATGGCGCAGATTGAAACGAAAAAGCAGCGCGGGAATGAATCGCTGTATGAAAAAATTCTCTCTGAAATGGCGCGCCTGATCGCGGACCCTGGCCTGAACGCCGCGCGTGTCGCTTCGGAACTGGGCTGCTCTGAAAAATATGTCTACCGCCTGGTGAAGGATTGGAGCGGGCGGAGCTTTGGCGATTCCCTGGAAAGCATGCGCGTGGCCAAAACGGAGGAATACCTCCGCCATACGGAGATGAGCAACGAACAGATTGCGAAGAGCGCGGGGTTTGCCTCGCTCTCCACCTTTTACCGCGCCTTCCGCAAAGCCCACGGGGTGACACCTGCGGTGTGGCGCGCATCACCCGCGAACCACCCGAATTCAGGCAGTATGCGA
>JAVBTE010000204.1:0-24426 GCA_031556335.1 Eubacteriales bacterium | reverse complement strand
GGGAGGGGTTCTTTTGCAAAAAGAACCCCTCCCCCAAAAACATCCTATTCGTCCTCCCCCTACAACTCCACAACCCCCGTGCACACCTTCGTGAGGAAGGCGCGGTCGTGCTCCACCAGGAGCATGGTGGGTTGGAACCGGAGAAGGAGCTGCTCCACCTGGGTGCGGCTGAAGATATCGATGTAGTTAAGGGGTTCGTCCCACACGTAGAGGTGGGCGGACTGGCAGAGGCTTTTGGCCAGGAGAATCTTCTTTTTCTGGCCCTGGCTGAGGTCGTCAAGGTCCTTGTCGAACTGTTCCCGGCCAAAGTCCATGTTGCGCAGAATGGCTTTGAAGAGGGTTTCGTCCAGGCGGTGCTGGGAAAGAAAGGCGGAAAGGCCGCCCTCAAGGCCGTCGGTGGACTGGGGCACATAGGAAATGAGAAGGCCGGAGGCAAAGGAAACGTCGCCGGAGAGGGCGGCGCTGAGGCCGCAGACGCTTTGCAGGATGCTGCTTTTCCCTGCGCCATTGGGCCCGGCAAGGGCCAGGCGCTCCCCCTGGCGCAGGGTGAAGGAGACGCCCTCGCAAACGGTTCGGTCCCCGTAGCGGACCGCGCCGTTTTTCACCGTGACCAGGACCTGCTTGGGATGGGCCAGGGGCGACAGCTTCAGTTCGCCTACGGTTTCCACGTTTTTGAGTAGCTTGCTTTTTTCCTGAATGGCCCGCTCCTGCCGCCGCAGGGTGCTGAGCGAACGCTTCATCATGTCCGCGCTGCGGGCGCCGATGTAGCCCTTGTCATAGGCCGCGTCACTGGCGATGTGATACTTGGTTTTTTCAATGCTCCGGCTCCATTCGGCGGTGCGCCGGGCGCTTTCCTCCAGGCGGTGGATGTCCTTTTTCAGGCGCTGGTTTTCGTCCAGCTCGTGCTGGTTTTGGCGTTCTAGGTCCTGCTCGAAGGTGTCGTAGTCCCCTTTGCGCACGGTAATGTCTCCCCGGTTGATGGACAGCACATGGTCCACGCAGCGGTTGAGGAAGGCGCGGTCGTGGCTGACCAGCAAAAAGCCGTCCTTGCCGCGCAAATACTCCGCCACCAGGTCCCGGCCGTGGAGGTCCAGGTGGTTGGTGGGCTCGTCGATGAGGGGATAGGCATCCTCCCGGGCGAAGAGGGCCGCCAGCTGGGCCTTGGTTTGCTCGCCCTTGCTAAGGGTTTCGTAGGGGCGGAGGAGCGCGTCCTCGTCCACTTTCAGCAGGTTCATTTCCAGCCGAAGCCGCCATTCCTCCGCGCCCCCGGCCAGGCGTTCCATCAGGGCCAGGGTGGGCAAAGAGGCGTCGTCAATGGGAAAGGGGAAGTAGGCCGGGGTTAAGGGCACGCGAATGTCCCCCTGATAGGAAAGATCGCCAAGCAGCAGCCGCAAAAGGGTGGTTTTGCCCCGCCCGTTGCGGCCCGTCAACCCCAGCCGCCAGCGGGTGTCCAGCTCCACGGTGACGTTTTCAAAGACGTTGTCATAACTGCCTTCATAGCCAAAGGTAAGGTTTTGAATGGATAGCCGCGCCATGGGCACACTCCTTTCGGGCCGGGCCGCTTTGGGCCTGGCCTTTGGAAAAGAGGGGAAAGCAAAACGCGCGCAAAAAAACAGAGCCCCAAAGGGCGCCCCTTTCCTGCCACAGCCATGCCGGCCTGATCACAGCGTGATTCGGCCCGGATCGCTTTCCCCGGTTTTGGGGTATGGCAGGGTCAGTTGCGCATCTTTTCAGCTCCGTTCTGTTTCGTTTGGGAAGGATGGAAAAATCCCTGTGAAAAAGCATACCACGGCGAAGCGGGCCTGTCAAGCCCGGTCAGTCGTCCAAAAGCACAGGCTTGCCATCCCGGATGGCGGTGACCGTGGCCAGGGATACCACCTTGTACCCGGCGCTGCGCAACGTGGCGCCGCCGGCCTGGAAGCCCTTTTCAATGCATACGCCAATGCCCTGCACCTGGCCCTCCGCCTGCTTTACGATGTCGCAAAGGCCCAGGGCGGCCTCGCCGTTGGCCAGAAAATCGTCCAGAATAAGCACTTTGGCGCCTTTGGGTAAATAGGCCTTGGCCACCCGGATGGTGTTTTGCACCCCATGGGTAAAGCTGTACACCTGGCTTTCGTAAACCGAGGTATCCAGGTTGCCGGGCTGGCCCTTTTTGGCAAACACCACGGGAAGGTTGCCAAAGGCTTGGGCCGTGGCAATGGCGATGGCAATGCCGCTGCTTTCCACCGTCAGAATCAAATCCACAGGCTTTTTGCGGAACGCTTCATAAAAAGCCTGTCCCATGCGGGTCAGCAGCCCGGTATCGATGCGGTGGTTCAAAAACACGTCCACCTTAACGATCCCGTCCCCAATGCAGACCCCCTGATTTCGGATCGCGTCGTGAAGTTCCTTCATGGTAACCAGCACCTCCTATTGTCTTAGTGCTAGTTTACTCCAAAATCATGCCTTCGCCAACCCCCAAAGAAACCTGCACGCCGCCGTCCAGAACAGGCAGGTTCCCGCCCAGGAACAAATCGTGGAGCACCGCCATGCCCGCCATATTTTCCGGCAGGGGAATCCAGGCCGAGCGGGGTTCCAGGGAGGTGTTGAGGATGCACAAAAGCTGCTGGCAGGGAGATGCCCGCAGGTAGGCATACAGGCCGTTTGGCAGCACCGCGTGGGTGCGGAAAGCGCCGTGGCGCAGGGCGTCGCTTTCCCGGCGCAGCCGGCACAGCCGCTGAAAATGCGCCCGGGTCTGGTTGTTTTCCACCGCGTCCCAGCGCATGGGTTTGCGGCAATCGGGGTCGGCCCCGCCTTCCATGCCCAGTTCGTCGCCGTAATAAATCATGGGCGCACCCAAATAGGTGAACTGGAAAAAGGAGCCCGCCCGCAGCATTCGCTCGTCGCCCCCGGCCCGGGTGCGGAAGCGTTCGGTATCGTGGCTGCCCAAAAAGGTCCACAGCGTTTCCTCGTTGCGGTGGGGGTACAGCATGGCCGCCCGGTTGACGGCAAAATCAAAGGCTTCCGCCGAAATGCCATGGCGGCAAAACAGGTTCCACAGGTTGCGGCTGAGCACATAGTGCATGGTGGAATCAAACATATCCCCCTGGGTGATCCACTCCCGGCTGTCGTCCCAGCACTCGGCCACCATCAGGCTGTCTGGGTTCACCTGCTTCATCATGCGGCGGAACTTGCGCCAAAAATCGGGCCAGACCTCGGGGCTCACGTCCAGCCGCCAGCCGTCGATGCCGCACTTGTCCAGCCAGTAGCGGCCCACTTCCAAGAAATATTCGGCGCAGCCCTCCTGGGCCAGGTTCAGCTTGGGCATGTAGGGCTCGTGGCCAAAGGTTTGGTAGCCGCAGGGAATGCTTGGGTCAAAGAAAAACCAGTCCCGGTAGGCGGACGCCTCCCCTTCGTTTTGGGCCTGCAAAAAGGGTTCGAAGGCCACCCCGCTGTGGTTGAACACCCCGTCCAGCACGATGCGCATGCCGTTTTGGTGCAGCTCGTCGCACAGGGCTTTCAGGTCCTCTTCCGTGCCCAGGAGGGGGTCGATCTGAAAATAGTCGAAGGTGTTGTAGCGGTGGGCGCTGTCGCTGAGAAAGATGGGGGTCATGTAAATCATTTCCACGCCCAGGTCTTTCAGGTAAGGGACGGCGGCCAGAATCCCCCGCAGGTTGCCCCCGAAACGGTACTGGCTTTGCACCCGGTCGGAAGTCCAGGGTTCCAGGCCGGGCTCCGCCGTGCCGTCCCGGCGGAAGCGGTCCGGAAAGATTTGGTAGCCCGCGCAGCCCCGGGCCCATTCCGGCATGGGGTCGGGGGGATAGGCATAGGCGAAGGCGAAGGCCTCGCTGATGTCCTCAAAAGCATCCGCCCCAAAGCGCAAGCCTCCGGCGTCCAGCTTGAACACCCTGTTTTCGGCGGTGAGCAAAAACAGATACCGGATGCGGGGGTCCTGGGGCTGGAACACCGCCTCGAAATAATCGTACCATTCGTCGGAAAAGGCCCGCTCCATGGGGTGGTTTACCGCCACCCCAAAGGGATCGGGCAGCGCGTACTGGCTGGTGACCCGCACCTTGACACAGGAAAAATCGCCCTTGCCCACGCGCAGGCGCAGGCACACCCGGCCGTCGGGCAGGGCGTGGCGGTATTCCAGCCAGGGCTGGTGAAAAATGGAGGGAAGGGAAAGCTGTCGCATGGGGGCACCGCCTTTTCGTTCAGTTCTCCACGGGGCAAGGCGCCACGGAGTCGCGCTCGATCAGCTGGAAGGGAACCTCAATATGGGTGGGGGCCGTAACGGTCCCTTGAAGGATATCCAGCAGCAGTTCCATGGCGTGAACCCCCAGCAGGGCGGGGTCCACATCCACTGAGGTAAGGGCGGGGGAGGCGTACTGGCCCGCCTGGGTGTTGTTGAAGCTGAGGATGGACACATCCTGAGGCACAGACAAGGAAAGGGCCCTTAAAAACCCAATGAGGCCAATGGACAGGGGATCATCCATGCTGACCACAGCCGTGGGCCGGTTGTCGGCCCTGAAGATTTTTTCCAAAAGCTCGTTGTCGGTGGTGTTTTCCAAAAAGCGGCTGGGCACCACCCATTCCGGACGCAGGGGAATGCCCCGGGCCGCCAGGGCCTGCTCGTAGCCCTTGCGCCGGTCCACGGTGACAAAAAAGCGGGAGCTGTACCCCAAAAACAAGATGCGGCGGTGCCCCCGGGCCAGCAGATAATCGGTGGCGGTGTAGCCCGCCTTCACGTTGTCGTTGTCCACGTAATAGCGGCTTTCCCCATGGGGCGGGTGCCCAATTTCCACCACAGGCAAGGTCTGGGAGGGAAGCAGCTCCTCCATGGGGCTGTTTTGGGCCGCCAAAAGCAGCAGGCCGCTGATATAGCCGCTGTCCGCCAGATCGCGGATGGCTTCGGCGTCGGTGAGGTTTTCGCTACCGGTGGATAGCAGCATGTGGTAGCCCCGCTCCCCCGCCACCCGGCCCAGGCCCCGCAAAACCGCGGGATAAAAAGGGTGCCCCATGCTGCTGGCCGCGCTGCCGGGAAACATGACCCCCACGATGCGGGTTTTGCGGCTGACCAGGCTGCGGGCCATTTGGTTGGGGTGAAAGTCCAGCGCCTTTGCCACCTGCCGGATGCGCAGGCGCACCTCTTCGCTGATGCGGGGATTGTTTTGCAGCGCCCGGCTGACCGTGGAAGGGGAAACCCCCGCCTGCCGGGCCACGTCTTTGATGGTTGCTTTCATGGATCATGCCTCCCCCGGGGATGAGGTCTGTCGTGCAAACGTTTGTATCATGATAGCATTCCGTTCCTTCTTTTGTCAAGGCAATCCGAGGAACGCAACAAAAGCGCAACAGGTGCAAAAAAGGAGGGGAAACACATTACAAAAGCGCGTCGTTTTTAATGAAAGAGAGATGTTTGGTTGTGGCAGAGAAGCGCATGAAACCACAACATATAGAAAAAAGAAAAGCGCCCCTGACGGGGCGCCGGAATGGCTAAAAATTTATTTTTCCCCGGGTGAAACCCGGGGAAGGAAGGGTCCAGGGGTTGGCCATGGTGGAGCACAGGGGGAAAACCCCTGCCAACGCCCCGTTACGCGGTTCTTTCCATGCTCAGTTTGTCGGCGATCATGGCGATAAATTCGCCGTTGGTGGGTTTGTCTTCCTTGGTGCACACTTTGCACCCAAACGCACGGTTCAGGGTTTCGATACGGCCCCGGCTCCAGGCCACTTCAATGGCGTGGCGAATGGCCCGCTCCACCTTGCTGGCGGTGGTGTCAAACCGCTTGCCAATGCCGGGGTACAGCTCCTTGGTGATGCGGTTGATGATATCCGGCTGGTCCACCACCATTTTGACGGCTTCCCGCAGAAAGCTGTACCCTTTGATGTGGGCGGGGATACCAATGGTCAAAAAGAGACTGGAGAGGCGTTCGTCCAGGCTTTGGGTGCTGCGGCCGGGCATGGTGGTGCGCAGGGGCGACTCGGTTTCCCGGGTGTTCACGCCCATCACCTCGTGGATGTGCTTGAGCAGGTGCTTCATGTCAAACGGTTTCACCATATAATACATCACGCCTTTTTCAATGGCGCGCATTACGAAATCATCACGGCCAAGGGCGGTTACGGCAATGGTTTTCGGCATGGGGTCAAGGGGCAGTTTGCGCATTTCGTCCAGAAGAGCGTAGCCATCCATCATGGGCATAATCAGGTCCATCACAACAACGTCGATCGGTTCGCTGGCCAGAATATTCAAAGCCTCAACGCCATTTTCTGCTTCCCGCACCGAGGCGATCCCCTCTTGCCGTTGCAAAAACTCGACCATCACCCTCCTTAACTCCGAGTGGTCATCCGCCACAAGCAAACGAACGTCCTGCATGCCGTCTCCTCCTTGTCCTTCTTGGGTGCTAGAAATCTTCCTCAAAGGCTCCTTTGCTCTCTTTTTCCGCATTATAGCACAAACGGGTGACGGTTGGAAGAAATCGGTATATTTAGTATATTTTTTCCATTTTGCGACATGAAAAAGCAATCATGGCGCATGGCCCCGGCATATTTTGCGACAAGAGCCGTCAAAAAGGAAACCGATGCGCGGAATTTGCGCCCTTCCGTTTTTTGCGAATTTTTGAAGTTGGCAGGAACGAAAAATTGCGTTCCGCCCGGGCGGTCACAAATGCGTAGCATTTTGCAAGGAACCAAGGAAAAACGGGCTTTGATTCATTACAAAACGTTACAAAGCCCTTTACAAAGCCCTTTACAAACCCGTGGGCGGTATGTTAGAGTGGAATCAACAAAGGAAGAAGAACCTTTCATTCATTTCTAACGATGAGGGAGAACAAAGGAGCTGACCCACCATGGCTTTTATCTTTCATGAGGAAGCCCAGCCTTATTATGAAGCATATGTTTTGCTGAGCAACCTGATGAACCAAACCACGCCGGAACCCTTTCGCGCCCAGCTGATCAAAGCGGGACTCAAACGGGAGGCCTCGCTTTTGCTGGACGACATTTTGGCCTTATACCAGAAAGCCGCCGAAAAAATGCAGCCATACGACGCGAAGCTTGTGAATCTGTTCAAAAGCTGGCGGGAGAACGAATCGGCCATGACCGGCTCGGACATTTTGACCTACGCCTATCTGCCGGACAAGCTGGGGCATATGCAGCAGGCCATGGGAGCGCTGCCCGAAGAGGAGCGCAAGCGCCAGGTGTTTTGGGGCATTGCCACGGCCCTGGGCGAAACCGAGGCCGCCAAGCGCTACGGCGGCGCGTTTTTGGTGCAGCTGCTGGAAAGCGCGGGCCTCAACGACAACTGGAAATACCACATTCTGTGGCTGTACCATTGCGCCACAGAGGCAGCGGAGCTTTTGCAGTCTGCGCTGGACCAGATGGTGGAGATGATGGCGGAGCCCCTTGGCGACCTGCACCCCCATGACGTGGAAACCATCCGCAAGCTGCGCCGCATTCCCGATTTTGGCGAGTATGTGCTGAAGGAAGTGGGCATTCGCCTGCCCGAGAACGAGGACGTGCACGTGTACCCCTCCGCCATTTTGCTGGGGGTGGCGCCGGTATTGAACCACGAGGGCGCGCCGGAACGGCCCGTTTCCATTCTGTGGGGCAGCCGGTTCCTGGACGCCCAGCGCCTGAGCAAGGTGACCAAAAGCCTGCCCACCAACGCCGGGGACGTGCTGCGGTGCCTGTCGGAAAAGACCAAGTTTGAAATTTTGCTGGCCCTGCGGGAGCAGCCCTATTACGGCGGGGAGCTGGCGGAACTGCTGCACTTGAAGCCCGCCACCGTTTCCCACCATATGAACGAACTGCTCAAAAACGACCTTGTCACCGTGGACCCACGGCAAAATCGCCTCTACTACTCCATCCATTCCTCCCGGGTGCGGGAGGTGCTGATGGAGACCCTGGGGCTGTTTTAGGTGACGGGGGCGCGGGGGACGGCAAGGGGCGCGGCCCCTTGCCTCCGCGCCAGGGCTAACGCCCTGGACCCTTCATTGACCGCGCTGCGCGCGGTCAAAAAAAATGATTGATCATTGATATGTGGTTTTCTTAGGGGGTCTGGGCCACCGGTGGTAAGCGTGGCCGAAGTGCGTCGTGCCGGCACGCCAAGCGACCCGCTGGTGGTAGCTTTGACGACCGCTGGGCATGGCTGGGCCCTGCGCGACGATCAAAGCGAGTGTTCCTTCTTTTGCAAAAAGAAGGTTCCCCCACAACGTCCTCGTCCCCCCGCCCTCACGGCTCGCCTTTTTGGTAATCGCTTTTGCTGGACCAGTGGGCCTGTTCCAGGGCCAGGTCCCGGTGGTTGACGCTGACCCGGTGGCCGGACTTTGTAAGGGCGGCGTAAATATGTTCCGCAATGGCCACGCTGCGGTGGGCGCCGCCGGTGCAGCCAATGGCGATGACCAGGCGGTGCTTGCCTTCCTCAATGTAGTGGGGCAGCAAGAATTCCAGCATATCCATGCATTTTTTTAAAAATTCTTCGGTCACGGGGTGGTTCAGCACAAAATTCTGCACTTCTTTTTCCAGGCCGGTATGGTGGCCCAATTCCGGAATATAGAAGGGGTTGGGCAAAAAACGGACGTCAAACACCAAATCGCCTTCCCGGGGAATGCCCCGCTTAAAGCCGAAGCTGAGGATCTCCACCCGAAGGGGGGATTCCCGGTCGGCGCTGGTGACGATTTTGGCCAAAAGCTGTTGCAGGGCCCGGGGTTTCAGGTTGGTGGTGTCAAACAGGTGGTTGGCGGTCTCCCGAAGGGGCTCCAGCAGGTTTTTTTCCTCCCGGATGGCGGCCTCCAGGGTGATGCCGTCCCCGGCCAGGGGATGGTCGCGTCGGCTTTCCTTGTAACGGTTCACCAGCACGTCCTCGCTGGCCTCCACGAAGAGCGTGTCGATATGAAAGCCCACCAGCCGGGCCTCGTCGATCATTTTGACCACGGCCTTGGCGTCAAAGAATTCCCCGGAGCGCACGTCGGCGGCGATGGCCACCACGGGGGCGTGGAGATTGGTGGTTTGGCACGCCTCCATGAAGGGGACCAGCATCATGGGCGGCAGGTTATCCACGCACAGTGCGCCCAGGTCCTCCAAAAAGCGGATGGCTACGGTTTTGCCCGCGCCGCTGAGCCCTGTCAGGATCAAAAAATGCATATCGGCATGCCTCCGTTCTTTTGTGGCGGGTCGCGGGGATCACAGGCATTGGGCCGGGGCGTCCTCCCCCAGAATGCGCACTTCGGGCTCCAGCCGGACGCCGGCTTTTTCCAAAACAGTCTTTTGCACATGGGCGATGAGGGCCAGAAAGTCGGCGGCGGTGCCCTTTTCATCGTTGACCAGAAAGCCCGCGTGGAGCTCGCTGACGCTGGCGCCGCCGATGCGGAAGCCTTTCAGGCCGCAGCTTTCAATCAGGGTGCCGGCAAACTGGCCCGGAGGCCGCTTGAAGGTGCTCCCGCAGCTGGGCAGGGCCAGGGGCTGCTTTTCTTTGCGGCGGGCGGAAAACTCCCGCATGGTGGTGCGAATGGTTTCCTGGTCCCCCGTTTGCAGGGTGACGGTCACGCAGGCCACCGCCCACCGTCCTTCCTTAGCAAAGCGGCTGGTGCGGTAGCCAAAAGCCAGGTCCTGGGCCGAAAACACCTGGGGCTGGCCGAAAAGGTCGTAAGCGGTGACGGTGGAGACCACGTCTTTCATTTCGCCGCCGTACGCGCCGGCGTTCATGTACACCGCGCCGCCCACCGTGCCGGGAATGCCCGCGGCGAACTCCAGGCCCGTCAGGCTGTGCTCCGCGGCCAGGTTGCACAGCTTGGTGAGGGTGGCCCCGGCCTCGGCGGTGATCAGATAGCGGCCGTCGGGCAGCAAGGCCGGGGGCAGGACGCCGCTGAGATGGTCGCCGATGTGCACAACCAGGCCCTGAAGGCCGCCGTCCTTGACCAGCAGGTTGCTGCCGTTGCCAAGCAGGGTGACGGGGGCGTTGAAGCGCTGGGCCACGGCCAGCACGCGGCTGAGTCTGTCCTCGGAGGAGATTTCGCAAAGCAGCTCCGCCGGGCCGCCCAGCCGAAGCGTGGTGTATTCGTTCATGGGCGCGTTTTCAAGCAGTTCCTTTTTGCTGACAATGCCAAGCAGGGCCTCCCGAAGAGCGTCCCGTTTCGCCGGTTCCACCGATTGTTCCCTCCCCAATTTTACACAAAACGCGGGGCGGAGCTATGCTCCGGCGATTTATTGTATCGCACTTTCCCGTGTGTGTCAAAGCGATTCGCGCCTTATTGTATGCAAAACTTTCTTTTCGTACTCATGGACAAAGCTTGACGGAAAATGCGCCGCAAGCTACAATAAACAAGCAGAAAAGCGCGTTTTGCATGGAGGAAGCCGGCATGTTTTATTCCCTGGCGCCCGAACTGAAAGAAATCCCCCTGTGTCCGCCCGCGCCGGAAACCCTGACGGCGGGCTACATTACGGCGGAGGAGCTTGCCCAAAGCGCCGCGCATTTTGGCTTCCACGAAAGCGTGGTGGCGGAGTGCCTGGGGGACAAAAACAACTACCGAAACACCATTGACGTGTACGAGGACTATACCTTCGGCGTTGTGAGCATCGTGGACGCCAACGACGTCTACATGACCAGCGACCGGGTGGCCTTCTTTTTCAAGAAGAACCTGTTTTTGCTGGTGACCCTCCACGACGTGGACGGCAGCACCCACGCGGCCTTCGAGCAGGCGGTGCGGCGCTTTAAGCCGGAAAACGCCACGCTAGAAAAGCTGATTTTCGCCCTTTTGGAGGGGACGGTGGCCCGGGACGCCCAGGCCCTGGCCAAGTTTGGCTTTGAAATCAGCGCCCTGGAGGAAAAGGTAAGCCGGGGCCGGGCGGACAAGGCGGTGAACGCGCAGATCTACACATGGAAAAAGCGGTTGTTGATTTTGCAAAATTATTACGAGCAGCTCATTGACATTGGCGACGGCCTGCGGGAAAACGAAAACGGGATCTTCGCCAGCGACACCCTGCACTACTTCGCCCTGTTTGCCGCCAAGGCGGAGCGGCTGTCCAGCACCGTTCAGCGTATGAACGACGCGGTAAGCGAGCTGCGGTCGGCCCACCAGGCCGCCATGGATTACAGCCTGAACAGCCTGATGAAGGTGTTTTCCGTAATCACCACCATTTTTTTGCCCCTGACCCTGCTGGTGGGCTGGTACGGCATGAACTTTACCCATATGCCGGAATTGACCTGGGAGTTTGGGTATTTGTTCGTCATCGGCCTGGCGGTGCTGATTGTGGTGGTGAATCTGGTGTTTTTTAAGAAGAAGAATTTGCTGTAAGACGTTTTGCTTTTGATCTATGTACGCGTGCAAAGGCTGCTACCTGCTATACACCCCGGTCTTTACCTCTTTGATGAACGACTCAATCCTGGGCACCCTGGTCGCTTTCTCCGCGTCGCGCACGGCCTGCTCTCTGTCGTAGTCCAAAGACCGAAAGCGGATTTCAAAAGGCCCCGGGCCATTTTCGTCCCCTTCCAGCAGGGCATAGCAGCAACGGGGTTCCCCCAGGGCGTTGCCCACGCTGCCGCAGTTGAAGAAAAGCCCGGGGGTCATGGTGCGCAGGGCCTGGCGGTGGGCGTCGGCATAGCCCACCACGTCAAAACGCCCGCCCGTCGGGTTTTGAAAAAAAGGCTGGATCTGATCGGAATCGTTGCGGATGGTGACCAGCTCTTCCATGACGGGCCTGCCGTGAAACAGGCGAATGCGCCGGCCGCTGAGGGTCAACTGGTGTTCCTTTGGCAGGTCCCGCAGGGCCTTCAGCCGCGCGTCCCCCAGCTGGCTCCAGTAAAAATCGTCCATGGGAAAAAGCTTGTAGCCCAGGCCGTAGTCCCAGTTGCCCCCCAGCACCAAATCGCAGTTGGCCATGGCCCAGTCAAAGGTGAGGTCGCTGGAAGGGCCTTTGCCCACCAAATCCCCCAGGCAAAAAACGCGGTCCGCGTTTTGCAGCCGCAGGTCTTTTTCCAAAGCCTGCGTGGCGGGCCAGTTGCCATGAAGGTCCGCCACCAGAGCGATGCGCATACAAAGGCCTCCTTAAAAACAGTGGGTTTCATCATAGCATATTTCGGGGCCGATGTCACGGCCGCGTCAATTGACAGAAGGCCGCGCCCCCACTATACTCAGGGAAGCAAACCACAAGTACGTCAAAGGGATGGAAAGGAAGATGAATGAGGATGGATCGTCCGGTTCGCTGGGGCGTGCTGGGGTACGCCGGCATTGCCTATAAACACCTGATTCCCGCCATGGCGGAGGCGAAAAACGCGGAGCCCTACGCCATTGCTTCCCGCAGCCCGGAAAAGCTGCGGGAGGCGGCGCAAGCCTTTGGCTTCCCCCAAACCCATGCAAGCTATGAGGCCCTTTTGCAGGACCCCGGGGTGGACGCGGTGTACATTCCCCTGCCCAACGCCCTGCACAAGGAATGGACCTTGAAGGCCGCCCGGGCGGGGAAGCATGTGCTGTGTGAAAAGCCGCTGGCCCTCACCGCCGCCGATTGCCAGGAGATGATCGATACCTGCAACGCCTGCGGCGTGTACCTGATGGAGGCGTTCATGTACCGCTTCACCACCCGGGTGAAGAAGCTGACGGAGCTGCTGTCCCAGGGCGTGGTGGGGGAGATTCGCCACATCAACTCCACCCAGCGCTTTGTGCTGCAAAACCCCGCTAGCATCAAGCTGCGGGCGAGCCTGGGCGGAGGCAGCTTCTGGGATGTGGGCTGCTATCCCATCAACATCATCGGCATGATCCTTCAGGACGAGCCGGTGTCCTACTGCGCCCAGAAGGTGGAAACCGAGGGCGTGGACACCTCCTTCACCGCTGTTTTGAAGTACAAAAGCGGGGTGATCTGCACCGCGTCCTCCGGGTTTGACGCCTGTTCCACCTGGCTGACGGAAATCAACGGAACCGAGGGGTCCCTCATCGTGCGGGATTCCTTCCTGGACACGGACACCCCTCTCCTGCTGGTAAAGGACGGACAGACCACCGAAATCCCCGTGGCCCCCTGCAAGCGCTATGTGCTGGAGGTGGAGGCGTTCTCCAAAGCGGTGCAGACCGGCCAGCCGCCGGAGCTGGACCTGAGGGAATCGGTGCGCAACAACGGTTTGATTGAAAAGCTGCTGAAAATCGCGCAATAGAAAAGCGAACCGGGCCGCTGGCCTTTTGCGCAAAGCCGTGCTATACTTTAGGGTATGGCGGCTTTGCCGCGACATCCGGAGGGACGCATGCGAAAGACATACGCGCTGTTTGATTTTGACGGAACATTGATTGACGGGGACTCCATCGTTCGTTTTTGTCACTACGCCTATCGGCAGGGACTTTGCACCAAAAACCAGCTGGCGGAGGGGGCCGGGGCCGCCGCGCTCTACGCCGTGGGCCTGAAAACCGCGGAGCAAAGCAAGATGGCCGCCCTGGCCTTTATTGTGGGCAAAAGCGAAGGCGAGCTGAGGGCCCTTTCCAGCCGGTTTTACCGGGAAGCGCTGCGTCCCCGCCTGCGCAGGGAAGGGCTTGTGGAGCTGGAAGCTCGAAGAAAAAGCGGGCCTGTGCTGCTTTTGACCGCGTCCCCCTCCTTTTATTTAGAGCCTTTGAAGGAAGAGCTGGGGCTGGAGGCCGTCATCGGCACCCGGATGGACATGGGACCCGACGGCAAGGCCACGGGCCTGATTTGCGGAGAAAACTGCAAGGGCCTCCAAAAGCCGTTGCGGTTGGCGGAATATTTGGCCGCCCAGGGCGACCGGCTGGACTATGACACCTCCTACGCCTATGGCGACAGCCTCAGCGACCTGCCCATGCTGGACCTGTGCGGCCACAAGGTGGCGGTGAACCCGGGCCTAAAGCTGCGGCGGAAATTGGAAAACGTGGAAGGCGCGGCCTTCGTGCGCTGGAAGGGGGGACGGTAAGTGGCGCTTGGCTTTACCCGGGCGGATGATTTGATCAAGCTGGCCATTGAGCAGGGGGCCTTTCCCTCCGCGTCGCTGTTGGTGGGGCAGGGCAAAAAGGTGCTGTTCCGCCGGGCCTATGGCCGCCTGTACCCCGGCGGCGAAATGACCACCGAGCAAACCCGATACGACCTGGCCTCCCTCACCAAGCCCCTGGTGGTGGGCATGCTGGCCCTGCGGGCCATGGAAAGTGGGAAGCTGTGCCTGTGGGACAAGCTGGGCACCTTCATCGACGCCCCCGCCGACAAAAAGGACATCACCATCCGGCAGATTTTGACCCATACGGCGGGCTTTCCCACCGGGCTGCACCTGTGGGAGATGTCCGACCACCCGGAGGACGCCACCGAGCTGCTGCTTCGCACACCCCTCGTCGCCCCCCCGGGCCAGAAGGTGCAATACTGTTGCGCGGGATACATTCTGTTGGCCCAGCTGCTGGAATGCCTCTACAACCTGACCCTGCCGGAACTGGCCATGCAGGAGGTGTTCTGGCCCCTGAAGATGACCAAGACCGGCTTCAACCCCGCCGGAGGCAACATTGCCGCTACCGAGCAGCTGGGCGAGGACGAATATCTGCAAGGGGCGGTGCACGACGAAAACGCCCGGTTTCTGGGCGGCGCGGCGGGGAACGCGGGGGTTTTTTCGGGCATGGACGACCTGGCCCTGTTCCTGCAAATGCTGGCCTGCGAAGGAGCCTTGCCGGACGGCTCCCGCTATCTGGCCCCGGCCACGGTGCGCCTGGCCATGCAAAACCATACCGAAGGCATGGCCCAGGCCCGGGGGCTTGGCTTTTACCTGCCCTTTTACGATGACGGCTATACCGGCGACCTGTTCCCCAGGGAGACCATCGGCCATACCGGCTTTACGGGCACCAGCTTCGCCCTGGACCCCACAAGCGGCCTATATGTGATTTTTCTGACCAACCGCATTTGCCCCGACCGCGGCAACATGGCCATTTACCGCATTCGCAGGCTGGTGCACAACGCGGTGTACGCCTTTGGGGGAAAATAGGGGACGGGGGGACGGGGACGCGCAGGGGACGGGGGACGGAGGGGCGCGCAAGGGGCGCTGCCCCTTGCATCCCCGCCAGGGTTTCGCCCTGGACCCGTGATTTCATTGCGCTGCGGGGGAAAAAAGGGAAAGAAAAAGCTGCCTGATGGCAGCCCGTAACCCACCCAAGGGGACTTTCCCTCACCCCACCACAAAGCCCCCGTTTACCCCCAGCACCTGCCCCGTCACGAACGCGGCGTCCTCTTCGCACAACCACAGAATGGTGCGGGCCACTTCCTCGGCTGTGCCCAGGCGGCCCAGGGGCGTTTCCTGCGACAGGGCATGGAGGGTTTCCTTGCCCAGGGAGGCCACCATGTCGGTGGCGATGACCCCGGGGGCCACGCAGTTGACCCGGATGCCGCTTGGGGCCACTTCCCTGGCCAGGGCTTTGGCAAGACCGATGACCCCGGCCTTGGCGGCGGAGTAGTGGACCTCCATGCTGGCGCCCACCTGGCCCCACATGCTGGACAAAAAAACGATCTGCCCGCTTTTGCGGGAGATCATGCCGGGCAGAGCGGCCCGGGCCGCGAAAAAAGCGCCGCTGAGGTTGACGGCGAGCATGCGGTTCCAGTCCTCGTCAGTGATGTGGGTGAACAGCTTTTGCTGGGCCACGCCCGCGGAAAGCACCAGCGCGTCGATGTGGCAAAGCAGGCGGGTTGCCTCCGCCACGGATGCGGACACCGCGACGCTGTCCGCCACGTCGCAGCAAAGCGCGTGGGTCCCGGTTTCCGCCGCCAGGAGGGCGGCTTCTTTGGGATGGCTATGATAGAAAAACGCCACCCGGTAGCCGGCGCCCACAAAGGCGCGCACGGCGGCCGCGCCAATGCCCCGGCTTCCCCCTGTGATCAGCGCGGTTTTCATGCCGACCTCCTAAAACATCTTTTTGCGCCACAGCCAGACAAAGGCCCCGACGGCGGCCACCAGCGAGATGCCCAGCACGATGTAAAAGCCAAATCCCGTGTTTTCAAAGGGAACAGCCACGTTCATGCCCCAAAAAGAGGCGAAAATGGTGGGCACGGCCAGCACCACGGTCAGGCTGGTCAAAATTTTCATGACGATGTTCAGGTTGTTGGAGATGATGGAGGCGAAGGCGTCCATGGTGCCGCTCATGATGTCGCGGTAAATGGCGCACATCTCCATGGCCTGTTTGTTTTCAACGATGACGTCGTCCAGAAGGTCGGTGTCCTCAGGGTATTTGCGCAGCATATCCAGCCGCATCATTTTTTCCATCACCATTTCGTTGCCTTTCAGGCTGGTGGAAAAGAACACCAGGGATTTTTCCAGCTTCATCATCTGGATCAGCTCCTGGTTTCGGAGGCTTTCCTGCAGGCGCTCCTGCACGAACATGCTGGCCTTGTCGATCTGCTTGAGGTAGGAAAGGAAGCGGGAAGCGTTGCGGTGCAGCAGCTGCAAAATGAAACGGGTGCGCTTGAAGGTCCAAAAGCCCCGGATGCGCTCCTCGGTAAAGTCTGTAATGATGGGCGTGTTGCGGGTGGACACGGTGATGATGACGTCGTCCACAATGATGATGCCCATTGGCGTGGTGGAATAGCTGTAACCGTTGTCCTCGGCTTCCACGTAGGGAATGTCCACAATGATCAGGGTTTGGTCCCCGTCCCGCTCGATGCGGGCGCTTTCCTCCTCGTCCAGGGCGGCTTGCAAATAGGTGGGGTCCAGGTCAAAGCGGGCGTTCATGCCCTCAATTTCTTCCCGGGTGGGGTTTTGCAAATGCACCCAGCACCCTTTTTCCAGGGTGCTGATTTCCGTGAGATGATCGTCCACCGTCAGATAGATTTTCTTCATACAAAAAACCTGCCCTTCCGCCGCCGCGAGGGACGCGACAGCCGTTCCGGACAGGATGAAGCTTGCTTTTCAGACGCGGCTATGGGAGCCGGGCCTGATGGCTGTCCGGAGCGAATAAAAATATGTGGAAATCCTTGGCCATGAAAACCCGGTTTCGACTGTACGGGTCCGCGTCCACGTTCGCTCCTCCCATCATTGTCAAATCAATAGTTCCCTATGTTTATCATAGCCGCTCCGGCCCGGTCTGTCAATGTAAAATGTGCGAAAGAGGCGCATTTCTTCCGCACATTCCATTTGACATTTCTTTCCGGTTTTTCTACAATATATAGTTGATTGGTGGGCCGTGGGGCCCGAGATGTAGACGACGGAGGGAGAACCTTTGAGAAAGCGACTGACCGTGCTTTTGGTGGTCGTGCTTTATCTGGTCTGCTGCCTTGGGGCAGTGGGCGACTGGTCCACCCGTGTCGTCACCCTTTTCTATTGGGGCAACGAGACCATTTCCCGGGCCACCTGGACGGCGCTGGATTTATTTTCCAAACAAAACGGTATGGGCGTGGTCACCTTTGGAAGGCCGGACGAGGAAGCCTATCAGGCCCGGCTGACGGAAACCTTCAAGGAAGGCAACGTGGAGGACGTGGTGCAGCTGAGCCCGGAGATGCTGCGCAAGCTGACCGTGGACGCCACCGACCCCAGCGCCTTTGAAAATATGGAAAAGTATATGACCGTGATCGACCTGACCCAGTTCAGCTTTTTGGGGCTGGAGGGCTGCACGGTAAAAGGCCAGCTTTGCGCCGTGCCCGTCAGCATGACGTCCCATGTGTTTTTTTGGAACCAGGGCCTGCTGGGCCGGTGGGGGCAGGCTTTGCCCCAAACCTCGGAGCAGATGATGTTGGCGGGCAACAAGGCCAAGGCGGAGGGCCGGTATCTGCTGGGAGCGGACGCCCTGGGCCGCATGGCGCTGATGGTGACCTATTTGCAGAGCCGCTACGGGCTGAGCTGGGTGGAGCCGGCCGCAAACCGTTCCGGGTTTTCCCTGGAGCAGGTGGCCGAGGGAATGGCTTATTTGCGCCGGTTGGAACAGACCGGGGCGCTTTCGCCCTTTGAAGCCACCGAGGACATGCTGGTCTCCTGGCAGCAGGGCCGATACGCGGGGCTGTGGACCTGGGACAGCCGGTATGACGAGGTGGCAAGAGGGCTTCCCATGGGCGACACCCTTGCCTGCACCGCCAGGATGAACGACTGGGGCCCCTATGACGGGGGCTTTGAAAAGGTGCTGAGCATGCTGGCCATTCCCGCCAAAGCCCGGGAAAAGACCGTGGCGGCCAATCTGGTTCAGTATTTGCTCAACTCTGAAGAAGGGGCCCAGATCATGGCGGACCTTCGGGGTACCCCGGACAGCAAAATCGCGCTTCAAACCGCCAAAGGGGCCAAGCGCCTGAGCCAGGGGCGCACAGAGGCCAACCTGGAGGCCCTTTCCTGGCCCCGCAACTATCTTCCCCAGTCTTTTGAAGCCGCCATGTTTGTGGAAGCGGGCGGCGTGTATGAGCAGGTGCTGGCAGGCCTCAGCCAGGGCAAGCTGAGCCCGGAGGCTGCCGCCGCCGCTATTTTGTCCGGCCTTCGGACCACGCTGGGGCATGATGTGGAGAAGGGGAACTGAGGGGGCGGAGCCGCAGTGTCGTCCCCTCCCCGTTCCCTACCGTACCCCCAGCCCCTCCGCCGGCACGCGGTTTTCGTAGGCTTTCTCGACAGCCTCCAAAATTTGCCCGTGGGCATCGCTGAGGCTCATGGTGGCCATGCTCACCACATCGGCCAGCCCCGCCTTTTCCTCATCGCTTATGGCGGCCAGCATCTTCTGATCCTCAGCGTCCTCACTGCCGGACTTGATGGGGCGGCCGTTTCGGGGGCTGGTATACCGGGCGAACCATCCCCGCAGTTCCGCTGGAGTTTTGCCCACCATCCAGCGCTCATAGGCATCCATTTGCCGGTGCCATTCGTTGGTGGGGTTCATGCCGTACTGGTCGCCACGTTCCCGCTTGGTGCGCCAGGCCGCCACCTCGTCCCCGGCGCTTTGTTCCGTATTGATGCTGACCCCGGTCACCTTGCCGGTGTCCGGATCGGTGATGTTATACCCCTGCCGGGCGGGCCAGCCGCTGAAATGGGGCATGCTTTTGCCGTCATAATTGGGCGTGGCCACCTCGTAGACGTCCACCCGGGCGCTTAGGATGCGGCCTTCCTTGTCAAACAGGCAGCCCGCCATGACGACGTTGAAGCTGTACACGGGCACCCCGGCCTCGTCCTTGCCCGGGCCCACCCGGAAGTTGGCCGTGCTGCCAAGCCCCGTGAACACCTCCGCGTCCAGGGTGGACAAGGGAACGGCGGATGCCGTGGGGGGAGGGGCGGAGGGCCCGCCTCCGGGGGCGGGAGCTTGAGCGGAGGCCTGGGCCAGCACGCCCTCCATGGCTTGAAATACGCCCTGGGAACTGGCGGTGGCCCCACTGACGCTGTCCACCCCCTCCAGGCCGTTGTTTTGGAGAATGGCGGGTACCAGGGTATCGGTGGCGGTTTTCAAAAAATCATCCACATTGCCGTTTTTGCCTTGGGCCTGGATGTCCGTAATGGCCCCGTTCCGGATGGACACGGTGACCACCAGGTCGCCGGAGTATCCTTTGCCGATGTCCTGATACAGGCCGTCTTGCCAGGGGGCAGCCCAGGCGGGTAGGGAAAAGCAGAGCAAAAGGATCAGGAGAAGGGCGCAGGAACGAAGCGGACGGGCGCTTTTGGATAACATGAAAAAAACCCCTTTCTCGGCAAAGGCTTTGGACGGTTACCAAAGTCTATGGGAAAAAGGGGCGGGGCATGCGGGGGAGGGCCCGTTAATGGAGATATTGGAAATGTCTTTTTAATGGTAGAAAAGAAACGGCAACTCCCGTATTTTGCGCCAGTTTTCAAAATTCCGGGCATCTCCCACAATTTCGTACTCCTCCAGATAGCGGGTGCCATCCTTTACGTTGACTTCATTGTAGTATTTGCGGACGTTTTGGCTGTCTCCAGTAAGGTCAAAAAGGGTGGTGCCATAGGAATCGCTGGGCAAACCTGCGGCTTTGAGCACGGTTGCCTGAAAATAAGCATGGGTACCGGGCGCATTATTCATCAGAAGATGCGTTTTCGCGCTTCCTTTGGGCTTCAGGAAGAGGTTGGTCGTGCTGGCGGCCTTTAAGTTTCGATCATTGTACGAATAACCGTGATCGCCGCAAATGGCGATGGTGGCGCTTTCATACAGCCCCAGCGCTTTCAGTTGGCGAAGGTACTCAAAGATGATTTTGAAACAGCCCATGGTTTGCCGGGCAATCGCCTCCGTCGTGATTTTTGAAACCTCCACATGCCGGATATTCTCATCCATATTAATGGGTTCATGGGAACCGTTCAAGTGGATGAGGGCAAAATTGTTTTGGTTGTGCTGAACGGTAAGGCCCTCTTTCCGCAACAGGCTGTCGGTTTGGAAATCGTCGGGAACGTACATCCAGGGGTCTTGCCTGATGAGGGTGGTGTTGCTGGTGAAATCGGCGGTGGACATCCACATGCGGGGTTTCAACACATGGGGCACGTATCGGTACAGGGAAAGCTTGAGCATTTTTTTCAGGATCTGTGTCTGGTCTACTGTGACCCGTCCGTCTACCACATTGTCGGCTAGGCCGTCCAGCTCTTGGATATCCATAAAAGCGAAATAATTTTCCGAGTAGATTTTTGTGGTATAATTCGCCTTTCGCAGGTCGGGAAGAAAAGTGGATTCACGAAACGCCCGGTCAAAAAAGTCTTTGGCATTCACATCGAACAGATAGGTTTGACCGGTCAAAAGCTGCGGCACAGAGGGAAAGGTTCGGGTGTAGAGGGAAGTGTAGTTCGGATAGCGGGTGAACCCGTCCAGGGGATCAAAAAAAGAGGGATCAATCTTCAACATTTCGTCGACGTAGTTTCCGTCCAGCCGGTCCACAATGAAAACGAAAATATTGTCCTTGGCAGAAACTTCAAACATTTTTTGTCCGGACAAATAGCGGTTCACTTTTCTGGGGTTCAGCAGGGAAGCGTCCTGGACCAAGGAGGTTGGAATAGAAAAGCCTTGCCCAATGATAAAGGCCGACAAAAGCAAAATAGATACCCGCCATAGTTTTCGGCTGAAAAGGTACAAAACGAACGGCAGGGCGATGATGACGCCCCACAGAAGAAGATTGAAAACGCCATGAAGGGCGTAGGCCTGCCAGTCGATCGCGTCCCCTGTGAGCAGCCCAAGGTTCAAGTTTAGAAAATAGAACTGAGCGCATCCGGCCAGCGTGACGCCGAAGAACAAAGACAGCGCGATGTCAAAGAGCTTGCCCCGGAGCAGCGCAAGGGCAACAGAAAAAAGCACAACAGCCGCCGCGCTCACAAGGAGATTGAACCCCCAAAATTCGCTGAGCAGGAAGGGAAAGATGTCTCGGTTCTGGACAAAGATATCAAAAACACCAAACACGGTGAAAGTGAGCATGAACCCCAAGGCAACGAGACCAGCCAGGCATAGCCTTTTCAAAAACGAGCGGGAATCTTCCCAAATCGCGCGGAAACCATGTTTCTGGTGAAGCTCCATTTGTACCCTTTCTGACCTCTAATTTACCTTCATTCATGATAGACACAAACAATAGGGCCATTATCGCCCAGGGGCCAAAACGTGTCAAGAATGGGGGGGCCAGGCCCTTCTTTCCTCTCGGCCCTGTCCTTCCCTCCCCCTTCCTTGAAAACCCTCCCTGTTTCTGTTACACTGTATCCGTTCCATGTCATAGCCCATCCGGGAAGGACCCATGCCTCAAAGTACTCATGGCCCTTTGCCCGGCAGAAAGGACAAGCGTTTATGCAAGCCATCATCTTGGCCGCGGGCTTCGGCAAGCGGCTGCGCCCCCTCACCGACCGCATGCCCAAGGCCCTGGTACCCGTGAAGGGAACCCCGCTTCTTTTGCACGCCCTTAACTGCCTGGCCCGCTCCGGAAAGATCACGGAAGTGGTTTTGGTGGTGGGGCACCGCAAGCAGGACATCATGCAGGCGGTGGGAAGCGAGTACCTTGGCATGCCCATCGTGTATGTGGAAAACCCGCAGTATGAAACCACCAACAACGTCTATTCCCTGGCCCTGGCCGCGCCCTATGCCCGGGAGGACTGCCTGCTTTTGGAATGCGACATCTATTATTCCGACGACCTCATCCAGACCCTGCTTTCCGGCCAGGGGGGCTGCAACATTTTGGTGAGCCCCTTTGACCCCGCCACCATGAACGGCAGCGTGGTGTTCGCCGATGAAGAGGACCGCTGTCAGGCCCTGGTCATCAAGCGGGACCAGGGGGAGGGGTTTGACTACGCCCACGCCCTGAAAACCGTGAACGCCTATTTTTTCCGGCAGGATTTTGTGACCCGGGTGCTGATGCCCAACCTGGAGGTATACGTGAAAACCCAGGGGGTCAACAGCTATTACGAGCTGGTGATTGGCGGCCTGATTTATTACCGGAATAACGACATCCGGGTTCTTCGCATTTCCGCCGAACGCTGGTATGAGGTGGACGACGAGCAGGACCTGGCCCTGGCCCAGCAAGCGGAGTTTTGAGCGCCTTTTGGCGCAATGCCTGAGGAGATGATGGTTTGCCCACTTCAGAGATGACCGTCGGCATCGTGGGCGGCATGGGGTCCCTGGCGGCGGCGGAGTTTTTCCGGGCCATGGTGCGGGCGTTTCCGGCGGAAAAGGAATGGGACCGCCCCCGCATCGTGGTGGACAACGCCTGCCAAATGCCCAGCCGGGTGCGGGCCCTTTTGTATGGGGAACGCCGGCAGGAATTGGTAGAGCAGCTGGCCCGGCACATGGCGGGGCTGGTGCGGTTGGGTTGCACGGATATTGTGCTGTGCTGCAATACCTCCCACGTGTTTTTGCCGGAGGTGCTGCCTTTGGCGGAAGCCCTTTGCGAAGGCAGACCCTTCACCCTGCGCCATATTCTGCGGATTTTGGCGCAGGATTTGCTGGCCCAGGGCGTGAAACGGGTCAGCCTCATCGCCACGGAGGGGACCCTCGCCGCCGGCATTTATCCCCAAATCCTTGGGGACTACGGCATTGCGGTGGAGTGCGAGGGCGAAAGCGCTTATGGGGAGCTTCGGTTTTTGATAGAGGCGGTGAAGCGGGATGAAATGGGCCCCCAGGCCGTGGAGCGCTTTTGTGCGCTGCTATGCCGCCAGCCCTGCCGGGACGTGGTGCTGGGCTGTACGGAGTTCCCCCTGTTGCGGGAGCGACTTGGCCCGGAGGGGGAAGCCCGGCTGGGCCTGCGCCTTTTTGATCCCCTTCAGGCCACCGTTCAGGCGCTGAAAAGGGATTATTTCGGCAACGGACGCGCATAAGCTTTGAAGGGCGATACGCCCATCCCAGCGGAAATGAAGTGATGCCTTGAACCTGGCGGCAGCCCGGGGCTTTGCAAAAGCCCTTCTTCGGCCCCTTCGCAACGCATACTACCGGCTCTGGCCCCGGCTGCGCTTTCGGCGAACCGGGGAGAAGCACATTCTGCTGTATGTGAACAACCATGCCATGACCGCCCACATCCGGCGGTACGCGGAGCCGCTTTTGTCCGCGCCTGGGTACCGCTTTTTTCTGCTGTACCCCGATTTTCCAACCCAGGACGACCCGGGGAACGAGTTCCAGCAATTTGCGCTGCGCAACCGCATTCCCCTTTGCGAAAACCCCGGTCGCCACGCCTGGGACCTGATCGTGTGCGCGGATCTGCGCACCCCCGCCAGTTTTACCCGGGCCATGACGCCCATTTTGTATGTGAACCACGGGCTGCACATCATCTCCATGGATGGGGGGGAAACCCTGTATTGCTATGGGGCATACGCCCGGGGGGAGGACGGCGGGCCCAAGTTTACCGCCATGTGCGAGCCCAACGCCCTCATCCTGCGGGAGATGCGAAAGGCCGACCCCAAGCTTGCGGAAACCATCGTGCACACGGGCTACAAGTTTGCCGGGGACATCGCGAAGGCCCTGCGCCGCCGGGAGGAATACCGCAGGCTGCTGGGGGTGCCCCAAAGCGCCTGCCTGGTGGGCCTGTTCGGCACCTGGCGGGAAAACAGCCTGTTCCACGCCCTGGGGGAACCCATTTTTGACGCCTGCCAAAGCCTGCTGACCGAGGGGTACCAATTCCTGTTCAGCATCCATCCCAACGAATACAGCCGCTATGAGGAAGGCGTGCAACCCATGGGCCCCCTGGTGGAGGCCCAGCGGGAGCGGGGCATGCTGGTGCGCAGCCCCAAGGAGGACTTCGCCCCCTACATGGCCGCCTGCGACATTGTGATCTCCGATTTTTCCAGCATGGCGGAAACCGCCATCCTGTTTGGCCGCAAGCTAATTTTCAGCCCCTATCCGGAGGGCATGGTGTGGAAGCACAGCCTCACGGCCAAGGCCCGCACGCTGCTGCCCACCCTGGAAAGCGCCGACGGCCTGAAGTTTCTGCTGGACACAGTGCGCCGGGCCCCTGTCGACCCTTTCATTGAGCAGGCGAAGGAGCAGCTAATAAGGCCCGATCACGACGCGGTGATGGCCCGCCTCACCCGCAAGCTGCTGCGCCTGCCCCCGGAACATGCCCCAAAGGAAACCCCCAAGGAGGGAA
>JAVBTE010000182.1:0-18696 GCA_031556335.1 Eubacteriales bacterium | reverse complement strand
ATGGACCGCGCTGCGCGCGGTCCAAACATACATTCAATGGCTGTCCTTTTTTCGAAAAGGCAACGCATTCTCATTCCGAAAGGAGACCCAATGGAAGAACAAAGACCTCAGACAGCCCAAAGCGCCACTGTTCCCGCGCTTCACGTACAAGATGTTTCCCGCCGGTTCGGAAGCACAAAGGCGCTGAAAAGCCTCACCACACAGGTACAAAGCGGGCAGATCGTAGGCCTCTTAGGCCGCAACGGCGCGGGCAAAAGCACGCTGCTCCGCATCCTCAGCGCCCAGCTGCGGCCAAACCAGGGGGAGGCCTTCCTTTTCGGGGAAAAGTGCACTGGCTTTCAGGCCCTGGGCCAGCTTTGCATGATCGGCGACTCGCCGGACTTTGGCGGGCTCAAAAACATTCGGGAACTGTTTTACGTTTGCCAGGGCCTTTTTCCCGCCTGGAACAACGCCTATGCCCTTTCCCTTGCGGAGCAGTTCGACCTGCCCCTGCAAAAGAAGCTCAAGGGCTTCAGCCGGGGCATGCAGACCGCCTTGCTGCTGGCCGTGGGCCTTGCCTCCGGCGCGCCCCTCACCGTGTTCGACGAGCCCAGCCTGGGCCTGGACGCGGTGATGCGGGAACGGTTTTACGACCAGCTGCTGGAGGAAAAGCGCCTACATCCCGGCCGCACCTTCCTCCTCAGCACCCACCTCATCGACGAAGTGGCCCGTACCCTGGACGCGGCTGTGCTCATCGACGCGGGGGCGCTGCTTTGCGAGGGCAGCGTGAAGGAATTGACAGAGCTATACCTCAGCGTTTCCGGCCCGGCGGAGGCCGTGCGGGAAGCCACCAGCGGCTTTGCGCTGCTGAAAGAGGAGGACATGGCCGGGTCCCTGGTGCGCCATGTGCGGCTTCACAAAGCCTCCGACGGGGACGCGGTCCGGGCCGACAGCCGGGTGCAGTCCTCCCCCATGAGCCTGCAACGGCTTTTCGTATTCCTCACAGAAGAGAAGGAGGCGGACCGCCATGCAGCAAACCTTTGATTCCTCCCTGGCCCCCAACAACTGGTTTGCCCTGGCCCGGGTCAGCGGCATTTTCCGCTACCACCTGCGTACCCTGGGCAAAACCGTCCTCTGGGTGCTGGGGGTGCTGCTGGGCTCCAACCTGATCGGCCTGCTGCTGCCCGCCTTTTTCCCAGACATCGAGTTTTCCATGGGCGGCATTTCCGCCAATCTGGGCACCGCCCTTCTGTTTTCATTTATCTGTGGCTGCATCGTGGCGGGCCGCAGCACCCGGTTTCTTCTTCGCTTCGGCACGCCCCGCTTTTCCGTTTGGCTTTGCAGCCTGCTATCCCTGATGGCGGCCATGGCCGCGCTGCTCTTGGGCACTTTGCTTTCAAACATCCTCACCGGGTACCTGTCTTTGGCGCTGAGCCAAAGCCTGCCCTCCTATGCCCTCGTCGGCTACACCGAGCGGGGCCTGATGGAAGGCCCGGCCCTGATGGCCGTGTCCCTTTCCGAATCCATTTCCTATCTGCCCACCCAGCTTCTGTGGATAGCGGAATGGGTTTGCCTGCATTACCTGTTCGGCTGCTGCTTGCGCCGCAATAAGGGCCTCACTCTCACCATTGCCCTGGGGCTGCCCCTGGCGCTGATGATTCTCACCGTGATCCCCGCCGTGCGGGAAACCCTCGACGCCGTCACCAGCGAAAACACCCGCCAGATCATGGCCCTGGGCCTGCAATGGATGCAGTGGTTGGTGAAGGCCGTGCGTTTCCTGATCGACAAATGGCCCACCGTGCAGCTGATTTTGGCGGTGGCGTCCCTGCCCCTCAGCTATCTTTGCATGCGGGGCACCAAGCAGCCCTAAATCCGCAGGAACGGAGGCGCTTCCCCCATGTCCGAAGCCAAAGTGCGCGAATACTTGAAACCCTTTCGCCTGGAGGACCGGGTGCTGTCCTTTGATGTTTCCAGCGCCACCGTGGAAGAAGCCGCGAAGGCCGTAGGCTGCGCGCCCCAGCGCATTGCCAAAACCATGTCCTTTCTGGTGGACGGCAAGGCCGTGCTGGTGGTGATGGCCGGGGACGCCAAGGTGGACAACCCCAAATATAAGGCGGCTTTCCGTCAGAAAGCCACCATGATCCCCGCAGGCAGCGTTTTGGAGCTGACCGGCTTTCCCATGGGCGGCGTGTGCCCCTTTGCCGTGCCCACCGGCGTGCCCGTATATCTGGATGAATCGCTGAAACGGTTTGATGTGGTGTACCCCTCCGGCGGAAGCAAGCAGAGCGCCGTGAAGGTAAGCCTTGGGGAGCTAGAGACGGCCTCCGGGGCGGTT
The DNA here is from genome assembly GCA_031556335.1 of Eubacteriales bacterium. Classification (GTDB taxonomy): domain Bacteria; phylum Bacillota; class Clostridia; order Christensenellales; family Aristaeellaceae; genus Limiplasma. Next base: position 16,382 of record JAVBTE010000182.1, on the reverse strand, counting down.
GGCTGGGTGGACGTGGGAAAGGTGCAGGAATAAGTGCGAAAAAGGACGTTAGGGGCTGCCGCCCCTAAAACCCTGGCGGATTTTGCCCTGAACCCTTATTTCACCGCGCTGCGCGCGATCAAGCAGAAAAATAAAGCATATTTTTGGACCGCGCTATGCGCGGTCCAATGTTGGGTTCAGGGCTTCCCCGGGCTTTCAGTCGTCGTGGCTTTCGCTGCCGCTTAGCCACTTGCTTCATGCCCCGCCTTCGGGTCGCTTTGGGCTTCGCCCAAGGGCCCACAGGGCCCACGCTTCCCTCCGTCGCCCTGGCGGGATGCAAGGGCAGCGCCCTTGCCGTCCCCCTCGTCCCCCGTTCCCCCTCGTCCTCACCCTCCGCCCTTCCGCTTGCCTTTGGTTTCGGGCACGGGGGGCATTTTGTTTTTGGGCAGGTGGGTTTTGTGGTTGCTTTCGGTGCCGTGGGGCTCCTTGGGATCGGGTCTGCGCATGCCTGCCTTGGCCATGATATCACCTCGGGCATAGCGTGGGGAAAAAGCGGAGGAACTATGCGCCGCAAGGGCTCAAGGAGCGGTTTCGGGGAGGGGCGGCAGGTCTTTTTCGTAAACGGTACAAAGGGTGCTGCCGTAGCTTTGAAGGCGGAACAGCTCGTGGTAGCCCTGGGGCGGGGGAAGGCCGTAGACCGTGGCATAGGTGGCGTTTTGCAAAAGATAGGGGGACTGGGCGTCTGGCTGGATTTGGACACCGCTGCGGATGTGCTTTGGCAAAAGGGTGATGCTTTTCAGGCTGAGGGCCGTCAGCTCGTCCTGGGCGCTCAACTGGGCGGGGTAGGGCAGCGTGGCTTTCCGGTCGTAAAGCTGCCGCAGGGCGCTCATGGAGCTGACCTCCCAGTAGTCCAGCTCCAAATAGGGCGCCAGGGGCCGTGGGGCCAGCGGGTTGTAATAGCCGTACTGGTAGGGATGGTTCAGGGCAATGCCCAGGGCGCTGCCCAAAAGGCACAGCAAAAGCAGCGCAGCGCCCCCCCGCCGGGCAAGCTGGCTGGACTGAACCAACAGGGAGAGGCGGTGGAGGCCAAGGCTCATCAGCAGCACCATGCCGGCAAAAAGAAAGTAAAAATGCCGCCAGGAGTTGTACATAAGCGGGCGGGCGGCCATGGCGTAGCAAAGGGGGCCAAGCCATAACGCCGTCAGGAGCAGCCCGGAAAGCTGCCGGGCGTCCTGGAAGAACGCGGCTTTTTGGCGGATCAGGTTCCGCAGCACGCTGCCCTGGCCCAGGGCCAAAAGGGGCAGGGCATACAGGGGCAGGGTGAAAAACATCAGGTAGGGCAGATAATAAAAGGGCAGGGGTTGGGCGGTCTGGTCATACAGCTGGCCCTGAAACAGCAGCGGGTAGGACCAGCGGCTGAAGCCTGCGGAATTGCGCAGCACATAGGCAAGGTATTCCGCCGGATTTTGCCAAAGGGCAGGGGTCAGCAGCGCGTAAAACCCCGCGAAGCTCAGCGCGGTAAGGGCCGCCACCCCAGCCAGGCGAAGGCTCCAGTCCTTCCGGGCAAAGCGCATGGCAACGGCCCCCAGGCAGACAAGGCCCCAGGGCAGCGCCCCCGCGATGCGGGTATTGGCGGCCATGGCCCCCAGGAAAGAAAAACATAGGGCCCGGAGAGCGCCGGGCTTTTTCAGGAACCGGAGGCCCAGCCACAGGGTGAGCAGCTGAAGGCTGAGCAATGCCAGGTCTTTGGTGTTGTAATGCCCCTCGGCGAAAAAGCGGGGGCACAGGTACATCAGCAGCGCGGCGCAGGCCGACAGCAGCCGGCCCATGCCCATTTCCCGGCAAAAGGCGTATACGGCAAACACCCCGGCCATGAAAACCAGAAAGGTGTAGGCGTTCCACACAGGCCGGAACCAGTCCCGGGCCAGCCGCTCCACCTTTAAAAGCGGCACGGCGGCATAGAAGGCGGATTGCCCATGGTCCCGCTCGCTGCTCTGGGAGATGCGCTCCGTCCCCTTCCAGGCAAAGGACTGGGCCAGGTCGCTGTTTTCCCCCAACAACTGATAGGCATACTCGTGCACGTTTTGCTCTAGGGTTTGAATTTCCCAAAGGGCGTCGAAATTGACGCCATAATCCGCGCTGGTACACACCCCGACCAAAGTGAGCAGCAGAAAGAAAGCGACCACCAGAAGCTTTTGGCTTTTTTCGGAAGGGGTTTTGGCGGTCCGGGTCATGGGGCAACCTCCTCCCCGGCGCGGTACACGGTCACCAGCGGAGCCCCGTAGGCGATGAGCTGCACCGCTGGGGCCATGCCTTCCGCTGGCTTCCAGTGGCTGAAATTTTGATACGTATGGTTCACCAGCACAAAATCCGGAGCCGGGGCGGCGTCGCCCGATACGGCCTGAAGGGGCGCAAGGGCCTTATCGCCAAGGCCCAGGGCCTGCTCCACCCCTACCTGGGCCCACAGGTCCGCACCGGCCACCCGCACCGGCCGGCCGGCCATTTGCACGGCCTCGGTCTGGGCCAGTTGCTTAAGCGCATTGCGCACGCTGACATTCCAATAGTCCCGCTCCAGGTAGGCGTTGATGTTTTTGACCGCAAGCAGGGGATTGTAATACACATATTGGTAGGGATGGTTCAGCGCCATGCCGATGCCTGTCATCGCCATGCACAGGGAAAGCATCGCGGCGGCAAGACGGCGACGGGGCCTGCTCTGCCGCACATGGTTCCAAAGCCAGGAAAGGCCATAGGCCGCCAGCGCAAGCATGGGGCCGTAGAGGAAATAAAAGTGCCGCCAGCCGTTGAAAACGGAAGTATGAGTAATGAGAGCAAACAGTAAAGGAAATAGCCAAAGCAGGCTTATGAAGGCGAGTTGAAGCCGTTGGGCAATATCCGCCTTGCGATTCAACGTGACAAACAAAGCAGATCCTTGCCCAATCGCCAACAGGAGGCCTATCCAAAGCGGCGTGGAAACAAGCATCATGTATGGCAGGTAGTACCAGGGCAGCGGGGACACGGACGGGTCAAACACGGCACCCCGAAAGAGCACCACCCCACCCCAGCCCTGAAACTTGATGGCGTTTGAAAACAGATACCCCAAAAAGCCAACAGGATCTCTCCACATCGCAGGAGTCAGCAACCCATAGATCAGGCAAAAGCTGGAAATGGTTCCAAGCCCCAGCATGACGTTCTTTTTTGTCATTTTTTTTGTTGCGGTTAAGGAGGCCACAACAAACAATCCGCATAGGCCAAAAATGCCCAATCCCGTGATTTTGGTGCCAGCGGCCACCGCGCCGAAGAAGGAGAACAGCAAGCTTGCTCCAATGGTAGGTTTTTTTGTGAGCCGAAAAGCTTGCCAAAGCGTGGCCAAAACGAATGCCATCAGGACAATGTCCTTGTTATTGTAATGCCCTTCGGCAAAAAAACGGGGGGAAAGCATCAGCATAATGACAGCAAAACAAGAGAAAAACCGTGACAGGCGCAGATGACGGCAGACATGATAGAGGGCCACACAGCCGAACCACGTCAAAAACCAGGTATAAAGTCGCCAAATCATCATTTTGGCATGGGGCGATAGGGAGGACATGACAACGCCCGACAGTACATAGTACGCACTTTCTCCGTGGTCGCGGTTGGCGTTTTCCGATATCGGCATGAGTGGATGATCGCTTCGACCGTGAGCGATAGCATTCGGGTCTTCTGCCAATTCTTTGAACACAGCCGTATCAAGTCCAAGGATATTGGAGTATTCCCAGATATTCATACGTAAAATATCCATTTCCTCCGGTTCATCCCACGGAATTCCATAATCCTTTGCAGTCAAAAATCCCAAAACCAGCAAAGCCCCAAAAAAAAGGCAAAGCAAAAGCTTTGCTCGCTGCTGGGATGCTTTTAAGCCCGATATCTTTTGCATAGAAATCCTCCCAAACCAAGGATTTGGATGGCCCCAGCATAGCACAAAGGGCTACCGAGCGCAAGCGGGGACGTGGACAGGGAAACGTTTGCAGGGGTGAACCCCCTGCACCCCACCAGGGGTATACCCCTGGACCCTTCCTTCACCGCGCTGCGCGGGGTGAAAAGAAAAGGGAGATCGCAAAAACGGCCAAACCCTATCGGATCTGGCCGCTGTTGTGTGAAATAAATTTCCCTGTCATTCCCTTTCACAGCGCGCAGCGCGGTGAAATGAGGGGTTCAGGGCGTAGCCCTGGCGGGGATGCAAGGGGCAGCGCCCCTTGCGCGTCCCCCCCGTCCCCGTCCCGTCAAACCTTCAGGATGGCCAGCAGCACAAAGTTCACAATGAACAGGATGGTGGCAATCCAGAGGATGGGAGAGATTTCCTTGCCCTTCTTGGTGAAGAGCTTGGTAAGCACGTAGAAGATGAAGCCGGCGGCGATGCCGTAGCTGATGGAGTAGCAAAGCGCCATGAACACGCCCGCGAAGAAGGCGGGAACGGCCTCGGCGAAGTCCTCCCAGTTGATTTCCTTGAAGGAGGAAATCATCATGCAGCCCACGGCGACCAAAGCGGGGGCGGTGGCCGCGGAGGGCACCGCGCTGACAAAGGAGGCCAGGAAGGCGCTCAGCAGGAAGCAGACCGACACAACCACGCTGGTGAGGCCGGTGCGTCCGCCGGCGGCGATGCCGGAAGCGCTTTCCACATAGGTGGTGGTGTTGGAGGTGCCGAAGATAGCGCCGATGGAGGTGGCGGTGGCGTCGGCGAAGAGGGCCTTATCCATCTTGGAAGAGAAGCCCTTGCCGTTCTCCAGCGACTTTTCGTCTTCCTCGGAGAAGATGCCGCTGCGGCGGCCCGTTCCGATGAAGGTGCCGATGGTGTCAAAGGTGTCGGAGAGGCTGAAAGCGAAGATGGTGATCAGCACCAGGGGAATCTTGGCGGCATCGGAGAACAGAGAACCCAGGCCCGCGCCGGTGAAGATCACGCCAAAGGTAGAGGGCAGGGCCGACAGGGCTTCCCCAAAGTTGATGGTGTCGCCCACGTGGGTCACGTTCCAGCCGGGAATCAGGCCGATGAGGGTGGTGGCCACGATGCCGATGAGGATGGCGCCCTTCACCTTCAAAATCAGCAGCACAACGGTGATGACCAGGCCGATGAGGAACACCCACAGGGTGGGGTTGTTGAGGATGCTGAGGGCGGGCACGCCCGCGCCAAAGTTGATGAGGCCCACGTTCAACAGGCCGATGTAGGCGATGAAGATGCCGATGCCGCCGCCGATGGCGTTTTGCAGGCTGCGGGGAATGGCCTTGATGATGTGTTTGCGCACCTTGGTGACGGTGATCAGGATGTTGATCAGGCCGCAGATGAACACCATGGACAGGGCCTGCTGCCAGGTGAACTTCAGGCCGAAGCAAACCGTGTAGACGAAGAATGCATTCAGGCCCATGCCGGGGGCCTGCGCGTAGGGAACGTTCGCCACCAGGCCCATGATCAGCGTGCCGATGATGGCGGAAATGATGGTGGCCAGGAACACAGCGCCCCATTCCATGTCGGCTTGGCTTAGAATGCTGGGGTTGACGACGATGATGTAGGCCATGGTAAAGAATGTGGTAAGGCCTGCCACCAGCTCGGTCGAGAACTTGGTGCCGTTCTCCTTCAACTTGAAGAACTTCTCCATGCAATGCAACCTCCTCTTCAATTGCTTTCCCAAGTGTACGGGAAAGGTGCTGGAATTATTATATCGTATGTTTACAAATATTTCAATTATGAATGTTCGGTTTTGGGGGAAAAAGTCTCGGATTTTGTCAAAACGCGCGAGTTGTGTCGAAAAAGTGACGAAAAAAAGTCAAAAACCCCGGTGAGAGGCCGCTTTCCACGGGCTGAAAACAGGGGTTTATTGAAAACACCCAGGCGGACGTTTGTTTGGCCGGATAGCGGATGCGTCAGGTTCCTGAAATTTTTCCACCATTCTTGACAACGTTCGTCATGGATGGTTTAATTACGAACGGAGAACCCGGAAACGTTCGCCATACAACCGCATACGAAAGGACGATCTGCATGCAAAACCAAAGCGTCGGATACTTGCCAAACGAAAGGCCGCCCATGGGAAAACTTTTGTTGTACGCGCTGCAACAGGTGATTGTGATGTTCCCCGCCACCGTGGCGGTGGCGCTGATCACAGGGTTTCAGGTGTCCACCACCATCTTCGCCAGCGGCCTGGCCACGCTTTGCTTCATTCTGATCACCGGGCGGAAGATTCCCCTGTACTACGGTTCCAGCTTCGCCTATCTGACGGCGGTGGCCGCCATGTGCGCCGCCGAAGGCTTTGTGAAGGTGGACGGCATTTTGCCCCCCGAGGCGATTGAATACGCCCAGTTCGGCATCATCCTTTCCGGCCTGGTGTCGGTGGCGGCGGGCCTTTTGGTGCGTTTCTTCGGCACCCGGGCGGTGGAAAAGATTCTGCCCCCGTCCATTACGGGCCCCGTGGCCATGATCATCGGCCTGACCCTGGCGGGGACCGCCCTGTCCGACGCTTTGCCCGCCATGACGGAAGCGACCGTTACCACGCCCCAGGTTTGCTGGACGGTGGTGGCCCTGGTGACGCTGCTGTCCACCGTGCTGTACTCCCGCTATGTGAAGGGCCTTTTGGGCCAACGGCCCCTGCTGCTGGGCGCCCTTACCGGTTGCGCCGTGGCGGGCGTGATGTATCTTTGCGGTGTGAGCCTGTTTCGGGACATGCCCACGGCTGCCCTCAGCGCCTCGCTGTGGAAGCTGGGGGATGGCTCCATCTTCGCCGTGCCCGCCCTGACCTTCCCCAAGGTGAGCTGGGCCGCGGTGGCGGGCATCATGCCCATTGCCATCGCCACCATTCCCGAAAGCACCGCCCACATGTACCAGCTGGACGTGTATGTAAGCGACGTGGCCAAAAAGAAGGGCAAGACCCTGGGCTATAAGCTCATCGACATGCTGGACCGGAACCTGATCGGCGACGGCCTGTGCGACATGATCTCCGGCGTGGTGGGCGGCCCGGCGGGCACCAACTACGGCGAGAACATCTCCACCATGGCCGTGACCCGGGTGTTCAGCGTACCGGTGATTGCGGCGGCGGCCATCATCGCCATGGTGGTCAGCTTCTTTACCCCGCTCATCCGCGTCATTTACGGCATTCCCGTGGCCGTCATCGGCGGCCTGGAGGTGTACCTGTTCGGCGCCATCGCCGCCCAGGGCGTCGCCATCATGATCGACAAAAAGGTGGACATGTTCTCCGCCAAGAACATTGCCGTCATCGCCTCCATCATGACCATCGGCATCGGCGGCAACTACGCCTTTGGCGGTAATATTCCCTTCTTCGGATTGCAGATTCCCTGCATCGCCGGCGCGGCCATCTTCGGCATTTTGCTGAACCTGGTGCTGTCCATTGGCGAAAAGAGGGCGAAGGAGACGGAGGAATAACCGGGGCGGGGACGGGGACGCTGGGGGACGAGGACGCTGGGGGACGAGGACGCCGAGGGCTCCGCCCCCGGCACCCCCGCCAGGGCTTTGCCCTGGACCCTTCTTTTGCCCGCGCGTATGCGCGGGCAAAAGCGTTTCCATCACTCATTGGCGCCGGTGATGGGAGCTTTCAGCGCACCGTCTGTAAAAATAATTTTTAAAAAGATTGACATAATATATGATAATGTAATATTATAATAAACGATTTTATGTGAAGTTATCACCTGCCAAAAGTAGTATCTCAAAGATATCTGGAATGCGGAGTAAAAATGTATACGATTCAAACAAACCCCAAAATTTCGACGACAAGGAAGTATACTCGCAAAAGGTCCCGTGATGAGGTGGCGGTCATATCATCTCTTTTTATCAATTTATTTCTTGGTATGTTCGTTTTTGCTGCTTTCATCATGCAAGCGGAATTCGATGAGATCATCATACCATCCGAGTTTAATTCTTACGCTAAAGGGTCTTTTATTTTTATCATTCCATGCGTATGTGATTGCTTAATTAGACTTTCAGACAGGGGGCAAATTTCGGTACTAAGCTATTGGGTTGACGTGTTATTCCTTGTTGTCACTTTTCTTATTGCAGGGATATGCTTTGCTTGCATCTTTATTGACGGAAGTGCTATACTGAGTAGTAAGCAGCTCACTTGGTTGTTGCTGCTATATCCTGGACGCATATTGCTTCGGCTATTCTATGATCTTGGATGCCTATTCAGAATAAAAACATCGCCAACCGTCTAGCCAATTTTGGAGAAGAGGACTAAGATGAATATCACTACAATTCTATTGATTTTATTGCCCGGTGCCTTTGTATTGGGGATACTATGGAGTATGTTGGACCATGGACGCTTTACAGTAAAAAAGTCCGCTCAATTGAGTGAACGCATGCTTTGCAATGTTTATAAGAGCGATAATGCGGGTAATGACTATCCCTCATATCCTGGTCCATTGGAGGAGCAGGACACAGAGGAATATGCAATTTTTTTAAAAGGGCATATATTGAACATTCTCAAATTTAGCGAAAAGGATGAAGCGAGCGTTGACCAGCAGTCCGAATCAACATCAGCATGATATGACCGATATTTCCTATAAGGATTTAGTCGATGAGTTCAGCCCCAAAATTATTGATGAACGCAGAAATCATTTGTTGGAAAGAGCAAATGATTTTCTTCAAGAAAATCATATTGATGATGCCTTCTTCGTCAGTATTACGCTGACTGATTTTGTTCTGCTCGATTATTTTTCCGATATTTCAAAACTGAAAAAATTCGCTAAAATTAAACGGATAAATAAAAATAAAATAACAGCATACACCGTATATTGGTGGTTAAAAAGAAAACCCATTCAGATAAAAGAAAAAGCCATTAACATCAATGAAGACGATATCGCATTTATCAATGAAAAATTTGCTACATCCTTGATCGCGAAAGATTTATTTTACAGTTTCAGCCAAAAAGTATTGTCTTCCGAGATTATTGATGATTTTATCAAGCTCATCTATTACAATTTGAAGTATCGCCATTATACACAACGATCTTTAGAACTTGCAATTGCAGCATTTCATGCGGGTGTGTTTTCAACACAATATGATGGGCGTGAGGAGCAGAGAGACGAAGTAGAGTGCACGTAAGTTCAAACAAACTTCGCAGCCAATGCAACGTATCTTGCCTTGGCTGCGAGGTGTTTTATCAACGTTATTATTAGTTCCCATACAACAATATCTAGGAAATCCGCCATGTTTTTTTGATTTTGAAAAACACCTTCCAGCACGTCCTACTTTATTACCCCAGTTTCTCCTCCAGCGCCTTGTCGATCATCCGCATCTCGTCCCCGGTGAGGAGCCAATCGAACCCGCTGCAATTTTCTATAGCCTCCTTGGGATTGCGAACGCCGCAAAGGGAGGTGTTCACAAAATCCTTTTGTGCGTTCCAGTTGATGGCGACCTGGGCGACGGTTGCCTGATGCGGGGCAGCGATTTCATCCAGCACCTTCAGCACTTCCATCACCTTGGAGAACTTCGGCTCCTTGAAGAAGTCGTAAAAGTTGAGCCGCATGTCATCCGGTGCGAAGGTAGGCAACTGGCGAATGGCCCCTGTCAGAATGCCCGCCCCCAGGGAGCCATAGGTCATGTTGGCGATGCCCTGGCTGCTCGCCCAGGTCATCAGCTCTTCACTTTGGCGGTTCACCATGGAGAATTGTGGCTGAAGCGCGCACACCTCTCCATACTGCTTCGCCTCTTCGATCAGGCCCCTGTCGAAGTTGGAAACGCCGATGTGGCGGATCTTCCCCTGGGACTGGAGCAGGGAAAGGGCGCCCATGGTCTCCTCCAGCGGGGCATTGTGCTCAATGTCCGGCCAATGGATGATCATCAAATCGATAGAATCGGTGCCAAGGTTCTTCAGGGATTCCTCGCAAAGCCGCAGGACGCATTCCTTGCGCCCGTCTTTTACAAAGGGCTGCTCTTTGCTGTTGTAGACCGCGGTCTTGGTGACCAGGAATAGCTTGTCTCTGCGCCCCTTGATGGCCTCGCCTACAATGCGTTCCGATTCGCCGAAGTTGTACGCAGGCGCTGTGTCGATCATATTGACGCCATGGTCTAGCATGGCATGGATGGCAGCGATGGATTCCTTTTTGTCAACGGAGCCCCAATTCGCGCCGCCGATGGCCCAGGTGCCGACGGCCAGCTCGGATACGTTCATGTCCGTATTGCCAAATTTCCGATAGCGCATGGTGATCCCCCAATTCTATTGATTAATCTGTGATGTAGGCCTGATATTTGGTTTCGTAGCGCTGGTTTACCTCCGGGTTTGGAACAAAACGGTCCTTCACATGGACCATGGCCTGCCCGGCCCTTGCCATGTCAGGATGGATGCCTGCGGATGCCGCCGCCAGCATGGCAGCCCCCAGAGAGGAGACCTCGATGTTGGCCATGCGCTCGAAAATCTTTCCCGTGATATCCGCGCGAAGCTGCATCCATTCCTTGGACTGGGCAGCTCCGCCGCCGATTTTGACCCGGGTGAGGGTGCCCTTTTTGGTTCTTTCGCATTCGTCCACAATCCGGCGGGTTTCAAAGGTCAGGGTTTCAATGACGGCCTTGAACAGGTCGCTGCGTTTAGTGGACAGGCCGATGCCTGCAAAGGCAACCTGGGACGACATCATCTGTGGGGATACCCTTACCGTTCCCATTCCGTCGAAGGCGGCGGAATCCCAAAGCGCCGCGTAAGCGGCCTGGCTGGTGTCACCAACAATTTCCCGCATGAACCATTCCAGCAGCGCGCCGGATGTTGGAAAGGCGCCAAGGCAAACGCTGGTATCGGGCAGCGGTCCAATGTAGGAGAGCATGCCCGCGTCTTTGGAGGCGGCGCGCAGGTTCACGGTGCCATCGGCAAGATAGCCCAAATGGTCATAGGTGCCGGTGATGTCGGCAATGCAATCCTCCGCTTCGCCCAGCAGGCCCAGGCCCAGGATTCCCATGTCACAGTCGTGCCCACCGATGGTGACAGGCACGCTATCCCCCAACGCCACATCGCCATACCGCTCCACACTGCCGATGACCGTACCGGAAGGAACCACTGCGCCCAGTTGTTCCTCTGTGATGCCGATGTACTCAAGCAAGGGCCGTGCCCAACAATGCCGCTCCAGATCGTACAGGTTCTTGCGGCAGGCCATGGTTTTGTCATTGAGGGGCGGCAACCCCAGGCGGTGATTCACCAGCTGCTGGGTGGTATAGAAATACGCGGTTTTGCCGTATACTTCGGGCATCTCCTGCTTCAAGTACAGGATTTTGGCGCTGGTATGGAATCCCTCGCAGGAGGTGCCAATGGTTTGGGTCAATACCTGTGGGGTCAGTGCGGCGTTGATTGCGTTTGCCTGCTCCTGGCCCCGTGCGTCAAAGCTGAGGATGCAATGATGCACTGGCATCCCGTTTTGATCCACCGGAATCAGATTGTCTCCAAAGTAGGAAAAGCTCAGCGCCGCAACCTTTATGCCCTGCTCCTTGGCCTTTTCCATGACGCTGCGGGCGGCGCGAACGCTGTTTGTCCAAAGCTGTTCCGGGTCAATTTCCGTGCAGCCGGGGGCGGGGGAGAGGATGGGGTATTTTTCCGAGGCGGAAGCCAGGATCCCGCCATCTGCCGCGCTGATGAGATTGGCATGCACATTGGATGTGCCAAAGTCTATGACCAGAATTGCCTTCATGGGCATACCCCCCTGCTGCGTGTCACTTGTTTACTACATTGATCCACTGGCCGGTGGCAAAGTAATGCCGAAACGCGCCTGACATAATATCCACGGTGATTTGGAAGATGTCCGAGCAGGACCCGGCCAGGTGCGGCGTTACCGTCACGTTGTCGAGGGTCATGAAGGGATGCCCCTCGGGCAAGGGTTCCTGATGGAAGACATCCAGCCCCGCGCCACCGATTTTGTGGTTCACCAGGGCATCCATCAGCGCTTCTTCGTCGATGAGCCCGGCGCGTGCTGTGTTGATCAGGAAGCAATGTGGCTTCATCAGCGCAAATTGTTCCTTGCCCAGCAGGCCCACTGTTTCAGGGGTAAGCCGGTAGTGCACGGAAATGACATCCGCTTTTTCGCACAGCTCATTCAGTTCTACCGGGATATAGCCCATCTCTCGAATCTTCTCCGGGCCCAGGTAAGGATCATAGATCATCACCTTTGCCTCCAGAGCGTCCATCACCTTTGCCACCCGGGAGCCCACAGCGCCGCAGCCCACAAGGCCAATGTTTTTGCCCTTCAAGTTGACGCTGTACCCCATATTGGGAAAATTCCGCTTGAAATTCCCCGCCTTGACCCGAGCATCGCCCCGGGCGATGTTCTTCATTTCGGTGATCATCAGGCCGATGGTGAACTCGGATACGGGAACCGCCAGCCGGCCCGGGGCATTGACCACCTTCACCCCTTTGGCGGTGGCGTTTTTGAGATCGATATTCTCAACGCCGCTGCGAAGGATGCACACGGCCTCCAGATGTTTGGCGCCACTTATGCCCAGGGTAGGCACCGCGCTGATGTGGGAAATAACGATGTCCGCGTCTTCCATGGCTTTGATTAGCGCGGGCTCGCTCTCCACGGCATCGGGGCCGCCTTTCTCCATTTTGAGGAACATGTCCTGGAAGCGGTCCTCGTCATAGCCCATTTGCACATTCACAAATTCCAATTCGCAGCCAAACTCGGTCTCCAGGAATCGGAAATCCTCCATCATGTTCTTGTCGCGTACCGTCCAGTCGTTGATGATGACTACTTTCTTGCCCATTTTACTGCCTCCTTTACTCTTCAAACACCAGCACGCCCTTTAGATAATCTTCGTTGCGCATCATCTTGATGGTGGGCAGCAGATCATCCAGGGAGTGGAACTCGTGGGTCAACAGTTTGGCAAAAGGAATCTCCTTGTGCCGCTTCAAAAGACGGAAAGCCCGGTCAAAGGTGGCGGGGCCGTTGGCCACCACGCTGGTGATGTGCGCGTTCCGCTCGAAGATTACCTTGCTCAGGCACAGCTCGGTGTTGATGATGCGCCCGAAGGACACCGCGTTGCCGATTTCCACATAGTGCCCCAGCACGGCGACCATCTGCAAGCCCTCCACAATGGAGCTTGGATGGTTGGCGCAATTGATGACGATGTTGGCGCCCGTTCCGCCGGTGACCTCAAAAACCTTTTGGACCTTTTCCTCGCAGCTGAGCCCGGACACATTCAGCACCACATCCGCGCCCGAAATTTCCTTGGCCATTTCAAGCTTCTTATCCAACATATCGGAAATGATCAGCTGCTCCACGCCCATGGTTTTCAGGATCATGCCGCACATGACGCCGATGGGGCCCGCGCCGATGATCAAAGCCTTGCTATTGGTGGAAAGGCCTTCGCCATAGCCGCCGACGCTGGTCATGGTCTGCTCTACAGCGCGCATGGCCACGGCCAGCGGATCAAGAAGCGCGGCGATTTTGGAGGGCATATCATCGGGGAGCTTCCAAACAAAGGTGTTGGGGAAGATGTGCACATACTCGCCAAACCCGCCTTTGAAGTGGGGGTACAGGTCGGGGTCATGGTTCAGGCGGTCGTCCTTGTCCATCATGGTTCCGCCATAGATCCAGTCGTTTTCACAGGAGCAGTTGCCATTGCCATAGGTCATGCAAATGGAGCATTTTTGGCAGGCAATGTGCGGGTACACGACAATGCGGTCGCCCACCTTCATATCCCCGCCATAGCAGTGGATGGTTTCGGGGGCGCGCTTGCCCATGGCAACGATCCGGCCGGCGAATTCGTGCCCAATCACCCCCGGATACCTGCGGGGAAGGTCCATGCTGGTCAGGTGCAGATCAGAGCCGCAAACGCAGGCAGCTTCAATCTTGATGACAAGGCTGTCCTCCTGGGGCTGGGGAATGGGATAGTCCTTCACCACAATGTCATAAGGGGCTTTCAATGCCGCTAGCTTTGCCATATCACGTTCCGCCTTTCTATTAATTCCTTTTTGCAGCCCGGGCACGAATGACCGTGACCGCTGTGACTGCAACAATCATAATGAGACCTTGTACCGTGTATTTTTGCCAGGTGCTGGCGCCGATCATGACCATGCCGTTGTTGATCATATTGACAAGCACCGCGCCCACAATGGTGCCAAACACATTGAAGGTGCCGATTTTGTAAAAGGTTGCGCCCAGCATGAGCATGGTCAGCGCGTTGAGCAGGGTCATGTCGCCCATGAAGGGGGTGGCGCTGTTGAGCATGGAGCCCTGAATGATGCCCGCAAAGCCGCACAGAACCGAGCTGAGGATGAAGCTTTTCATCTTTTCCTTGCCAGCGCTGATGCCCACACATTTGCAGGCGAAGTTGTTGGAGCCCACCGCATGCAGGCGCTTCCCATGCTTGCTGTACTCGGTATACAGTAGCGCAAGAACGGCAATGACCACGAAGCAGATCACGCTCATGGGGATGCCCCAAACGGTTCCCTGGCCCAGGAAGGTGAAATTGCTTGGCCATTTGGTGGAGAAAATGCGGTTGCTGCCAGTGAGCTGCTTGGCAAAGCCGGTGATGAGCAGCGAGGTGCCAAGGGTGGCGATAAAGCCAGGGATGCCGACCTTTACGTGCAGGAAGCCGTTGAAGGCGCCAATGGCCGCCATGACGGCGATGGTGATGACGAACGCCAGGGGGTAGCTGTGAAAGGTGGAGCTATCCAGAAGGCGGCCAATCAGGCAGGCGCCGAAGGAGAGTTCCGCGCCGCAGGCATAGTCGATTTCCCCTGTGATCATAACCAGCATCACGCCAAGGCTGGCAATGCCGTATACCACCATGTTGCTGAAAATATCGCGTAGGTTCCCCATTTGGGCGAAGCGCGGTTCGATGGAAGCAAACGCGAGACCGATGAGAACCGTGAAAAGCAGAAGCCAGTATTTTGCCAGAAACATTTCAACGCCTTGTTTGGTGAAGCGGGTTTTTGTTTTTTCCATGTCGTTCACCTCATCAACCCATCTTGACGGAAGGCAAGCCTTCCTTTCTTGTGAGGGCAATGTATCCAACCGCAATGATCATGATGATGCCTTGGACGATATCCTTTAGGTAGTCCGGAGACCCCAGCATCAACAGGCCGTTGCTAATCACAGACACCATCAGCGCGGCAACGATCGTGCCCTGTACATTAAACCGGCCGGGGCGCAGGAAGGTTGCCCCCAGCATGGCAGCGCTCATGGCGTTCATCATCATGCCGCTGCCAAGGGTGGTCATGACATTGAAGTTGCGGGAGGAGGCAAGGACCCCGGCAAGGCCAGCCAGCAGGGAACAAATCAGAAACGCAATGGTTTTGATCCCCTTCACGCTGATGCCAACCTGTTTACAGGCCACGGGATTTTGGCCAACGGCGCAAATATGGCGGCCCAATTTGGTTTTGTCCATGAGCAGCCAGCAAAGAGTGCCGACCACCAAAAACACGATCACCAGAATGGGAATGGGGCCAACATACCCTTGCCCAAGAAGTTTGAAATCCGTTGGCCAATTCTTGGAGAACATGGTTTTATTATTGGAGATCAGTGCATAGATGCCGTCGTGGATTTTGGAGATGGCCAGCGTGGCCACAAAGGCGGGAACGCCCAGGCGCACCGCAAAAGCCGAATTGAACAGGCCGATGAGCAGGGCCACCAGCAGGGCCGCCAGCATGGCGACAAAGTACCAGGGAATGATTTGTGCTTGCAAGGTATAGCCCAAAAGCCCCGCCACCAGGGTTGCCTCCGCGCCCAAAGCAAAGTTCATTTCACCCACGGACATGACAATGCAGGCGCCCAAAGCCATGATGCCCACCAGGCTGGAGGAGCTGACGATATCCAGCATGTTGCCGACGCTGAAAAACCTTGGCTGCGCGACAGAGAACACCGCGATCAAGAGCAGAAGCGCGATCAGCAAAAAATACTTGGAAATGATCGTTCCAAAATGGTTTTGCCCTGTTTTTTCCTTCACATTACGCATCATCGGAAGGACCTCCTTTGATGGCATAGCTCAAAACGGTGAGCTTGTCAAAATCGGCTCGTTTGAACTGTTTCACGACATCACCCCGGTGAAAAACATACAGGCGGTCACAGACAGACAACAGTTCCTCCAGCTCTGACGAGATGAAGGCTACGCCGATTCCGCGGTCATCCGCCAGATGGCGGAGCTTCAGATAGATCTCGCTTTTTGCGCCTAAGTCCATACCTGCCGTGGGTTCATCCACCACCAGAAGTTTCAAGTCATTCACATAGATGGACCGGCCAATGATGATCTTTTGCATATTTCCGCCTGAAAGCTGGGAAATGGTCTGGTCCATGGACACATACTTTGTGCCGTTTTTGCGGATGACCTCTTCCGCAAAGACCTTGGCCTTTTTGCCCTTGAAAAAGCCAAGACGGTCTGAAAACTGGTCAATGAAGAGGTTGCAGACATTGTCCGTCAGGCTCAAGGCAGGGAACACACCGTTTTTTCTGAG
>JAVBTE010000022.1:0-8621 GCA_031556335.1 Eubacteriales bacterium | reverse complement strand
ACTTTAGGGATGAGGGGGCCGTTTGGGGCTGCCCCCCCTAAAACCCTGCTCAGGGCTTCGCCCTGAACCCGTTATTGGACCGCGCGCAGCGCGGTCCAAGGGTATCATTTTCTATACATATTTGGTTTTTTCCCATTGTGGTTTTCTTGGAAGGTTCGAAACGTCCCACTTTCTCGTAAAAGGAGCGTCGCGTTTGTTTCATCGGAAAAAAACGGTGTGGCTGTACCTGGCCCCGGGGCTTGTGGGGCTTTTGGCCTTTTATCTGGTGCCCTTTGTGTGGGGTGTGTGGTTCAGCCTGACGGACGGCACCATCGACAACCGCTTTGTGGGGTTCGATAATTACCTGCGGGTATGGCAAAACGAAATCTTTCAGCTGGGGCTGAAAAACACGCTGGAATTATCCGCGCTGTGCGCCCCGGTCATCTTTGTGCTTTCCTTTTTTCTGGCCTCCATGCTGCGCAAGCGGGTGTCCGGGGACGGGTTTTTCCGCAACGCGCTGCTCATGCCCTATCTGATGCCCTCCTACGCCATGCTCATCATCTGGCTATTGGTGTTCGATTATGGCGGCGTGGTGAACCGGCTGGTGGTGTCCCTGGGCTTTCCCCGGGTGTTCTGGCTGGAGGGCGCTGCGCTCCGCACGCCCATCGTGCTTTTGTACATATGGAAAAACCTGGGGTTTAGCGTGGTCATTTTTACGGCGGCCCTCCAGTCCGTGCCGGAGGCCCTGTATGAATACGCCAGCCTGGAAGGCGCGGGGTATTTCAAGCGGGAGTTTTACATCACCCTGCCCCAAATTTTGCCCACGGCCTTTCTGGTGCTGGTGCTGGCCATGGTCAACGCCTTCAAAATTTTCAAAGAGGTGTACTTCATCGGCGGAGCCTACCCCGACGAGGCGGTGTACACCTTGCAGCATTATATGAACAACAAGTTCGCCAAGCTGGACTACCAGGACGTGACCACCGCCGCGTACAGCTTTGCGGTGATCGTCATTTTGCTGTTTCTGCTCATGTACCGGCTGAAAAGCGTGCGCCAGGGGAACACCGCGGCGTAAGGAGGGGAAGAAAGTGGCTGAAACCGTTTTGCGACCCACCCGGCCCCGGCGGCGGGGCCCTCTGCGCCGGGCTTTGCGCGCCGCGCGAAAAAGCAGGCCCCTCACGTTTTTGCTGCTGCTGTTAATCAGCGCGCTGGTGCTGCTTCCCATCGTGTTCACGTTTCTCTACTCCTTCTTTCCCAAAAGCGAGATCAGCGCCTACCTGGCCCTTCGGGGCCGCTACGACGAAACCAAGTGGCTGGATGTGCTCTATTCCCCCGCCGTGTTCAGCCTGCGGCAATACTACACCATCCTCATCGAGGAACCCGTATATTTGCAGCTGCTGCTAAACAGCGCGGTCTACGGCCTTTCCATTTTGCTGGGCCAGGCGCTGGTGTTGCCCCTGACGGCCTACGCCCTCAGCCGCTTCACCTTCCGGGGCCGGGACGCGCTGTTTTTCCTGGTGCTGGTTTTGATGCTGCTGCCCTTTCAGGTGACCATGGCCCCCAGCGTCATGACCCTGCGGGCCCTGGGCCTTCTCAATACCCCCTGGGCGGTGGTGCTGCCCATGCTGTTTTCCCCCTTTTACCTGTTTTTGCTTCGGCAGTTTATGATCGGCATCCCGAATGAAATTGTGGAGGCCGGGCAAATGGACGGCGCGGGCACCTTCCGCTGCTTTGTCCACGTCATGCTGCCCGTGTGCAAGCCCATTTTGTGCGCCGCCGCCGCCCTGTCCTTTGCCGATTCCTGGAACATGGTGGAGCAGCCTTTGGTATACTTGCAAAACCGGGCTTTGCAGCCCCTTTCCGTCATGTTTAACCAGATGAGCGAGGAGGGCGCGGCTGTGGCCTTTGCCGGGGCGGCGCTGTATCTTTTGCCCATGCTGCTTACCTATATTTATTTTCAAGACGACATCTTGCTGGGCGTGCAGCTCAGCGAGCTGAAATAACAGGAGGCCGCCGCTGATGAACAAAAAGGGAAAAGCCTTGAAGGCGCTGCTGATTTTTGCGCTGGTGGTGGCGCTGTGCATGTATTTTGCCCGCACCATCCAAACCATCACCACCCCCAAGGTGAAGCTTGTGCAGGCCTCCCAGGGCCGCATCGAGCAAAAACTGAAGGTGAACGCCGCGCCCTATTTCCCTGTGAAAACCGAGATCACCCTGAACAAGGCGGCGGATTTTCCCGTGCGGGTGGACAAGGTGTACGTGAAGGTGGGCCTGTTTGTGGAGGTAGGGGACACCCTGTTTACCGCCACCCTGACGGATTATGACACCAAGGAAAAGGAACTGCTGGACAAGTACAACGAAAAAGCCCAGGAGCTGATCGACCTGGACATCAAAAACCGGAAAAACAGCAAGCAAAGCAAGCAGAACGACCTGTACGGCGTTATGCTGGACGCCCAGGAGAAACTGACCGCCGCCGAAAGCGACGCCCGCACCGCCGCCGCCGCCGAGGGCATCACCCTCACCTTTGACCAAAGCACCTGGGCGGCCCTGGCCAACCGGGAGAAGGCCACGGACAACGTGAAGGCGCTGATTACCAAGGCGGAAACCGCCAAGGCCTCCTTCGACGCGGCCCGCACCGATTTTTACGACAGCTATGAAAACAAAAAGATCAAGGTGACCGATGAGGTTTTCAAGTACATCAACGACCGCAACGCCATCCAAAAAGCCATGCGCAAGATCAGCGACGATATGGTCAGCCTTCTGTACGCCAAGGAAAGCCTCAGCCTGGTGAAAGCGGAAAGCGCCGGCTACATCGTGGCCATGGACGTGAAGCCCGACGAGACCTACGACGGCAAAAAAAGCGCCTACACCCTTGCCAAGCAAGAGGATAAGCCCATTTTGCGGGCGGACATCACCGAGCTGAAAAAGGACGTGGCCAAGGACGCCCGGGTAGAGGTGGCCGGAGAATACAGCACCTACAAAACCAAGGTGACCGCCGTGGTCAACGAAACCGACGGCCGGGAATACGCCGAGATCGAGCTGACCGACGACATCCTGCAAAACGCGGGGGGCATGGGCCGCCTGTTGCAGGACGGTAGCCTGGAGGCCTCCATCGTGTTCCGGGCCAAGAAAAACGCCACCATCATCCCCGCCTCGGCCCTTCGCAGCGACGGCGATTCCGAGTATATCTTTCTGTCCGAGCAAACCTGGGGCGGGTTCCTGTCCTCCGGGGGCATGCTGGCCCGCAAAACCCCGGTCACCGTCATCGATCGCAGCGAAAAGGCCGTCAGCATCCAGGAGGATTTAAGCTACCAATCCATCATCGACCGGGCGGACCGCACCATCGAGGACGGCAAGCCGGTGATGGAATACGTGGACTAGGGGGCCGCCATGAAGTGGATGAAAAAAAACCGGCTGTGGTTTTGTTTCCTGGCCCTTGCCGGCGCTCTGCTGGTGATGGGCTATGGGGTTTTCTCCCTGTCCCGGCTGCCCGGGCACTTTCAGCACTTGTGGCTGCCCCCGGCCCAAAAGCAGATCGACGCCACGGAGTTCACCCAGCCCACCGTTTCCAATGGGGGCCTGCAAAGTGTCCGGGAAACGGTGGAAGCCCTGCGAAGCCAGCTGGAAGGGGCCTGCGACCGCCTGACCCTGTACGCCGTCGCGTCCCCGGCCTCCGTTTCGGTGGAGGAAGGGCCAAGCGTTTCCGCCCGGCTGGAGGGCCTTTCCGGGGACGGCTACGCCCTGCGGCCCATGGCCCTTTTTGGCGGCCGCCTCATTTACCCGGAGGAATTCGACCGGGGGGATCGGGTGGCCATGATGGACGAGCAGCTGGCCGTGGCCCTGTTCCAGTACGCCGAACCCCTGGAGCGGAACATCCTCATCGCCGGGGAAAGTTACCGCATCGTGGGCATTGTACGGGACCACAAGCAGGTGGGCGACAGGCAGGATTATTCCCTCTATGTGCCCTTCCGGGCCGTGGAGCGTTCCAGCCTGACCCTTACCGCCCTGTGCCTGGAAGCCTCCCCCGTGCCCGGCTCCGGCGGCTGGGCCGCCTTTACCGCGGCCATACAATCCCAAAGCCTGGGGGGCACCACCCTCAATTTGCAAAAAGAACGCATGAACGCCACGCTGCCCCTTCGGCTGCTGGCCGTGGCGGCGGGCTTTGCGACCCTGCTGGTGGCCGTCCGCTTTCTGAATGGCCAGGCCTTGGCCTTTTACCGCCGCTACAAAGAGCGCCTGGTAAACGAATACGCGGCCCGGCTTTTGCCCTGGTCCCTAGGCCGCTGCCTTTTGCTGGGCCTTGGCTACGCCGGGGTGTTGTTTGCCTTTGCCCAGCTGTTCATGCTGCTGGTAAACCCCGTGTTCACCTTTCCGGAATGGGTGCCCGCCGTGCTGGTGGAACCCAAGGACATCTCCGCCGCCTTTTGGAACGTATGGCAGGGCATGGCCGACGTCATGGCCCTGCGCAGCCCGGAGGTTTTGCGCATCGGCTTTTTTGCCCGGCTCCTTTCCTGGAGCGCCGGCGTGGCGGCCCTTTGCGGCGGCGTTTTGTGGGGCCGCGTCACCGGCCGGGGGCAGGGGACATGAGCAGGGGTTTCACCCCTGCGCCCCAACCAGACCTGCGCCCTGTCCCCCTCTTTGACCGTGTTTCACGCGGCCAAAACTTGTCCAAAGAATTTCCGCGTTTCATGGAAAATCGCTTGCTTTTTTGAAAAGTCAATGCTAAGATAATATGTCTATATTCCCATCAGGAGGTTGAATGACAATGACAGGGGCACAACTTTTGGTAGGCATCCCGCTGATCATAGCGGCTTTGATTATGACTGTGACCGTTCTTTTGCAATCCAGCGAGCGCACCGGCATCGGCGCGGTCAGCGGCGCGGCGGAAACCTTTTTCGGCAAGAACAAGGCCCGTGGCATGGAAGCGCGGCTCGCCCTGATCACCAAGATCTGCGCGGTGATTTTTGTGGCCCTTTCCATCGTCATGATCTTTCTTGGCTAACAAACGCCCGGTGGCCTAAAAAGCGGCTTCTCCCTTGAGAAGAGCCGCTTTTTTCAAAGCAGCCGCATACCGCGGCCCGAAGGAGGCGCACGGATGATTGCCATTGCTTGCGACCATGCGGGGATCGACCTGAAACCCCACGTCATTGCCGTGCTGGAGGAACTGGGCCTCCCCTATCAGGATTTTGGCACCCACGACCACCAAAGCGTGGATTATCCCGTCTACGGCGCAAAGGCCGCAAAGGCCGTGGCCAGCGGCCAGTGCGACCGGGGCATTCTTTTGTGCGGCACCGGTGTGGGCATTTCCATGGCCGCCGGCAAGGTGCGCGGCATTCGCTGCGTGGTTTGCAGCGAGGCCTATTCCGCCGAAATGAGCCGCAAACACAACGACGCCAACATGCTGGCCCTGGGCTCCCGGGTGGTGGGCCCGGGGCTGTGCCAGCACATCGTGCGCATTTGGCTGACCACGCCCTTTGAAGGCGAGCGTCACGCCCGCCGCGTGGGCCAGATCATGCAATTGGACAGCGGAGAGACGCTGGAGTAGGGGGACGGGGAGGGCAACGCCAGGGGCTGCCGCCCCTGGGCGGGGTGCAGGGGCGAAACCCCTGCGAACGTCCCCCCCGTCCCCTATAAAAAGTTCTCCAAAGAGAAGTAATCGCCGTTTTCGATGTCTTGCAGGGAGGTTTGCACCAGGTCGATGGCGCGAAGGGCTTCGTCCGGCCAGTCCATTTCCAGGGCGGTGGCCAGCTGCAGCATAGCGACGGTCACCTCCCGGGTGTGGTGGTGGCTGACAAAGGCGTTCAGCCAGAAAACGTCATGCTGCCAATGGGCATACAATAGCGACTGGCGAGCATAGCTGTCGGTCATATCCTGGCGAATGACGGCCTTGCGGATCTCCGGCAGTTCTCCCAGGTATTTCCGGGCCGTGTTCCGTTGGGCCCTGTCCCCCCAAATGCTGCCGGCGAAACAAAGCACGCAGAGCGTGCAAATCAGGATCATCGCCCGTTTCATGCTTTCACCACTTTACCGCGTCCGTTTCCAGGGCCTGCCGCCGGGCAGGGCTTTCCGGGCCATAGCCGTGCACGCTCATCAGCCCGTCGGTGTCCACATAGCACAGCAGCACTTTCTCCACCTGGGCATAGCCCAGCAGCTTCAAATTTTCGGTCAGCCATTCCCGGGTCAGTCCCCCCAGCTCCAAATTGTGGGGTTCCACCCGGCCCTCAATGACCAGCGTCAGGGGGATGCCCTCGTAGCCTGTTTGCAGCTTCAAATCCCCCAGGGTGACCGGCCGGTGCCGGGCCGTGGGAAACACGCTCAGCTTGCCGCTGGTTTCCATGATGGCGGTGCCCACCTCCGTGGGGCTCAGCACCCCGGCGGAACGCAGCTCCTCCAGCAGGTCGTTCAGGTTGAAGCACAAGCGTTCCAGGGCCTTGGCGTCGATCTTTCCCTTGTGGATCACCACCGTGGGGGTGCCGCTGAAAAAGGCCCGCATTTTCTGGCTTTTCATGGACAGCAGGGTAAACAGCTGGTGCAGAATCACCAGGGAAAGCGTGGGCAGGATGCCGCGCCACAGCGGCACATCCAGGCTTTCCATGGGCGCGGTGGTCAGGTCCGCGATCATGATGGCAATGATCAGCTCAAAGGGCTGCAGTTGCCCCACCTGGCGCTTGCCCATCAGCCGGAGGCCGAAAACCGCGAAGGAGACCAGCACAAAGCTCCTCAGCAGAAGGGTCAGCATCGGTTACGACTCCGCATTCTCCAGCCATTGTTCCAGCTCTGTCAGCGAGCCGAACCCAATGCCCCGCTTGGCTTCCTCCTGCATGGAAGCGGGCAGGGCGCTCATTTCGGTCGCGAGCTCGCTGACCAGGGCCATGGCGTCGCCATACTTGTTTTGAAACACGCACAAAAGCCCCGTCTCGTCGGGCATCAGCACCATATGCTCCGGGCAGTACAAATCCGGCTGCTGGGACATTTTGATCTCCGTGGGCCCAAACTCGGTAATTTGCCATTCCTCATACAGGGGCTGCACCTCGGCCAGGGTTTTGCCGTACAGCTCCGCCGGGGCCGCCACCCGCCGGGTGACCGTATGCTCGCACCGGGTGTAGGACAGGGTTTGCAGCAGCTCGCAGCCCTCCGCCACCCGCACCTGGCTTCCGGCCCCGGCGGGTTCGCTGACCGGCGCGGTGGGGCTTGGCAGGGCCGCGGGGTTTCCTGCGTTTCGGGGCAACAGCAGCGTAACCGCTGCGATCAAAACCAGCGCGGCCAGGCTCATCAACAGCCCGGAGGACGGAAATTTCAGCCGGATCTCCTCATTGCTCTTTTTGTCTTTGCCGGGCCCCTTTTGCGATTGCTTCTCCATACATCGTACATCCTTTTCATCAGGTGATGGCCTCAGTATGCCCCAATAGCGCACCCTTTACACCCTTTTTGCATACCCTGCCATGTGGAGGTGTGAAAGATGAGCTTCCAAAACAGCCAAACCTTTCACAATCTGCTTTTCGCCTATGAGGACGAATTGCGCACCTCCGCGCGCTATCGGCTGTATGCCGCCCGCGCGGAGGAGGAAGGGCAGTTCAGCGTAGCCTCGCGCTTTGACGCCATTTCCCGTTACGCCATGACCCACGCCTGCGTGTGCCTGAAAAAAATGAACGGAGACGGCCAACCCGACACGCTCCAAAACCTTCGGGAGGCCGCCCGTGGAAAATTCGGCGAATGGACACGGCAATACGCCGCTTACGCCCAAACTGCCCACAAAGAAGGGTTTTTTGAATTGGCCGAACTGTTCGACCGTTTGGCCGGGATTTCCCGCTACCATAATGTTTGCTTTTGCCGCCTGGCCGACGCCATGGAGGCCGAATGCCTAAACTGCCGCGAGGAAGAAGCCGTATGGCTTTGCCTTGCCTGCGGCTATGCCGTTACCGGAAACGCCGCCCCGGAGGTATGCCCCGTGTGCGGCAAGGGCCCCGGTTTTTTTGAGGAGATGACCGGGGGAGACTGAGGGTTGGCGAAAGAGGTTCGCCAAATGTGAGTGTTTGAAGGGGTTGCGGAGGGGTATGGCGCATATGCGCCATACCCCTTTCATATAAACCATAGCCTCCCTTTTGTCCGCTAAAAACAGAAAAGCGCAGGGATCTTGATGCTTACATCACCCAAAGCAACGCTGTGCCCCCTTCTCCAATATTCCCTCACCATTCCGGAACCCTCGCCACCCGAGGACGGCAGGCTTTCGCGGCTTACAAGCCTGGCGGTTCAAATCGCGGGTGAACTGGGATGCGATTTTCCGCTTTTGCTTCGCTATGAGGTGGCCTTTCGGAAATCGTTGCACTTTTTTGACCCGGACACCGTATACCAAACTGGACAAAAGGACCGGGCCCGGCGTGTACCCTTTGAGGAAGGCCTGTTCGCCTGCCGCCGGGAGGCCATGTGGAACCCGGCGGTCGCCCTTGACGAGGCCGAGGCCCAGCGCCTTTACACCGAAATTGCCGATCGGCTGCTTTGCCGCCCTTTGCTTGCAGAGTTCAACCAGGTGTACCGCAGCCTGCTGCTGACGGACGACGCCTTCGACCGGATTTACGCGGCGGGGTACGAGGGGGCGTAGGGGGAGGGACGGGGATGAATACGGAGTTTTTTGGGGGGGGGGGTGT
>JAVBTE010000171.1:0-26521 GCA_031556335.1 Eubacteriales bacterium | reverse complement strand
AAGCCCGCGTCGTATAGAGCGCCCACCAGGCCCGGCTCGCCGATCACGTAAATGCTGCCCCCCGGGCACTGGCTGCGCAAAAACGCCGCCGTGGACAGGGCGCTGGTGTAGAAATTGGTCTCGTCCACCTCCAGGCCCAGCCGGGCCAGCTTTTGCTGAAGCTCCCGGGGGGCCCGCTCGGAGCTGTTGGTCAAAAACAGAAACTGCTTGTTTTCCCGCTTGAGGAAGTCCACAAATTCCACAACGCCGGGAAGAAGCATATTGCCGTGATAAATCACGCCGTCCATATCGCAAATGAAGCCTCGCTTTTGCCGAAGCTCCTCCATGCTGTACGTCTTTGTATCGTTCAATGCCGTGTTTTTCTCCATTCGTCTGCCTCTCATCACTTTCTTGGTTGGCCGCTTTGCGGCTGAAACCAGAAACAGTATAGCATATTTTTGTGAAGAACGGATGAAGCGGGCAAAAATGTGCCCAAATTTTCCAAAAATGCCATGCCAAAAACAGGGTCGGGCTTTCGGTGAAGTGTTACGAAAAAATGTCTGATTTAGAAAGAATCTGGCAATATACTTTCATCCCTCTTTTTTTTCTGTTATAATCAGGCTGGTATTGAACGTTGTGCAGCAATGCACCCACAATTGAAGGAGGAAACCGAAAATGAAAAAGGGTATTGCTCTTCTTTTGGTGCTTGTTCTCAGTCTCGGCCTTGGCATTTCCGCAATGGCGGAAGGCATTGGCATCGCGCTGGTAACCGACGTAGGCAACATCGACGACCAGAGCTTTAACCAGGGCACCTGGGAAGGCATTGTGGCCTACGCGGAAGCGGAAGGCCTGACAAAGGACGTGGACTACGCCTACTATCGCCCCAGCGAGGACAGCGACACCGCCCGCATCGAAGCCATCACCGGCGCCATTGAAAAGGGCGCGAAGGTGGTTGTGCTGCCCGGTTACCTGTTTGACACCGCCGTTTTGGAAATGGCGAAGAAGTATGCCGATGTGATGTTCCTGGGCGTGGACCTGACCCCCTCCGCGGAGTACACCCCCAACATCAACAACATCGCCTATAACGAAGAAGTGGCCGGCTTCTGCGCCGGTTACGCCGCTGTGAAGGACGGCTACACCAAGCTGGGCTTCCTGGGCGGCATCGACGTTCCCGCGGTTGTCCGCTATGGCCACGGCTTTGTGCAGGGCGCGGACTTCGCCGCCCAGGAAACGGGCGCGAAAGTCGACGTCAAATACTGGTACAGCGCCGCTTTCTGGCCCACCGATGAAATCAAGGCCAAGATGGACAGCTGGTACGCCGACGGCACCGAAGTGGTGTTCGCCTGCGGCGGCGGCATCCTGTACAGCTGCCTGGCGGCGGCCGAGGAAGCAGACCGCAAGGTGATCGGCGTGGATACCGACCAGGCCCACATCGACGCCCGCATCATCACCTCCGCTTACAAACTGATCCCCACCGCTGTGCAGGCTGCCCTGAACAAGCTGAAGGCCGCCGGCGGCGCTTTCCCGGAAGACCTGGCCGGCAAGACCACGCTGTACGGCGCGAAGGACGGCGCTGTGGGCATCCCCACCGCCGAGGCCAGCTGGCGCTTTAACACCTTCAAGGTGGAAGAGTACGAAGCCATGTTCCAAAAGATCGTGGCTGGCGAAATCGCCATCAGCGACGCCATCGACCAGCACCCCGCCACCTCCGACAGCGTAACGGTGGATTATCAGAACTAACACCTTTCATAGGCCCGCTTTCGCGGGCGATCCAGGAAAGGCCGGGCTTCCGCGCCCGGCCTTTCCTTCCATAAGGGGATCGAAGCATGAATGAGTACGTCATTGAGATGCGGGGTATCACCAAGGTTTTTCCGGGCATCATCGCCAACGATAACATCACCTTGCAATTGAAAAAAGGAGAAATCCACGCCCTGCTTGGTGAAAACGGGGCAGGCAAAAGCACGCTGATGAGCGTGCTGTTTGGGCTTTATCAGCCCGACGCGGGGCAGATCCTGAAAAACGGCGAAGTGGTAAGGATCAACAACCCCAACGACGCCAACGCGCTGAAAATTGGCATGGTACACCAGCATTTTAAGCTGGTGGAAGTTTTTTCCGTGCTGGATAACATCATCCTGGGGGCGGAAAACACCCGGCTGGGCTTTTTGCAAAAAAGGGAAGCCCGGCAAAAGGTGCAGGCCCTCAGCGACCAATATGGCCTTTCCGTGGACACGGAGGCCCTGATTGAGGACATTTCCGTGGGCATGCAGCAGCGGGTGGAGATCCTGAAAATGCTGTACCGCGATAATGAAATACTGATTTTTGACGAACCCACCGCCGTTTTGACCCCCCAGGAGATTGACGAGCTGATGGCGATCATGCGGGGGTTTGCCCAGGAGGGCAAGTCCATCCTGTTCATCACCCACAAGCTGGCGGAGATCATGGCGGTGGCGGACCGCTGCACGGTGCTTCGCAAGGGCAAGTACATCGGCACGGTGGACGTGAAAGACACCACGAAAGACGAGCTGGCCGAGATGATGGTGGGCCGCAAGATCAGCTTTGCGGTGGAAAAAGAAAGCGCCCGGCCCGGCGATCCGGCCCTGACCGTTTCCAACCTGACGGTGAAGGGCAAGGGCCACGGCAAGGCCTCGGTCAACAACGTGTCCTTCGCGGTGCGCAAGGGTGAAATCGTCGGCATTGCGGGCATTGACGGCAACGGTCAGACGGAGCTGGTCTACGCCCTGACGGGGCTTACGCCCTCGGCCTCCGGCGCTGTGTATTTTGAGGATAGAAACATCACCCACGCCTCTGTCCGGGAGCGAAACGACCTGGGCATTTCCCACATCCCCGAGGACCGGCACAAGCACGGGCTGGTGCTGGACTACTCCCTGGCGGAAAACCTGATTTTGAAAAGCTACCATACCCCCGAGTTCCAAAATTGCGGCTTTTTGCGTTTCGACGCCATCGGCCGCCACGCCGAAACCCTCATCCGTCAGTTTGACATTCGCTCCGGCCAGGGCGCGGCCACCATCGCCCGCTCCATGAGCGGTGGCAACCAGCAAAAGGCCATTGTGGCCCGGGAAATCAGCCTGGGGCCGGATGTGCTGATCGCGGTACAGCCCACCCGGGGCCTGGACGTGGGGGCCATTGAATACATTCACCGGCAGATCATTCAGGCCCGGGACAACGGCAAGGCCGTGCTTTTGGTAAGCCTGGAGCTGGACGAGGTGATGAACGTAAGCGACCGGATTTTGGTGATGTATGAAGGGGAAATGGTGGCCGAAGTGAACGCGGCGGAAACCACGGCCCAGGAACTTGGGTTGTATATGTCCGGCGCCAACCGGCAAAAGCCGCATGCGGAGGTGGTGGGAGAATGAAAAAATGGCGTGTTAGCGACTGGGTCTATCTGGCGCTTTCCGTGGCGCTTGGCGCCGTGGGTTTTATGGCGGCCCATTCCGCCGCCCAGGGGCTTGCTTCCCCCTGGCAACTGCTGTTGCCCCTGCTGGTGGGCCTCGTGCTCATTCCCCTGTCCGCGCTGGTGCTTCGGGCCCTGATGAAAGTGAAGGTCAGCATTCTGGCCTCTGTGCTTTCCATTGTGGCGGGCATGCTGGCGGGGCTGTTGCTTCTGTTTTTGCTCAATCCCCAGTTCGCCCTCAGCGGCTTTGGCCTGATTTTGACCACGGCCGTCGGCTCTTCGGAGAAGCTGGCCAAAATGTTTTACCAAACCGCTCCGCTGCTGATGTGCGGCCTTTCTGTGGGCTTTGCCTTCAAAACCGGGCTTTTCAACATCGGGGCCACGGGCCAGTACACCATGGGGTCGTTCCTGGCTTTGACGGCGGTGGTGCAGTGGCGCTGCCCCTGGTATGTGGCGCTGTTGTTCGCGCTGGGGGGGGGCGCCGTGATGGGCGCCATTCCCGGCATCTGCAAGGCCCTGTTCAACGTGAACGAGGTCATCACCTCCATCATGTTCAACTGGATCACCATGTTTCTGGTGAATATGCTGGTTAACAACATGCCCCTGATGATTTCCAACTCCTGGGGCAATTCCCGGGTGAAGGACCGCACCGTGCTGCTGGTGGACAAAACCTTCGCGGAATACAACCCCCAGGCCACCATCCCCAAAGCCGGGCTGAACGACCTGATGCACAGCGATTACATGAACATCGCCATTTTCCTGGCCGTTGGCATTGCCATCGTCGTTTGGATCATTCTGCAAAAAACCACCTTTGGCTACGAGCTGAAGGCCTGCGGCTACAACCGCAACGCCAGCCAGTACGCGGGCATCAACGCCAAGCGGAACATTGTGCTGTCCATGGTCATTGCCGGGGCCCTGGCCGGAATCGGCGGCGGGCTTTATTACCTGAGCGGCGCGGCCCAGTACACCATGATCAAGGCGCTGTTGCCCACGGGCTTCAACGGCATTCCAGCCGCCCTGCTGGCGGGCAGCCATCCCATTGGCATCATTTTCAGCGCCCTGTTCATCAGCTACATCCAGGTGGGCGGGGATGCCTTGCAGCCCCACTTCATCAAGGAAAACATTGAAATCATCATCGCCACCATCATTTACCTCAGCGCCTTCGCCCTTTTGATGAAGGGTTGGATCGGCAAGCTGTTTTTGCTGGGCTCCAAAGACAACGCCAACCTGGAAGCTGGCGGCGCGCAGGGCTCCGGTGAGGCGGCCGGCGACGGGGACGGAGCGGCCACAGACGAGGGGGGGATGAGCCAATGATCTTCGCCGATATTTTAAGCGCCACCTTCCTCTTCGCGGTGCCCCTGCTTTTGGTGGCCCTGGGCGGCATGTTCTCGGAACGCAGCGGCGTCATCAACATTGCGCTGGAGGGCATCATGGTGATCGGCGGCCTTTGCAGCTGCCTGTTCTTGCGCTTTACGGACACCTGGGCCTTTTCCTCCACGGGGCAGTCCATCGCCTCCATGCTGGCCGCCGCCCCCGGGCAGACCGTGGCCGATTTGGTAAAGGCGGGCCAGGCCTTCTATTTTGGCCAGACCTATCCCCAGCTGGCGGTGCTCATCGGCATTTTGCTGGCGGGCACAGCGGGCGTTCTGTTCAGCATGTTGCTGGCCTTCGCCTCCATCAAGCTGAAAGCCGACCAGACCATCGGCGGCACCGCCCTGAACATGCTGGCCCCGGCCCTGGCCGTCATCGTCACCTGGACCGTGCAGGGCGAGGCCCAAACCACCATCCTCATCCCCAAATGGGTGCGTATCTCCGCCGAAAGCCTGGGCCTGACCGGGGCCTCGGACACCTTCCTGGGTCGGTTGATTTTCAAGGCCCTGTACATGACCGCGCCCCTGGCCATTGTGCTGCTGATTTGCGCCATTCTGTTCCTGTACAAAACCAAAACGGGCATGCGCCTCCGGGCCTGCGGCGAGCATCCCCAGGCCGCCGACAGCGTGGGCATCAACGTCTACCGTATGCGCTACCTGGGCGTGGGCATCTCCGGCTTTTTGGGCGGCGTAGGCGGCCTGGCCTATACCGTGGCGGCGGGCAGCGGCTTTGCCTCCACCGTGGCCGGGTACGGCTTCCTGGCCTTGGCCGTGATGATCTTCGGCAACTGGAAACCCCTGAACATCCTTTTTGCCAGCTTGTTTTTCGCCTTCTTCCGCGTGCTGGCCTCTTACAGCGATTCCATTCCCTTCCTGCCCAACGCGCTTGGCTATGGCCTCATTTTGCTGGCGCTGCTTTTCCCCACCCTGGCCATCCTTCGCAAGGGCGGCGCGGAATCAAGGCCCGTTCAAATGATGAGCCGCATCATCACCGCCGGGTTCGTCGCCCTTTGGCTGGTTTGCTGCTTCGTCTCCCCCTACGATTTCAACACCTTGCTGTCGGGCATCAAGTCCAGCGAATACATTTACCTGATGCTGCCCTATATCGTCACCATGATCGTGCTGATTTTGACCAGCAAAAAGAGCCGCGCTCCCAAGGCCGAGGGCATCCCCTACGACAAAGGCGGCCGGTGACGGGGGCCGGTGACGGGGGACGGGGGCGTTCGCAGGGGCTCCGCCCCTGCACCCCGCCAGGGCTTCGCCCTGGACCCATGGGTTCACCGCATTTCATGCGGTGAAAAGGAACAATGCAAAGGCGCGAAAGCGCAGAAAAAAGCGGGTTATCTGCCGAGAATCATCCTCGCAGAAAACCCGCTTTTGGTTGTGGCTGGATGGTTTAAGCCGGGGCCCTTAGCCCAGGGTGGCGATCATGGCCACGGCCTTTTCGTACTCTTCCTTCACACTGGCGTAAAGCGCGGCCACGTCGCAGGGCGCGTCGGAGCGCAGAGCGTTCATCATCTCGGTGCTGGCCTCAAACAAAGGGGTCAGGCCCAGGTTGCCGGTCAGGCCCTTCAGGGAGTGGGCGGCCGCCTTCATGGCCTCGTGGTCGTTCGCGGCCACCGCGGCTTCCAGGGAGCCATAAGTTTTATCGTTGGGGAAACCCAGCAAAAAACGCATCATCAACGCCTCGTTCCCCGCGAAACGGGCCAGGGTCGCGTTTACGTCCATCCCGTACGCATTGAGTTGATCCAACTGAGATTGTACCATAATGCCTCACTCCACAAAATGATTTAAATGATTGAGAGGGAACACAAGAGTTATTCTGCAAGAAAGTACCGCAAGAAAGCAGTGCGCATATCAGAGATCCTATATAAAACCAATATTACCTTATCATTCCAGCGCTGTTTTGTCAATCGCTGGAATGGCTTTTCGGGCGTTCCGGGCAAATTTTTTTGGCGGGCCCTCTGCGCCGGAAAAGGGATGGACAAACAAATCATAATACGATATAATGGCAAACATCACAAACACCGCATTTTGAAGCAATACGACATGATACGACACGAAGGAGAGACGAACCATGGACGCAATAAAGATCAAGGCCCCGCTCGACCAAAGCTTCCAACCCATTTTTCTGGAGTACCGGCAATTTTTGCGGGACGCGGAAGCGGCGGGCGGCCCCCTTGTCAGGCTGGCGGTGGAGCGGAACGAAGGCCTTGTGGCGACCCAGGACATGCGGGTTTTGCCCGAAGGCCGGGACGATGCCCGCAACCTTTTGATGACGGAGCGCATGGTGAAAAGCATGCTGTGGGTGTACGGCGGCTTCCGGGTAACGGTGGCCGGCAGCAAGGCTCTGTACGAAGGCATCCGCGCCCAGTACCAAAAGGGCGGGGCCCGGGAGTTTGACGCGCTGTTCATGGGCGACGTATATGAGCATTCGTTTGAGGTGCTGTATGCCGAAAAGGCGGAGGACGCCCCCCGGCGCAAGGAGGCCTCCGTGGCTGTGGGCAGGCATTTGGACGGCTGCCGCATCGGCTTTGACGCGGGCGGAAGCGACCGCAAGGTCAGCGCGGTGGTGAACGGGGAAAGCGTGTACAGCGAGGAAGTGGTATGGTTCCCCAAAACCAACGCCGACCCGGCCTACCACTATGAAGGCATCGTGACCGCCATGAAAACCGCTGCCGCCCACATGCCCCGGGTGGACGCCATTGGCGTGAGCAGCGCGGGGGTGTACGTGGACAACCGCACCATGAAGGCGTCCCTGTTTTTGAAGGTGCCCGAGGATGCCTTCAACAAGCAGGTCAAGGACATTTACATTCGCGCGGCCAAGGAGATCGGCGACGTGCCCCTGGTGGTGTGCAACGACGGCGACGTGACCGCCTTGGCCGGGGCCATGAGCCTTGGAGAGGACGGCATTCTGGGCATTGCCATGGGCACCAGCGAGGCCGGCGGCTATGTGGACAAAAAGGGAAACATCATGGGCTGGCTGAACGAGCTGGCTTTTGTGCCCTGCGACCTGGCCCCTTCCGCCATGCGGGACGAGTGGAGCGGCGACATTGGCTGCGGCGTGAAGTATTTTTCCCAGGACGCGGTGATCAAGCTGGCCCCCGCCGCGGGCATCGCCCTGGAGGGCAGCCTCAGCCCCGCCGAAAAGCTGAAGATCGTCCAGGGGGAGATGGAGCGAGGCAACGACAACGCCCGCAAGATTTACGAAACCATCGGGGTGTACCTGGGCTATACCCTGGCGTTTTACAGCGTGTTTTATGACATCAACCATGTGCTGCTCATGGGCCGGGTCACCAGCGGCGAGGGCGGCGACCTGGTGCTGAAAAGGGCCCAGGAGGTGCTGGCAGCCGAGTTCCCGGAACTTTCCCTGCAGGTGAACCTGCCGGACGAAAAAAGCCGCCGGGTGGGCCAGAGCGTGGCGGCGGCCAGCCTGCCCGCCATTGGGTAGACGGGGGCGGGGATACGGGGATACGGGGATACGCGGATATGCGAGAGGGGTTTCTCTTTTGAAAAAGAGAAACCCCTCTCGCGCTCTCCCCAGAGAAAACCACAGGGGAAAAGGCAGGAACACTTACCCGTTGCTGGTAGTGTAGATATGCAGGATGGTTCCGTCGCTGGAGATTTCCACCGAATAGGGGATGTTGCCCCGGCCGGTGGGGTCGGTGAAAAAGCTGATGGCATAGAACCGAAGGCCGGGATCGCTCACCACAAAAAAGCTGTACGCGGTAAAGGTGGCCAGCACTTCGCCAGATACGCCGTATTGCTTCTGCAAGGCTTCCTTGGCGAGGCGGACGGCCTCCTCCTCGGTGATCTCATCCGCCGTGGGCAAGCCATAGCCCTCAAACATCCGGGCTTTGTCCTCTAAAGACCAGGTGACGCGCGGGCCCATCTCCCGTTCCATTTCGTCGATTTTGGCCTGCCAGGCCAGGATTTCATCTTCGGTGCGGGGCCACGCGGTGGGAAGCGCGTCCGGCTCCGTGGCGAAGGCCGCGCAAAGCATGCCGACGCAAACCGTCAACAGGAGAAAACCCGCCAAAAGCTTTTGTTTCATCTTCTTGATGTTCCTTTCCGCGTTCACAGTACAGGAACAAACCGTTCCCTATCATGACAAACGGATGAAGCCGGAAAATTCTTCCATCGGATTGCTTTTTTTACACCTGTTGAACCGCGTGAAACGCGGTTCATGAGGGGTCCAGGGCGTAGCCCTGGGCAGGGTCTTAGGGGCGGCAGCCCCTAACGTCCCCCCTGCTCCCGTCCCCGCCCCCGTAGCACATGCACCCGGTTTCGTGGTCGTTGACGACGCCGATGGCCTGGAGATAGCTGTACAGGGTCACAGAGCCCATATAGCGCATGCCCCGCTTTTTCAGGTCCCCCGCCATGCGGTCGCTGAGGGGAGAGTGGGTGAGCGGTTCGTTGGTGGTGCTTTTGACGGTATGGCCATCGGTAAAGCTGTACAAATAGGCGGCAAAGGAGCCAAACTCCTGCTGGATGGCAAGAAAGCAGCGGGCGTTTTGGATGGCCCCCAGAATTTTGAGACGGCTGCGGATGATGCCCGGGTCGGTCAGAAGGGCGGCGACCTTGGCGTCGTCATAGGCGGCAATTTTGTGGGGATCGAAGCCGTCAAAAGCGGCACGGAAGTTTTCCCGCTTTTTCAGCACCACATACCAGGAAAGCCCGGCCTGGAAAGCCTCCAGCAGCAGAAACTCATAAAGGACAGCGTCGTCCCGGGTGGGCACGCCCCATTCGGTGTCGTGGTAGC
Source organism: Eubacteriales bacterium (assembly GCA_031556335.1). Lineage (GTDB taxonomy): Bacteria > Bacillota > Clostridia > Christensenellales > Aristaeellaceae > Limiplasma. Next base: position 16,998 of record JAVBTE010000171.1, on the reverse strand, counting down.
GCTCCATCAAATCGCCCTTCGCCCAGGCGCAGCGGCGGGGCTCACTTTTCGGCATTGGAAATCTCCTCGCGGCCGCGCTTCCAGCGGGCCTTCATGTACTGGGTCAGGGTGCGGAAATCGGAAATGATGCCGTCGAACAGATGGGCCCGCACGGCGCTGACCAGCACCACCACCACGATGGGGCCCAAGATGAGGCCGATAACGCCGGCCAGCTGCATGCCCACAAACATGCCCATCAGCGAAAAGAAGGGGGATACCCCCAGGTTGCTGCCAAGCAGCATGGGCTCGGTCAGGCGGCGCAGCAGGGAATAGCCCAGGTACAGGCCCAGAATGGCCCAGCCGTTGTGGGTGGAGCCGATGATAAAGCTGATGGCGGCCCAGGGCAGGTACAGCGTGCCGCAGCCGAACTGGGGGATCAGCTCCAGCAGGGCCGCGATCACGCCGATAAGCATGGAATACTGAAAGCCAAAGGATTGAAAATACACCCAGGAAAGCAGCAGAATCAAAAAGGAAAACAGCAGTTGCACCCGGATGTAGCCGATCATGCCCTTGACGGCGGATTGGCGCAGCACCGAGATATTTTCCCCGCTGACGCTGTCCCCACCTTTGGCCACATAGCTTTTCAGGGCAGGGAAACGCCCGGTCAGGAAGAACAGCCCCAGCACCAGAAAATTGACGTAAATAAAGGCGTAGGGCAGGCTGGCGGCAAAGGACAGCACAATGTTGACCAAATTGCCCGCCAGGGTCATGCCGCCTTCGCTGAGAGACTTGAAGGCGCTGTCCAGCGAAGCGCGAATGGACTGCCCAATGGAAGCGGGCAGGGACTGTGCCGCGCCTAAAATGCGGTCGGCGGCGGTTTGCAAAACGTCGATGACGCTGCCCACAATGCTTTGGGCGTTGCTGGTGACATTGATGACCTGCACCACCGCGAAAGAAATGAACCAGTACAGCAGCACAAAGGCCACGCCGCACACCAAAAGCACCCAGAATGCCACGGCAACGCCCCGTTTGATACGCAGCTTTTCCTGAAAAAAGCGGATGAGGGGCTGGAGCATGGCGGACACGGGCAGCGCAATCAGAAAGGGAGAAAACAGCCGCCAGGCCTGGGGCAAAACCACCATGACAAAAACAATGGCAAGAACAAGGAACACCAGGCGCAAAATCAGGCGCTCGGCGGCGTAGCCCACAGGATGACCGTGCATGCCGGAAATTCCTCCTTATGAAACGCGGTGAATTATGGGTCCAGGGCGTTGTTCCGGCCTTTCGGTCGGCGCAGCCGTCACTGCTGTTCGGCTGCTTGCCTCAAGCCCCGCCTTCGGGTCGCTTTGGGCTTCGCCCAAGAGCCCACAGGGCTCACGCTTCCCGTTGCCGCCTGGTGGGGTGCAGGGGTGAAACCCCTGCCGGGGCATCGGGGGGGCAATGCCCCCGAAAACCGTCCCTCCCGCCTAAAACCGCCCGCCGCCGCCGCCGTGGCTGGTGCCACTGCTGCCGGTATGAACGCCGCTTCCTCCGCCGCCGCCAAACCCGCCGCCGCCGCCGGAGGAGGGAGGCGGCGCCTTGGGCATGCGGGTGGTGGCGCTGCGCAGGTAGGTGTCGTCCGTGTCGGTCATGCGAAGCTGGACGTTAGACCGGAAATCGTACTGGTAGGTGGAACCCTTCAGCTGGTAGCGGCGTTTCACCACCAGGGAAAAAAAGAACCCCACAAGAAGCGCGATTGCGGCGCCAAACAGCATCTCGTTCTGCGTAAGGGCCTTGTGCCGGGGGGTGAGCTGGCGGCCCGTGACCACATCATATTGATATTGGCCCTCGGGAATGCCTGCCCGAAGATAACCCTGCACCTTTCCCAGCATGGCCTTCGCCCCGTCGCCGTAGCGGCCGGAGGTCAGGTACGGGGCGCAGGCGTCGATGGCGTCGTCAATGCGTTCGTCGGTCATGTAGTCGATCATTTTGCCGGTGGTGGACAGCCAGTGGGCCCGCTCGTACAGGTCGATGTAGTACAAAACGCCGCTGCGCTCGCCGTCCAGGCCAAAGCCGTACTTGTCGTAGAAATCGTCGGCAATGGTTTGCTGGTCAATCTCTCCGTGGGAAGCCGTGGAGGTGACCAGCACAAAATCCATGCCCGTATCCTTTTGGAACTGGACAATGGCCTGCTCCAGGGCGGTTTTCTCCGTGGCGGACAGCAGGTTTCCCTGGTCAAACACCCGCTGGTCCGTAGCCAAAGCGCAGGCGGCGCAAAGGCAAAGCGCCAGAAGCAGGGCGATGGAAATGGCTTTTTTCATGCGCATGGGAGGTCCCTCCTTCTTGCCTTAGTACAGGAAATAGCCCGCGAAGCAAAGCGCCAGGAACACGATTGCGGCAATCAGCAGCGCCACGCCGTTCAGCTTGGCCCTGTTGATGGGAAGCTTTCCGCAAACCGCGCCCGTGCGGCCGTTCATCACGTAATAATAGGGCTTCACGTCGCCCTGGCGTTTTTGGTAGGTCAGCACCCAGGTGGGCAGCAGCACATACTGGGTTTTTTGCTTTGTCATGTCGGCGGAAGCGTTGCCGCTAAAAGCGTTGTAGTTCACGGTTTCGGACAGCAAAGGCCGGACGTAGCCCGTCAGTTCCTCCTGCACGTCCTTTGTGATGGCGGCAGCCTCAATATCCCGGCGCTCCGCCAAAAAGCCGGACAAATAGGCGCTGGAAAAGGGCTTCACATCCTCCAGGGGGAAGGGATGGATGCCGTCGGACAGCTTCCGGTCCACGCTTTGAAGGGCGGGGCGCATGATGTTTGCAAAACGGATGTCGGCCCGGCGGCGGAAGGAATAGAAGTCCGTTTTGGTAACGATGCTGTTGCCCATGTCCATGGTGGAAACGTTCTGCCCTTCGCCAGTGAAGGAGCCGTCGATTTCGGCCTCCGTCACAAAGTGGGGATAGTATACGCCGGTCATGCGCTGTACTTCTTCCTTGGAGAAAAAGCCCTTGGGAATGAACTTTTTGGCGCCGGCCCACTTCATAAAAGTTTCTACGGCTTTGTCCTTGCTGATCACAAAGGGCAACACCGCGTCAGGCTTCATGGCGGCGGTCAGTTTTCCTTGCAGCACAACGGGATTATGGCAGTAATAACATTGGGTGGCCACCGTGGTCTGATCCGTCATGATCTCGCTGCCGCAGCTGGGGCAGTGGTACACCAATTCCGAACCCTCGCCGGAAGGCCCGGCCTGGCCCGCCGGGGCGTCCCCGTGGCCGTTCGGCTCGTTTGCATGCGCCTCCCGGGCTTCCTGCTCCGCCTCTTTGGCGTACTCGTCGCTTTTGGGCAGCAGTTCCTTTTCCGTAAACTCCGCCTTGCAAAAATCACAGCTCCATTTTTGCGTATCGGGGTCAAAAACCAAATATGCGCCGCAGCTGGGGCATTTGTAGGTTACGCCTGGCATGCTCTCACCTCGTCAAGCCATATTTGGTTTATTATAGCATTGATAGGCCCGAAAAAGCAAACCAAACTCCCGCTTTTGCATTTCCACCCCAAATGTGGTACCATGCAGAAAAAGGAAGCGGCGCGGGGCATGGCCCAGCGCCGAGGACGGCATTGGGAGGAAGCACACATGAAAAAACTGGCGGCCATTCTGCTGGGCCTGTGCCTGCTGTTGGGCGCGGCGGGCCTGGCTGAAAACACAGACGTTACCATTGAAAAAGTCTCGTTTGACTTTACCATGCAGCGCATTGAGGGCGTTCCCTACGGCTATGGCATTCCCAAGGACTGGACCAGGCTGGACCTGACCGAGGACGACATCGCCTGGGGCATGGTGGGCCGCTTTCAAAGCCCGGATTGCAAAATCAAGGTGGAGGTGACCCTGGAGGAGCTGACCGAGGCCGTTACCATGGATCAGCTGGCCCAAATGATGCTGAAATGGAAAAATTACACCGACGTCGGCCTGATGACCATCAACACCCGCCCCTTCATCGGCTACCAAAAGGTGAAGGAAGGCACCTACGGCCTCGCCACCATGATTCCCCAGGAGGACGACGAAAAAGGCCTGCTGGTGGACTTTGACTACACCTTCGCCGCCGCGGACGGCCTGGCCGCCAGGACGGGCATGGAAATTGCCAGCCTGTTCAGCGAAGTCGCCGAGCCTGAGGAGTAGGGGGACGGGGGACGGAGACGGGGGACGTTGGGGTTCCGCCCCAAACCCCGCCAGGGCGTCGCCCTGGACCCATGATTTCATCGCGCTGTGCGCGGTGAAAAGGAAAATCAAAATTCCCCATCCAGTTTTCCAGGAGGGGAGTTTGAGGCACCGCCAGTGAGCAGGTGCCCGGTGGGCACAAAAATACCACGGCCAAAGCCGTGGTATTTTTAGCGAACGAGAGGCGGGGTTTGAGGCGAGCGCAGGACACGGAAGTGTTCTGCGCGACGACCGAAAGGCTGGCCGCTTTTGCAAAAGCGGGTTCCCCCTCAATCAATACGCACTTTTTCGCCCTGTTCCTTACTTCGCGTACTCCGTGCTCCGGGTTTCGCGGATCACGTTCACGCGGATCTGGCCGGGGTACTCCAGCTCTTTTTCGATCTTCTTGGCAATCTCCCGGGCCAGCACGCGGGTGCCGTCGTCGGTGACGTCCTCAGGCTTGACCATGATGCGGACCTCGCGGCCGCTTTGAATGGCAAAGCATTTTTCCACGCCCACGAAGGAATTGGCGATTTCTTCCAGCTTCTCCAGGCGCTTGATGTAGTTTTCCAGCGATTCGCGCCGGGCGCCGGGCCGGGCGGCGGAAATCGCGTCGGCGGCCTGCACCAGCACGGCCTCAATGGTTTGGGGCTCCACGTCGTTGTGGTGGGCCAGAATGGCGTGGATCACGTCCGGGCTTTCCCGGTACTTGCGGGCCAGCTCGCCGCCCAGGGTGACGTGGGTGCCTTCGGCTTCGTGGTCAACGCCCTTGCCAATGTCGTGCAAAAGACCCGCGCGCTTGGCCAGGGCCACGTCGGCCCCCAGCTCGGCGGCCATCATGCCCGCCAGATGGCTGACCTCGATGGAGTGTTTCAGCACGTTCTGGCCGTAGCTGGTGCGGTAGCGCAGGCGGCCCAGAATCTTCACCAGCTCGTGGTGGATGCCATGCTGGTGGGTTTCGAAAACAGCCTGTTCTCCGGCCTCGCGGATTTGGTTGTCCACTTCCTTGCGGGCCTTGTCCACCATTTCCTCGATGCGGGCGGGGTGGATGCGGCCGTCCATGATCAGCTTTTCCACGGCCAGCCGGGCAATTTCCCGGCGAACGGGGTCAAAGGCGCTGACGATGACGGCTTCGGGGGTGTCGTCGATGATCAGGTCCACGCCGGTGGCGGTTTCCAGGGCGCGGATGTTGCGGCCCTCACGGCCGATGATGCGGCCTTTCATGTCGTCGTTGGGCAGGGTAATGACGGACACGGTGCTTTCGGCCACGTGGTCGGCTGCGCACTTTTGAATGGCCAGGGCGATGATGTTGCGGGCTTTCTTTTCGCCCTCTTCCTTGGCGCGGGATTCAATATCGCGCACCATGCCGGCGGCCTCGTGGAAGGCGTCCTTCTGGATGCGGCTGACCAGCATCTGGCAGGCCTCGTCCTGGGTCATGCCCGCGATGCGCTCCAGCTCGGTCAGCTGGCGCTGCTGTCCCAGCATCAGCTCGTCCTGCAAATGTTGCAGCTCGGCGGTTTTTCGGTTCAGGCTCTCTTCCCGGGCCTCCATGTTGTCCTGCTTTTTGTCCAGGGTTTCTTCCCGTTGGAGGATACGGCGCTCGCTGCGCTGCACTTCGGTCCGGCGGTCCCGGCATTCCCGGTCCAGCTCGGTCTTCAGGCGCAAAACTTCCTCTTTGGCCTCCAGGATGGTTTCTTTTTTCTTTTCGTCTGCCTTGCGCATGGCGTCATCCAAAAGGTTTTTGGCATATTCTTCGGTACGGCCGATCTTTTTTTCGCCGGCCTGCTTGCGGTATGCGTAACCGCCAACCGTTCCCAGGGCCGCGGTAATCAAAGCGATGAGTATGGCGATCAATGGGCTCATTGTCGTTCTCCTTTCAAAATAATGGGTGCTTTTCATGCGGTTTCAATCTCGGAAGGCTTTTCTTGAACACAGAAAAAAGCCGACGGGCAAAGCCCCGCGGCTGCTGCATGATTTATTTCGGATATGCGATGCGCCCAAGACATCCGGAGGCCGCACAGGCAAAGCCGACAAACCGCCCAAGACAAATGAACGCGGCGGTAGTCTGCCATCCACTGCTGTGCCATATACCCAGAAAACGCTTTGGAGCGCTCCGCTTACGCATAACCCGCCCATCTGTCCATTCACACAAAAAACTTCGTGGATAAAGCGGGGAAAGCCGAACTGTGGGAATATATCCGAAAAACAGCGAGGTTCTGCCGGAAATGATTCTGGCGGAACCTTTTAAGCCGACCTACATATTATAATCAGTTCGCCGCGTCCTGTCAAGGCCGGAAGCGGCGCCTGAAAGACCGAAAAGCGGACAAACAGGGAAAAAATACGGTACAAAAGAGCAGGATTCATTTCCGGAAGGTTTCATCCGGCAACCGCCGCCGGCCGCAGGGGGCCGGGCGCCGGGAATCAGGCGGTCTTTTCGTTGGGCTCCGCCACCATTTCCAGCACAGGCTCGGGCATGCTTCGGGGCAATAGCGAGGTTTCTTCCAGGCAGTTGATGTTATGCTCGGTCTTGTCCCAGTTGTTTTGCTGCTTATGCTTCAGCAGGCCCAAAACCTGCGCCAGGCCGGCCAGCACGGTGTTTAACACCACGCTGAAACACATGGGGAAGAACATGCGCAGGTTGAAGCGGTTGCCGTTGTCCATGCCGTCGCCAATATAGAACAAAAAAATAAAGGAGTAGAAGAAAAGCAAGATGCTGGGAAGGTTCACCTTCAGCCAGTCGCCGATGGTGATATCCACCTCCACCGCGGGCAAAAGGCCCGCCCACTGAAAGATGCTCAGCGTCAGCCCCAGCAGCAGCTGCACCACCAGAATCACATAGGGGGTAAGGCTGTACATGTACAGCAGGGTGGAAATGAACTCCTTGGGGGCCAGCCGCTTGGCCCGTAGGGCGCGAAACAGGCGGCGGGTATTTTTGAAAGCCACAAACCAGTGCCCCTGGGCCCAGCGGGTTCGCTGGCGCAGGCTGGCCTTGAAGCGGGTGGGCTTTTCGTCGTAAATGCGCACGTTGTGGTTCCACAGGATGCGCTTGCCGTCGCAGGTGGCTTCAATTTGCAGTTCAAAGTCCTCGGTCAGGGACATGGCGGTCCAGCCCCCCCGGCTGTGCAAATATTGCGCGGACACGGCAAAGCCCGTGCCGCCCACCACGCTGTTGAGGCCCAGGCGGTTTTTGGCGTACTGAAAAAAACGGTTGGTAATGGTATAGGTCATGTAGTAAAAAAGGGCCACGATACCTTTTTTGTTCTTGCTGCCCAGGTAGCACTGGATGATGTCCGCCTGGCCGTTGTGGGACAGGTATTGGCTGTTCACTTCCAGGAACATGTTGGGGTCGATCAGGTTGTCGGCGTCAAAAAACATGACCAGATCGTACTTGTTCTGGTAGCCTTCCAGGGCCCGAAAGGCCTTTTGCAGCACAATGGGCTTGCCGGTGGGGGCGTCCTCCGAGTCCTTGTGGCTTTCCAGCACATTGGCCCCCATTTGCCTTGCCACGTCGGCGGTCCGGTCGGTGCAGTTGTCCGCCAGAATATAAAAATCGTACAATTCCGGCGGGTATTCCATGTGTTTGAGGTTGTTGATGATGTCCCCGATGACGGTCTCCTCGTTATGGGCGGGGACCAAAACAAGGAAGCGAAGCTGAGGGTCGAAGTCCTGGTAGTCTTTCGTATTCCGTTTGAAGCCGAAAAGGCTGATAATCAGCTGATATACCAACATGAACACAAGCCAAGCGCTCATCACGCCCATGAGAGCACGGATAATCTGCGCTACGGTTTCCACGCCCTGAAAGCCTCCCATCGACATGCCTATTGCTTGGTGAAACACTTATTTATACTACATTTTCCGCACCTTGTCAATGTCTGTCGTAGAAGGAGCACTCGCCGATGAACTCCCGAAGGATGGACAAGGGGGGAATTTCGCTGAGCACATCCTCGCCCACAGGCTGGAAATAGTGCAGGATTTTGAGTAGCCGCCGGGCCGTGAGATACTCCCTTTTGGTGCGGGGAATGGACAGCAGGATCTCATAGGCCATGGTCTTTAGAATGGGCAATTCGTAGTGCAGCGAGGTGTTGAACATGATGTCCGCCTTTTCCTGGTTGGGGAAGATCCACTTTTCTTCCCCGGCCCGCACGCTGGGCCACATGGCGATGGTCTTTTCCGGGGAGGTGCCCCGAAAGCGCATGTCCCGCACAATGCGGCGAAGCAGGCGCACGTCCGTGGTGCGGATGCGGTTGTGGTTGTCCAGGTTGATGCAGGGCAGGGCGCTGACATACACGCCGTACATCAGCTGTTCCGGAATTTCGGAGGTGATGCGGTCGTTCATGCCGTGGATGCCTTCCACCAGCAGGGGTTCGTCCGGCGCAAGGTGCAGGGGATAGGTTTCCGGGGCCCGGCGGCCCTTGGTAAAATCGAACCGGGGCATTTCCACCGTTTGCCCGGCCATCAGCCGTTCCAGGCATTCGCTGAGGTAGGGAATGTCCAGGGCGTTCACGTGCTCCAGGTCCGGCTCGCCGTTCGCTTCCAGGGGCAGCTCGGCCCGGTCCCGGTAGAAATCGTCCAGGGAGAGCAGCTTGGGCCGCAGGCCCAGCACCCGCAGGTGCACCGCCAGCCGGTGGGCGAAGGTGGTTTTGCCGCTGGAAGAGGGGCCAAAGATCATGACGATGCGGGCTTTCCGGCCCAGAATTTCGTCGGCGATGTGGGCGATGGACTTGTCGTGCAGCGCCTCGTTCACCCGGATGAAGTCCCTCAGTTCGCCGTTTTTGATCATCTCGTTCACGTCTGCGGCGTTGTCGGCCCGCAGGATGTTGCACCAGCGCTGGGATTCGGCGAACACCCGCAGATGCTTGGGCCGGGGAACATAGGGCGCGGGGGCCCCCGGCGCGGCGGGGGAGGGGAACTGAAGGATGAGCCCCGGAAAGTGGGGCTTGAGGGCAAAAACCTTCACATAGCCTGTGGAGGGCAGCATGGCCCCGTAGAAATACTCGCACAGGTTGCCGATGCGGTACATGGAGATGTTTTCATGGGGGCGGTAACGCAGGATGCGGGCCTTGTCCGGCCAGCCCAGCTCCTCAAAATAGCGGATGGCCTCCTCCCTGGACCAGGTTTCTTTTTGCAGGGGGATGTCCTCTTCCACCAGCCCGCGCATGTCTTTTTCCAGCGCCCGAACCATGTCCGTGGACATATCCTCTCCCACCAGCTGCAAATATACGCCATAGCCGATGGAATTGAGCACACGCACGTTCTTTTTGGGGTATAGGCGGCTCATGCTCAGCAAAAAAAGGAAGCGCAGGGTACGCTCGTACACCCGCCGGCCTTCCTCGTCCTGGTAGGTGATGGGGGAAAGCTCGCAGTCCACGTCGATTTTCTGGTTCAGTTCCACGCAAATGCCGCCGTACAGCGCGCACAGCACCTGGGAGGCACTTTCCGGCAACAGCCGCGCCACCACGGTTTTCAGCAAAACCCCTGTGGGAAAGGCGTCCACACGGCCTTCCATGGAAACCCGCACCACGCTTTCATGGGCGGGGTGGTTTTTCGTTTCTGGCATACTGGCTCCTTCCGGTGACGGTCCTCAAAAGGCGGAGTTATGCGTCCTCAAAGGGCATGTTGCTGCCGCAGGACGGGGCCAGGCTTTCGATGTCCACCTGGTCGTAATCGCCGCGCTTTTGCTTGAATTGGTATTGCAGCTCTTTGGTGTGCACATAGGCCTTGGTTTGCCGGTTGGAGGGAAGCACGCTTAAATGCATGCCCTTTTGCCCGTCCGGCAGCAGGGAAAAGGCAATCTTCACAAACAGCTGCCCGTGCTGGGGGCATTTGGCAAGGGCCACATACTTGCCCGGGGCCTGGGGGATGACGGTGGTTTGCAGCGCCGTGGCCTTTTTGCAGGTGGGGCACTCCGGGGTCTGGATGACGGGGGAGGCCAAGGCCTCTGCCACCGAGGGCACGGTCTGGGTGATGCGGAACCGGCTGCGGCGGGCGTTGTGGCTCAGCTTGCGGGGCTGCTCCTCGTATTTCAGCACGTCCATGGGCCGGGGCAGCTTTTGAAACACCAGCGCGGTATAGTAGGCGTCGTGCATGGCGTTGTGAAAGTTGCGGTCCTCGTCCGGCGCGATTTCAAGGTGCTCCATGGCCGATTTCAGGGCCTTTTGGCTGGCCCCCAGCTCAAAGGCCGCCGCGTACAGCCGCTGGATGTCGTACATCTTGGGCATGGAAGGCTGGAACCGGAAAAAGTCGATGTTTTGCTGCAGCACGCTGATGTCGTCGCAGCCCCAGGTGAGGAACACATAGTCCTCCCCGCACCAGGCGGTAAACTGCGCCATGGCCTCCAGAAAATCGGGCGCGTCGCAAAGCTCCTCCTGGCCCAGGCGGGTCATGCGCCGCACCCGGGGATGGATGGTGATGTAGTGGGTGGGCCGCACAGGGATGGATACGCTGTCCAGAATCTGGAACTGCTCGTTCAGCTTGACGGCGCCGATCTGGATGACCTCAAACAAAAGGCTGTCGCCCACCTTGCGGAAGATGGGGCTTTGATAGTTGGTGGGCTGGTTCCATTCCAAATCCATTACGATAAACTGCATGTTTGACTGCTCCAGACGGCCGCAGGGCGGCATGAGTAGTTTGCCTGAATCAGGCGGATTTCATGAATCAGAGGGCGGAAACGCACGCGGCGGCGGCGCTTTGCCCGGCCAGGGCGCCCGTGGAAAAAGCGATGTGCAGGTTGAGCCCGCCGGTCAGGGCGTCCACGTCCAGCAGTTCCCCCGCGATGAAAAGGCCCCGGACCCGCTTGCTTTCCATGGTGGCGGGGGAAACCTCCCGCACATCCACGCCCCCCCGGGTGATGATGGCCTCGCCCAGGGGCCTTGGGCCTGAAATGGGCAAGGGCAGCGCCTTGGTGACCCGGGCCAGGGCGGCCCGTTCTTCCCGAAGCAGCTCGTTGGCCTGCTTGCGGCCGTCGATGCCCACAAGGGCGGGCACGGTTTCGGCCAGCCGGGCGGGGTACAGGCCGCAAAGCAAGGTTTGCAGCTGTTTTTTGCCGGCCTCGGCAATGTCCCGCAGCAGCCGGGCTTCCAACTGCTCCGGCGTCAGGCCGGGCTTTAAGTCCAGCAAAAGCTCCGCCTGCGAAGGCTCCAGGTCGGCCATGTAGCTGGAGGCGGACAGCACCAAGGGCCCGGAGAAGCCAAAGTGGGTAAAAAGCATTTCCCCCAGCTCGGAATAGAGGGTCTTGCCGCCTTTTTTCAGGGTCAGCCGCACGTTTTTCAGGCTGAGGCCTTGCAGGGCGTGCACCCAGGGCTCCGGGGAACAAAGGGGCACCAGCGCGGGCTTGGCGGGGAAAACCGTATGCCCCAAGGCGGCCAGCAGGGCGTAGCCGTCCCCGGTGGAGCCGGTGGAGGCGTAGCTTTTTCCCCCCGTGCACAGGATGACCTGTTTGGCGGGCAACGTTTGCCCCTCCTCGGTCAAGACCCCGGTCACCCGGCCCTCCTCCGTTTTCAGCGCCGACACCCGGGTGTGAAGCCGCACCGAAACCGAAAGGCGGGCCATTTCCCGCTCAAAGGCCCGGGTCACGTCGCTGGCCTTTTCGCTTTGGGGAAACACCCGGTCGCCCCGCTCCACCATCACCGGGCAACCCCAGGCGGACAGGTCCGCCATGAGGGCGGCGGGGGGCAGCGCGGAAAGGGCGCTGAACAAAAACCGGGGATTGCGCACCACCTGCTTTTGAAATGCCTCCGGGGCGCAGTCGTTGGTCACGTTGCAGCGGCCCTTCCCGGTGATGTAGATTTTCTTGCCAAGCTTTTCGTTCCGTTCCAACAGCGTCACCCGGGCGCCGGCTTTGGCGGCGGTCACGGCGGCCATCAGCCCGGCGGCGCCCCCGCCGATGACGATGATGTCACTCATGGTTTTTATCGATATAGACCCGCTGGGCGTTCCATATCTCCTCCAACTGGTTAAAATGGCGGCTTAAATCCTCCCGCCGGTGCAGGCCCAGGCTCACGATCAGCGCGTTGATCACGGACAGGGGCGCGGCCAGCGAATCCACAAAGGAAGCCATGTCCGTTTGGGCGGAAAGGCAGGTGTGGGCGGCTTTGGCCAGGGGCGACATGGCCCCGTCGGTGATGCCCACCACCTGGGCGCCGTTCTCCCGGGCAAAGGACATGCATTCCAGGGTGCGGGCGGAATACCGGGGGAAGCTGATGCCAATGAGCAGGTCCCCCTCCCGGATGCGGACGATTTCTTCAAAGACGCTGCTGGTGGTGTTTTGCATCAGCCGCACCTCGTCGAAAATGAGGTGCAGGTAATGGTATAAAAACTGCGCCAGGGGCGCGGCGGAGCCAAGGCCCAGGATGTAGATGCGGCGCGCGTTCACAATCCGCTGCACCACGTCGTCAAAGTCCTTTTGGGAAAGCTCCTCCATGGTGCGGCGAATGTTTTGGGCGTCGTTTTTCAGCACGGTGCGAAGCAGGTCGTTTTCGTTGATTTCCGAGGTAATGGCAAAGCGCTGCTCGGCGGTCAGGCGCTGGCGCACCAGTTCCCGAAGGGCCGCCTGCAGCTGGGGATAGCCTTCATAGCCCATGGCCGAGGCAAAGCGAACCACCGTGGATTCGCTGACCGCGCAATTTTTGCCCAGGGTGACGGCGGTCATGAACACGGCTTTGTCATAATGTTCGGCAATATACTCGGCGATGCGGCGATGGCCCTTGCTGAGGTTTTCCCCCCGCAAATTGAGCCTGCCGATCAAATCCTGCGGTTCCTGCACAAACGCGCCTCCATTAGGGTGGTTTGGGGAAGGAAAACGCAAAAAATGCATTTTCCGGATGATGCTCCTTCATTATAGCCCCTGCGCTTTGGTTTTGCAAGCCGGAAGGAAATCCGGGAAGCAAGCGCTATGGTCGCTGGGGTTGCCCATGAAGGTGAGGGTGACGTGGCCTTTGTCCAGCATGTCCTGGTCGCTGCCGGGGATGGGGGGCTCGGTATGGGCGCCTTTGTCCAGCCAATAATACACCCCGGCCCGGGGGCTTTCCCGGCGAAGATAGCAGTCGGTGAAATTGGCGGTGCTCAGGGGCGCCACCACGGGGGGCAGCAACTTGTCCGGGTCCAGGCGGGGGGCGTTCACGTTCAAAAGCACCCCGGGGGGCAGCGGCAACGTTGCGTAGGATTCCGCCGTCTCAATCACAAACCGGGCCAGGTGGTCCACCATCTCCTGGGCGGCGTGGTAGTCGATGGACGCGGCCATGGCGTGGAGGTGGTGCAAAGCGCCCTCCCGGGCCGCGCCCACGGTGCCGCTGTAATGCACGGCCATGCCGGCGTTATAGCCGTCGTTGATGCCGCTGATCAGCACGTCCACAGGGCCCTGGGCCAAATCCAGAAGCCCCAGCCGCACGCAGTCGGTGGGGGTGCCCGCGATGGCATAGGCCGCGACCCCGGGGAGATCTGCGGGGTATTCCCGCACAAAAATGGGATCGGTCAGGGTGATGCGTTGGCTGGCCGCGCTTTGCTGGGCGGCGGGGGCGCACATGGTTACCCGGTGGCCCCGGGCGGCGGCGGCGCGGGCCAGCGCCATGATGCCTTTGGAGCCAATGCCGTCGTCATTCACCAGAAAAATGTGCATGGAAATTCCTCCGATTCGCTTAGTGTTTTCCGTCTCCGGTCAGCATGTCGATCAGGGTTCGCAGGGCGTTGATGACCACGGCCACGGCCAGGGCCCACCAAAAGCTGTCCAGGTAGACCCCGTCGCCAAAGAACCCCGCCACGGTCCAGACCAAAAAAGCGTCCACGAGCACATACAAAAGGCCCAGGGTGCAAAAGTTGAACACGGACAAAACGATCCGGGCCAAAGGGCGCAACAGGATGTAGATCAGCCCCAGCGCCACGCCCATGAGGGCCGCCTGCAAGTCGTTTTGAATATGCAGGCCGTCCATGAAGCGGCCGCAAAGAGGGATGGCGGCCACCGTTACCAAAAAGCGCAAGACCGCGCCCATCGTTTTCCTCCTCTCCCTGTCTCCGTGACGGTTTTGATGCCGTACCATTATAGCATGAATGGCCGGATTGTGTATCGCAAAGCCTGGCCATGGGAAGGCTAGGAAGGCCGCCGGGGAAGGAACGGAGAAAAACGCGAACCTTTTCAAAAAACGAACCGGTGAAAGTGCCTCACATAGGATGGTGCGGAGGGAACGCGCATGAAGAGCAAGTTTTTCAAGGACACCCAAGGACTGGAATCCGCCATGGAGGCATGCACGCCGGACAAACTGAGCGTATGCCTGCGGATTGACAAGCTGGCGTATGAACATATGGTTGCGGAAGCGGGCCGCATGGGCCTGAGCAGCGGGGAATACCTAGAGCGGCTATTGCACCGGGAAGCCAAGGCGGAGCACAGGCTGCACTAACCCATGGCCAAAATCACAACCCCGCGCCCGGCCCGGCCCAATGCCCGGTCGGGCGTTTCCGCGACAGCCCTTACCGCTTGCGGTTGAAAACCGCGGTCAGCAGCAAAAACCCCATCACCGCGCTTTCCACCAGCACCACCTGGCCGTTGATGGAGATCAGGGATTTGAGGAGGGGCCAGTGCAAAACCCGGCGGGTTTCCAGGTATTGATACAGCAAAAACAGGAAAAGAATGCCCGCCGCCACAAACAGCCAGCGCACCAGGCCGTTGGTTTTGCTGGTGATGCCCGCCACAGGCAAAAGCAGCGCCACGCAAACCCCCAGCAAAAGGCCCTTGAGGGCGAACAGGAAAAAATCCCCCGCATCCATCAGGCCGTCCAGCCAGCGGAACAGGATGCAGGTGAGCAGGCACAAAAGCAGCGGACAAAAAGCCGCCACCAGTTTGCGAAGCAGCATACAGGGGACCTCCTTTTCCGGGTGGGTACCCGGTGGGCTTGGGACTGTCAAAAGCCTTCCGGCGAAGGCGTTTCCGGCGAAGGGGCTTGGGCTTTACGCCGCGCGGCCTCCCGCTCCTTTTGGGTCATGTCCGCCTTTTCAAACAGGTCGGGCCGCATGCGCAGGGTCGCCCAAAGCGCCTGTTCCCGCCGCCAGGCCTTGATCTTGGCGTGGTCGCCGTTTAGCAGCACCTCCGGCACGTCCAGCCCTTCAAACACCCGGGGGCGGGTGTAGTGGGGGTATTCCAGCAGCCCGGCGGAGAAGCTTTCCTCCTCCGCGCTTTCCTCGCTGCCCAAAACCCCCGGCACATAGCGGGCCACCGCGTCCGCAAGGCACAGCGCGGCCAATTCCCCGCCGGTCAGCACAAAATCGCCCAGGGAGATTTCTTCATCTACCACCAGGTCAATGGCCCGCTGGTCCACGCCCTCGTAGTGGCCGCAAAGCAGCACCAGGCTTTCCTGCTGGGACAATTCCTGTACCTTGGCCTGGGTGAGGGGCGTGCCCCGGGGGCTGAGATAGATGCAGGGGCCGGTAAAGCCGTCTGCCCTGGCGCTGCGCACCGCATCCACAATGGGCTGCGCCATCATGACCATGCCCGCGCCGCCCCCAAAGGGATAGTCGTCGGCGTTTTTATGCTTTTTGTCGCTGAAAGGCCGGATATCCACAGGCTCGATGGCGAGCAGGCCTTCCGCCCGCGCCCGGCCCAGAATGCTGGCGGAAAGGACGCTTTCAAGCATCTGGGGGAACAGGGTCAGAATCGCGATCTTCATACAGCGCAACCTCCGGCAGCTTTTGTTCATCCAGCACGATGCGGCCGCTTTCCGCGTCCATGGTCAGGATCACGGCCTTCAGCGCGGGCATCATCATGGGGCCCTTGGGCGTGTCAAACACAAACACATCCACGCCGCCGGGGGTTAACACCTCTTTCAAAGTGCCGATGATGTTTCCCTTTGTATCGAAGGCCTTGGCCCCCAGAATATCGGCGATGAACACCTCGTCCTCGCTTAGTTCCCGGGCATGGGCCCGGTCAATAAACAGCTTCACGCCCCGGTACTTTTCCGCCCCGTTGCGGTCGCCTACGCCTTGAAGCGTCAAAAACACGTCGTCTTTTTGCACGCGGCAGCCCGCGATGGGCAAAGGCTGATAGGAGCCGTCCTTTTCCACATAGGCGAAGGTCAGGTCCAGGAAGCGGGCGGGGTCGTCGGTATAGTGGCGCACCTTCACCTCGCCCCGAATGCCCTGGGGGCGGACGATTTCGCCAATCAGCAGATAGGGCTCAAGCATGGAAGTTCTCCTTTTAGGTGGAATGGAAGAAGGGCGCGACAACGAAACGCGGCGGAACTTGCCGCAAGGCAAGAGGCCGCCGCGCCGCATGAGAGGCAGTTACTGGATTTCCACAAAGACGGGTTTCTGGTCTTTGGCGGTGGCGGCGCGCACTACGGCCCGGATGGCCTTGGCAATGCGCCCCTGCTTGCCGATGACCTTGCCCATATCCTCCGGCGCCACGTGAAGCTCCAAAATGGTCGCCTCCGGGCCCGCGGTTTCCTGTACGGTCACGGCGTCTTTGTTGTCCACCAGAGACTGCGCGATGTACAGCACAAGCTCTTTCATTTCGTCAGCCCTCAATGATGCCGGATTTCTTCAGCAGCGCCCGGGCGGTGTCCGTGGGCTGCGCGCCGTTTTGAAGCCATTTCTTGGCGGCTTCCGCGTCAATTTTGATGGTGGAAGGCTCGGTCATGGGATCGTAATAGCCGATCTCTTCAATGAAACGGCCGTCCCGGGGGCTGCGGATGTCCGCGACCACCACGCGGTAGAAAGGCTTTTTCTTCATACCCATTCTTTTGAGACGAATTTTGACAGACATGCTTGTTTCCTCCTAAACGTTTGTAAGACTCTATCTGTAATCACAGGCGTGATTTCAGGCGGTGGGGGGCGGGGGACGAGACGGGGTGGGGACGGGACGGGGTGTTGTGGGGGG
>JAVBTE010000148.1:0-16461 GCA_031556335.1 Eubacteriales bacterium | reverse complement strand
CATCCCCGCCCCCGCCCACAGATGCTTTTTCATATCGATGCGTCCGCTGGGATGGAAGGCGATGCCCTCCGAGGCCAGCAGATGGCGCTGAAAGTCCTGAGAGCCAAACACGTCCTGGTGGGCCAGGTCGCCGGCCTGGTTCACCACCCGGTGGCAGGGCAGGCCATCGGGGGCGCAGCGCATGGCAAAGCCCACGTGGCGGGCAGCGGTGGGACGGCCCAGCAGTTTGGCGATGCCGCCGTAGGTGGTTACCTTGCCGCTGGGGATTTGGGCGACGATGCGGTACACCTGCTGAAAGAAAGACGGGTCCATTGGCTTTCCTCCCGGGGGCGGTCTTGGATCGCCTGTTGCAACCCACCGCCCGTTTTGTTATGATAGGCATGTTCATATTTGCGGGTGAAGTGCGCACACTAGTTGGGTGAGAGGTGTGCACGATGAAGGAATGGCGACCGGAAGCCGACGCGGCGGAAGGGAAGGCGGAAGTATCCGTTGACCACGACCCCGAGGTGGCGGCCCAACGCAACGGATATGAACCGGAGACAGAACCGGGGGATGGGGCAGCGGCCCGGTCCGCTTGCGCCGCGCCTGGGGCGGAAGCGCCGGGGCCCCGGGAGGTCCAGGGGAAAGCCGGGCTTTTTTCCCGGCAGATGGACAAATGGATCGCCAGCATGGAGCGGTTGCGCCTGTCGGAATATGTGCGGTACGTGGACGACCGCAAGCGTTTGTTTTGGGATCATTTTTGGGGCGGCCTTATCAAGGGCGTGGGCATGGCGGTGGGGTTCACCATTTTGGGCGCAGTGCTGGTGCTGATTTTGCAAAACCTGGCCAAGCGCAATTTGCCGCTGATTGGGGACGCGCTGGCCCAGATCGTGTCCATTGTACAAATGAGGCTGAAGTAACGGAAGGGGGAAGGGGATGCTGGCGTTCTGGGGCATCCTGGCCGGGGTCTTTTCGGCGGACTGGGCGGTAAAGGCCTGGGCCGGCGCGGCGCTGAAAGGTCAGCGGGTCTGGCGGGCGCTGCCGCATGTGCTGGAATTTCGCTACTCGGAAAACCGGGGCATGGCGCTGGGCTTTCTTTCCGGGAATGTGCTGGCCAGCCTGGTCATGCCCATTGTGGCGGTGGCGGCGTGGCTGCTGGTGTTTCGCAAATATCGGCCCACCCCCTTTACCCGCGCGGCCAGCGCGATGATGTTGGGCGGTTTCGCGGGGAATTTCGTGGACCGGCTGATGCTGGGCTATGTGGTGGACATGCTCTATTTCCCGTTTTTGCCGTGGTTTATATGCAATGTGGCGGATATCGCCATCTGCGCCGGGGTATTGATGCTGGCGGTGAGCCTGCTGTTTCGGCCCCAGGACTGGAGAGAAAAGAATGCAAAGGATGACGGGCCAAGCGCCCCGTGACGGGCGGCTGGATGTGCTGCTCAGCGAGGCGTTCGGCCTCAGCAGGTCCCAAGCGGCAAGGCTCATTGCGGAAGGCGCTGCCAGGGCGGGGGGCGTTTTGGCGACCAAGCCCGGCTTGCCCGTAAAGGAAGGCGAGGCCCTTTCGCTGGACCTGCCCGAGGCCGTGGAGCCCACAGTGGAAAAAGAAAACATTCCCCTTTCCATCCTGTACCAGGATGGGGACATCGCCGTGGTGGACAAGCCCTGGGGCATGGTGGTGCATCCGGCGGCGGGAAACGAAAAGGGCACGTTGGTGAACGCCCTGCTGTTTGCCCTGGACGGGCTGAGCGGCATTGGTGGGGTGAAGCGCCCGGGCATTGTGCACCGGCTGGACAAGGACACCAGCGGGGTGCTGCTGATTGCCAAAAACGACGGAGCCCATGTGGCCCTCAGCAACCAGCTGAAAAACCGAGAGATGGAAAAGCACTACCTGGCTGTGGCGGAAGGCGAAATGAAGCAGGATAGCGGCGCGGTTCACCTGCCCATAGCCCGCAGCAGGAAGGACCGCAAGCGCATGGCCGTAGACCCCGAGGGCCGGGAGGCGATCACGGAGTGGACGCTGCTGGAAAACCTGCGGGCCGCCGCTTTGCTGGACGTGCATATTTTGACCGGCCGAACCCATCAGATTCGGGTGCATTTGCAAAGCCAGCATCATCCCATCGCGGGGGACCCGCTGTACGGCCTGAAAAACGGCGTGAAGGCCCCCCGGTTGATGTTGCATGCCCATACCCTGGCCTTTGCCCATCCCACCACCGGGGAATGGATGCGCTTTGCGGCCCCGCCGCCCCGGGAATTTGTGGAAACCTATCAAAAGCTGCGTCTGGACCGGAGCGCCCCGCTGCCCTTTTAAGGGAGGAAAGGCGGGCCGGTATCGCAAGTATATCGAAAACATCCCCTGGATGCAAGAATGTTCCTCTATGCAAAAATTTGTTCGCCGAACGGGGAGAAATCCCTTCCTTTCCATCGAAAAATGTGCTAAAATGGACGGCAGGGTTGAATGCCGATGGCAGGCGCCCGAATGCATGATGACGGGAGGCCTGCGGCTTGATGACCGTTGGCGTGGTATCGCTGGGGTGCAGCAAAAACCGTGTGGATACGGAGCTGATGCTGGGCATTCTGGCGAAGGACGGGTATGAGATTGTCGGGGACGAGAGGCAGGCGGACATTCTCATCGTCAATACCTGCGGCTTCATTGATCCGGCCAAGCAGGAATCCATCGATACGATTTTGTCCCTGGCGAAGTATAAAGAAACGGGTCGGCTGAAGCTGCTGGTGGCCACGGGCTGCCTGGCCCAGCGGTATGAAAAAGACCTGATGGCCGAAATGCCCGAGATCGATCTTTTGCTGGGCGTTAGCCAATATCCGGAACTGCCCCGGGCCATTCGCGAGGCCCTGGGCGGCAAGCGCGCCGCCTATTGCCACCGGGAAGGGGGCGTGCTGACCGGGGAGCGGGTGCTGACCACCGCGCCCTATTCCGCCTACATCCGCATTGCGGACGGCTGCGACAACCGCTGCGCCTACTGCGCCATTCCCCTCATCCGGGGCGGCTTCCGTTCCCGGGGCATGGAGGACGTGCTTGCCGAAATCCGCACCCTGGCGGACCGGGGCGTGAAGGAGCATGTGCTGGTGGCCCAGGATACCTCCCGGTTTGGGCTGGATTTAGAGGGCCGGTCGCTGCTGCCGGAACTGATGACCCGGGCGGCGGACATTCCCGGGGTGGAATGGCTGCGGGTGTTGTACTGCTATCCCGACGAGGTGGACGACCGCCTGTTGGAGGCCATGGCCGCCAAGCCCAACATTTGCAAGTATCTGGACTTGCCCTTGCAGCACGCGGACCCCGCCCTTTTGAAAGCCATGAACCGCCGGGGCGATATGGCCTCGGTGCGGAAGCTTTTGCACAAGGCCCGGCAAATGGGCTTTACCCTCCGAACCACTTTCATTACGGGCTTTCCCGGGGAAACCGAGGCCCAGTTTGAAACCCTGATGGATTTTGTTCAGGAGATCCGCTTTGACCGGTTGGGGGCCTTCGCCTTCTCCCCCGAGGAGGACACGGCGGCCGCCGCCATGGGAGGGCAGGTTCCCGAAAAAACCAAGGAAGCGCGGCTGGACCGGTTGATGCGCACCCAGCAGGACATTTCCCTGGAGCGGAACCGGCTGCGGGTGGGCACGGTGGAAAAGGTGCTGGTGGAAGAGCTGCGGGGAGACGGCGTGGCCGTTGGCCGCACCGCGGCGGAGGCCCCCGAAACCGACGGCGCGGTGGAGCTTGCCTGCAAGAAGGAGCCTGCCATTGGCGAGTTTGTGACCGCAAAAATCACAGGCGCGAAGCCGTATGACCTCATAGGGGTGATGGAATGAACCTGCCCAACCGGTTGTCCATTCTGCGGGTGCTGCTGATTCCCGTGTGCCTGGCGTTTCTGTGCGTGGACACGCCCTTTTGCCAAGCCATGGCCCTGGCCGTGTTCCTGGTGGCGGCCGCCACCGACTGGCTGGACGGGTATTTGGCCCGGCGCAACAACATCGTTACGAATTTTGGAAAGTTTCTGGACCCCGTGGCGGACAAGCTGCTGGTGTTGTCCGTGATGATCGCCCTGGGGGGCATGGGCCGCTTTCCCATATGGGCCTGCATCATCGTGCTGTTTCGGGAGCTGGCGGTGGACGGGCTGCGGCTGGTGGCGGTGGAACAGCACAAGGTGATCGCCGCCGGAAAGCTTGGAAAAATCAAGACCAGTCTGCAAATGGCCACCCTGGTTGTGTACTTGCTGAAAAACCGGCCCTTTGGCGCCTTCCCCATGGACGTGATTTTGATGATCGCGGCCGTATTGATGACGATCTGGTCCGGCGTGGACTATTTCAAACGGACCTGGGATGTGCTGGCCCAGCCTGGGCAGGAGAACGCCCCGTGACCCGGCTGTCGCCCGTATGCCGGAAGGCGGTGGCGCTGGCCACGAACCGGGGGAAAACCATTGCCACGGCGGAAAGCCTGACAGGGGGCTGGATTGCTACTGCCCTGGCGGGGGTGCCGGGGGCGTCCAAGGTGCTGCTGGGGGGCGTGGTCAGCTATGATCCGCGCATCAAGCGGGAACTGTTGGGCGTTTCCCAGGATGTGTTGGACGGCGTGGGCGTGGTAAGCGCGGCCTGCGCGGAGCAGATGGCCCAGGGGGCGCGAAACAGCCTGAAAGCCGACATCGCCCTCAGCGCCACAGGGCTGGCGGGGCCGGGGGGCGGAACGGCGCAAACCCCGGTGGGAACGGTGTTTCTTGGCATCGCCAGCGAAAAGGGGACCCGGGCGGAGGAACATCATTTTCGGGGGAGCCGGCAGGCGGTGCGCAAACAGGCGGTTTTGCGGGCCCTTACCATGCTTGTGAATGAACTGACAAACGAATAAAGCGGAACGGACCCCATCTGCCGGCCCGGCACAAAGGAAGGACGGAAACACCATGGCAAAGAAAGACACCAAAAAGGAAGCAGCGGAGAGCAAGGCGCTTGACTCGGTGCGGGAGGAGAAGCTCAAGGCGCTGGAAAGCGCCCTGGCCCAGCTGAACAAAACCTACGGCAAGGGCGCGGTGATGAAATTCAGCGACGCCACGGCCGACAACAACCTGCAGGTGATCTCCACCGGGTGCCTGGACCTGGACATCGCGCTGGGGGTGGGGGGCCTGCCCCGGGGCCGTGTGGTGGAGATTTTTGGACCGGAAAGCAGCGGCAAAACCACCGTGGCCCTGCATTGCGTGGCCGAGGCCCAGCGCATGGGCGGCGTGGCGGCCTTTATCGACGCGGAGCATGCTCTGGACCCGGTGTACGCCCGGAAGCTGGGCGTGAACATCGACGAATTGTATATTTCCCAGCCGGACACCGGCGAACAGGCCCTGGAAATTTGCGAGGCCCTGGTGCGCAGCGGCGCGGTGGATATGGTGGTCATCGACTCGGTGGCGGCCCTGGTGCCCAAGGCCGAAATTGAGGGCGAAATGGGCGACAGCTTTGTGGGCCTCCAGGCCCGCCTGATGAGCCAGGCCCTGCGCAAGCTGGCCGGCGTCATCAACAAAACCAACGCCGTGGCCATTTTCATCAACCAGCTTCGGGAAAAGGTGGGCGTGATGTACGGCAGCCCGGAAACCACCCCGGGCGGCCGGGCCCTGAAGTTCTACGCCACGGTGCGGCTGGACGTGCGCCGGGGCGAGCAGCTAAAAAACGGCACCGAGGTGGTGGGCAACCGCACCAAGGTGAAAGTAGTCAAAAACAAAGTCGCGCCGCCCTTTCGGGTCAGCGAGTTCGACATCATCTACGGCGAGGGCATCAGCAAGGAAGGCACGCTGCTGGACATGGCCGTGGACCGGGACATCATCCACAAGAGCGGCGCGTGGTTCAGCTATGAGGACCAGCGCATTGGCCAGGGCCGGGAGAACGCCCGCCAGTACCTGAAAGACAACCCCGATATTGCCAAGAAAATCGACAAGGTGATTCGGGACGAAGCCCTGGCGGCCCTTGCGGCCAAGAAGGCCGGAATCGCGCCCCCCGCTGCGGCCAACGGCCTGACCGAGGAGGAAGCCCAGCTTTTGGAGGAGGACCCGGACCTGGCCCTGCTGGACGAGGAATAAGCGCGGGCGCGCACTGCGACCGGGTAAAGGAGGAACAGCCATGGCATCTTCTCCCGAACTGATGGCCTATGTGGCCGAGCAACTGGGCGGCGAGGCGGCTGGCGTAACCTACAAAAAGATGTTTGGGGAATACGGCGTCTATTGCCTGGGCAAGTTTTTGGCCGTGGTGTGCGACGACGCGCTGTTTATGAAGCCCACAAAGGCCGGAAGGCAGCTGCTGGAAGCCCGGGGCATGCTGGCGGAAGCCCCACCCTACGAGGGAGCCAGCCTGTATTTCCTGCTGGAGAATGTGGACGACGCGGCGTTTTTAAGGGAGCTGCGGGACGTGACCTGGCAGGAGCTTCCCCTGCCGAAGGCAAAGAAGGGGAAGGGATAAATTTTTTTCGAGGGCTGCGTGCGATAAGCCCTCGATTTTTTTGTTTCATATCCATTTGCAAGGCAAAAAAGGAGGCTTTCGCCTCCGTAGCTTGCAGAAAAAGGCCCAGAGTGTAAGACAATCTTTTTTGCTGCTATTTATGACCGCGTGCAACGCGGTCATAATGAAGGGTTCAGGGCATAGCCCTGAGCAGGGTTTTAGGGGCGGCAGCCCCTAAAGGGACTTTGTCAGCGATTACAGGAGGCTTTCGCCTCCTGTAATCCTATTTCGCATCCTTAATCAGCCGCCGGATATCATCCAGCAGGCTGGCCAGGCTGGGGCTTTGCTTGATGGACTCGTCCACCTTCTCGATGGAGGACATCACAGTGGTGTAGTGCCGTCCGCCAAAGGCGTCGCCGATTTTGGTCAGGCTCAGGCCCATCATTTCCCGGGCCAAGTACATGGCAATCTGCCGGGGCACGGTCACCTCATGGTTGCGGCGGGGGCTTTTCAGGTCGTCGGTGGTGATGCCGTAGTAATCGGCCACCGCGTCCTGAATGGTGTCGCAGGTGATGCGCCGGGTTTCCGAATGGTTGAACAGTTCGCGCAGGGCTTCCCGGGCTAGCTGCATGTCCACAGGCCGCCGGGTGAGGGAACTGTACGCCGTAAGCCGGGTGAGGGACCCTTCCAGCTCCCGTACGTTGGTATCGATTTTTTCCGCGATCAGGGCAAGGATGTCCTCGGAAATCACCAGCCGCTCAAACTCCGCTTTCTTGCGCAGAATGGCCAGTCGGGTTTCGAAATCCGGGCGCTGGATGTCGGCCAAAAGGCCGCCCTCAAAGCGGCTGCAAAGGCGCTGCTCCAGCTTGGCGATCTCCTTGGGGGGCTTGTCGCTGGTCATGATGATTTGCTTGCCGGCTTCCCGAAGGTGGTTGAAGGTGTGAAAAAACTCCTCCTCGGTGCCGTGCTTGCCCGCGATGAACTGAATATCGTCCACCATGAGGATGTCCACGTTGCGGAAGCGGTCGCGGAACTCCTGGTTGGCGTTGTTTTGCATGGCGCGAATGAGCTGGTTGGTAAAATCCTCGCTGGTGATGTAGAGGATTTTCATGTCCGGGTACAGCTCGTGGGCATAGTGGCCGATGGCGTGCAAAAGGTGGGTTTTGCCAAGGCCCACGCCGCCATAAATGAACAAAGGATTGTACGCCTTGGCGGGTACTTCCGCCACGGCCAGGGACACGGCATGGGCAAAGCGGTTGCCCGCGCCCACCACAAAGGTGTCGAAGGTGTACTTGGGGTTGAGCATGGCCAGGGTATTGCCCGATTGCTTGGCCTCCAGCTCCTGCACCCGGGTGCGCAGGTCGTCCGCACCCAGCACTTCTACAAAAAGGTTTTTGCCTGCCGCCGTGGCCACAGCCGTTTCGATTTGGGGAAGATAGCGCCGCACGCCGGTTTCGTACATCAGCGGGCTGATGGATTCCAGCATGAGGTTATTGCCGATCACCGCATAAGGCTTCAAGGCCGCGACAATCCAGGTCTCGTAGCTTACGCTGTTCAGTTCTTCTTTCAGAATTCGGCAGGTGCTTCTCCATAGCTCTTCGGCATTCATCAACAGTAGCGCAACCTTTCGGTTATAAAATGTATATTATGCATCTTGCTGTCGGCGCATAACAACCCCCTGGAATGGTTATATGCAAAAACAATATGTGGAAAACGGACATGTGGAAAACTTGTCCGCGATGGGTGGAACAGAAATAATCATAGCAGAACCAAGGGGAAATGACAAGTATTTTCCATAATGTTCATATTGCATAAGCCCAAACATGTCGAAAACTGTTTCGCTCAACCGCTAGTATGTTCACTTGTTTGCGCCACAAGAAATGGAGGTTGACAAAAATGGAATGTATGTTTATTCTTAAATTAATTATAATTATTCATTTTGTGATTGGTAATAAGTTCCTACTTTTTTATTACGGGAAAAACAAGGGAAATTAGCGAAATTTGTAGAATTTGTTTGAGATTACATCATCGCTCCGTCTTGGGCAGGATCCACATGGGCGGAAGGAGGAAAACGAGTGGCAATCCCGATTGGCCTGGAGGATGTGGAGCGGGCGCTCCGCCCTTGGCTGGGCACGTTTTTCCTCACCTCCAACCAGTTTTCCCAAAGCGTGGCCCAAAAACTGCAGGAATACGCACCCTACCGGCAAAGCCTGGAAAGCCTGCATGAAGAGCTGGAAAGTTTCATGATTCGGGGCCTGAGCCGCCTGACCGGTGGTGATATGCGCGTGATGCTGGACAATTACAAAACCATCCGGCTCAGCCTTCAGGACATCCAGTGGATGACCGACGATGTGATGGGGGTTTTGTTTGACAAACTCACGCCCTTTTCCATGAACTTTATCAAGCTGAACGATTACGCCCTGCACGTGGAAAGCCTGGCGGCCATGCGGGTGCTGTATCAAAAATACGCCACCTTTTTTTCGGACGAGGAGTTTCGGTTTTTGATCGAAATGATCCGAAAAACATACCCGCCCCCGCGCTATGAGGCGTGGCTGGGCGGGTCGTAAAGGTCTTTTATGGGATGCTATCCGGCGGAACAGAAGGCGGAAGCCCGCACAGGGCCAAGGCGAGATGTTCCGCCGTTTTTTGCGCGGTTTCGGGACGGGCCAGGGCATGGCTGTACGCGGCCGCGCCGGACAGGCTGGAAAGCAGCAAAGACACTTCGAAAACAAGGTCCCCCGTGACGAGTTCCGTGGTCACCACATGCTCGTGGGGGCCGTGGCTTTGAAGCGCCGCAGCAGGCGGAAGGGCCGGCTCCGGGTCGGAATCCTCGCCAAGCCTGTACAGACAGGTGAGAATGGAAGCGGCGTTCGCCTCAAAGGAATGCATGGCCTGGGCGGCCAGGTCCCGGCTTGCGGTGGACAGCCGAAGGGTGAGGATGGGCAGAGCCTCCTCCCGCAGTTCCAGCAGCACCCGGTAGGCTCCGGGTCGGGCCGTTTCATAGGTGGCGCGCACATGGGCCTGCTGAATGAGCTGGGCGCGGTAGGCAGGGGCCGCGTCTGTGATGCGTTTTTGATCTTGGGGCATCACCCGGTGGCCAAGCTGCCCCAGGGCGCTTTTGCCCTCCGCCGACACAAACAGCTGCCCCTCAAGCGCATGGGTCCCCCGGCCTACAAAGCCCCCGGCCATCAGCTCGTGCAAAAGAAGCTGCATGGGCATGTATTCCATCAGGTTCAAAGAGGCCACAAAAGGCCACAGCTGGGTTTCGGTCACAAAACCCAGCGCGTCCACGCAAAACAAAAGGCGCAGCTTGTTTTCCGCGTCTGAAACCTGCCGTTTGGGGGAAATCATAGGCATGGCGGTCCTCCTGTGGAAAAAGAGAGGGCAAAGCATGCCGCTTTGCCCGATAAATGCCCTGTAAGGCGTTGCGCACTGGCGAAAGCCAGCCTGGCAGGCTGGAACGTCAGGCCATGAAAGGCTTCACGTCTCCCAGAAGATCGTCGCAGGAATCGGCGTAAATCTCCATGGTGATGGGTTTGCTCAGATCCAGGCTGAAGATTCCCAAAATGGACTTTGCATCCACCACATGGCGTCCGGAGCGAAGGTCCACATCATAGGGATAACGGTTGACGATGTTGACGAAAGACTTGACGTTTTCCGCCAAACTCAGCTTGATGTTCACAGACTTCATGGTGACAAGCCCCCTTTCAATAATACGTTTTTATTATACACGAGGGGAGGGGCAAATGCAAGGCGGCATGGGCGAAAGCGCCAAAAAATTACCATTTCGCAAAGGAACGAAAACGTTTTAGGGAAAATAATTCCGGGGCTGCTTCGCCTGGTTTTTTTCGTACACCGCCAGGTGGTTTTCCCCATCCACCGTGGCCAGGAAAACCTGCTCCAGTTTTGAAAAACCCTGCTGTTGCAACTGCCGTAAAAGCCAGGTTTCGTTGTTGCCGGTAAAGGATAGGCTTTGGGGAAGGATTCTGCCGTCCATGACCACGGAGATGACAGGCCGCTCCTGCTTGGGCAGCAGGTTCATGTCCCCCGGGGTCAGGGGTCTTTCCGCCGCCTGGGGCAGAAAGCTGAGCTTGCCGTTCACCTCCAGAATCACCATGTGCAGCTTGGCCAAGTCGAAATAGCCGCTGCCCCGGCATTCGGTCAAAAACTCCGTCAGGTCCAGGTGGGCCCTTTTCAGGTTGTGAAAATAGATGGCGCCGTTTTCATACAGCACCATGGACTCCCCCAGAAAGAATTTTCGAAGCCGGACGGAACGCGCATTGAGCAGATTGATGCAAAGGGTGACGGCGGCGTATACGGCCATGGCCAAAATGCCCAGGAAGAAGCCGGACTCCGGATGGGAGGCGATCTCCGCCGCGATGGAGCCGATGGAGATGCCGGCGATGTAATCGAACACGGTCAGCTGGCTCATTTGGCGGTTGCCCATGGCCTTGGTGAGCAGGAACAGCGTCAGAATGGAGAAAAAGCTTCCCAGCAAAACCTCCACAAATTCCGGCATGGTGGGCGGCACCTCCGTTTGCGAATCGCATAGCGAAAGTATGCGCCAGGAACCGGACCCATATGCGAAAGAGGATGGAAAGTCCCTTTTCATTTGTTTTGGCCCGCGTGCAACGCGGGCCAATAAAGGGTCCAGGGCATAGCCCTGGGCGGGTCTGGGGCGGCAGCCCCAGCGTCCCCCGTCCCCCGTCCTCCCGCCCTACGCCCTGCACACGGTGAGCAGGCTTACCTCGTCGGCGCCGGAAAGAAGCAGGGCTTCGGCGCAGGCCACGGCGGTGGCGCCGGTGGTGCACACGTCGTCCAGCAAAAGAAGGTGGCGGCCCGCAAGGCTTTCGGCCTCCGGCACGGCGAAGGCGCCCAGGGGGTTTCGGCTGCGAAAGGCACGGTTGCCGGATACCTGGGGCCGGGTGAAGCGGGTGCGAAGGAGGACGCCGGAAAACAGGGGCAGGCCGGTGTGGGCGGACAGGGTTTCCCCCAGCAGCGCTGCCTGGTTGAAGCCCCGCTGCTTTTCCCGCTTGGGGTGCAGGGGCACGGGGAGCAGGCCGTCCACCCGGCGAAGAACCTCGTCGCCGGTTTCCGCCAGCACCCGGGCCATGCCTTCCGCCAGGGGCAGGGCAGCGGCCCGGTCGCCGGCGTATTTGAGGCGGTGGATCAGCGCCCGGGGCGCGGTTTCATGGTGATAGGCGGCAAAGGCCCGGGGGAGAAAGGCGTTCAAAAAAAGGCCCTGCTCATCCGCCGGCAGCGCGGCGCTCTCAAGGGCCGCCTGGCAGGCATGGCAAAGCAGGGGCTCGTCCAGGGCCAGCATGGGCCTGCCGCAAACATGGCAGACATTGCCCTGGGGAAAGCATAGATCCAGCAGGGCCAAAGCCGCCCGCCCGCCCAGGGCGCGAAGAAGGGAAAGAAACCGCGTCATCGGATCAGCGCCTCCAGCCGAATTTTCAGGGTGGTGTAGCGGGTGGCCACGTGGTCGTTGCGCACCATTTGGGCGATGACATCCTCCCGGCCCACCAGCACCACCAGCTGCTTGGCCCGGGTCAGGGCGGTGTAGAGCAGGTTGCGGGCCATCAGCATGGGGGGGCCGCCGGTCACGGGCATCACCACCACGGGAAACTCGCTGCCCTGGCTTTTGTGCACCGTCAGGCAATAGGCCAGTTCCAGCGCGTCTAGCTGCTGCTTTTGGTAGGTCACCAACCGCTCGTCGTCAAAACAGACGGTCATCATGTGCTCCGCCGGGTCAATTTGCAGGATGTAGCCCACATCCCCGTTGAACACCCCCGCGCCTTCCTCGGCGCCGAAGGGGGTTTTTCGGGTAAAGGCGATCTGGTAGTCGTTCTTGGTTTGGATCACCTTGTCGCCCACGCGAAACTCAATCTCCCCGTGGGTGATGGCGTCCAGGTGGGGCCTTTCCGGGTTCAGGGCCTGCTGCAACAGCTTGTTGAGCATCACAGAGCCGCAGTCCCCCTTTTTGGTGGGACTGAGCACCTGGATGCATCGGGCGGCCTCCTGCTGCCAGGAACCCTTGGGAAAGCCCAGATATTTGGGCAGCCGCTGGCACAAAAGGTCGCAAATGGTTTGGGCGGCCTCG
Organism: Eubacteriales bacterium; assembly: GCA_031556335.1. Lineage (GTDB taxonomy): Bacteria > Bacillota > Clostridia > Christensenellales > Aristaeellaceae > Limiplasma. Next base: position 3,968 of record JAVBTE010000148.1, on the reverse strand, counting down.
GTTTGGAGCAGCTTGCGCTCGAAGAAAAAATCCGCCCGCTTGTCGTTCAAAACGGGCATTTCCCCGTGGTTGATGCGGTGGGCGTTCATCACGATCATGCTGTCCCCCTCCTGGCGGAAAATGTCCGTCAGGCGGACGCTGGGCACCGCGTCGCTTTGCAAAATGTCCCGAAGCACGTTGCCCGCCCCCACGCTGGGCAGCTGGTCGGCGTCGCCCACCAGCAGCACCCGGGTGCCGGGCAGCACCGCCCGAAGCAGGCCCCGCATCAGGGCTACGTCCACCATGCTCATTTCGTCCACGATGAGGCAGTCGGTTTCCAGGGGATAGTTCTCATCCCGGGCAAAGACGTTCTCGTCGCCGCCGTATTCCAGCATGCGGTGGATAGTTTTGGCTTCCTCGCCGGTGGCCTCGGTCATGCGCTTGGCCGCCCGGCCCGTGGGGGCGCAGAGCAAAATATCGTTGTCCTCTTTCAAAAGGCGGATGATGCAGCGAATGATGGTGGTTTTGCCCGTGCCGGGCCCGCCGGTGATGACCAGCAGGCCTTCCTCCACCGCGCTTTGAATGGCTTTTTTCTGCAAGGGGCTGAAAGCGATGTCCATTTCCTTCTCCAGGGCCGCGATGCGCTCTTTCAGGCCCGGCACACGCTTGTAGGGGCGGGATTCCATCAGGTAATGCAGCCGGGTGGCGATTTCGCTTTCCGCTTGGTGGTAAAAGGGCAGGCACAGGGCTTCCTCCACGTCGGGCAGGCTGAAGCCGATCAGCATTTTGGTGAGCAGCGCCTGGGTCACCTGCCGGTTCACCAGCTCCTCGTCCACCCGCAGCATGGCGCAGGCCCGGTCCACCAAAAGGGGCCGGGGCAAAAAGGTGTGCCCGCCGTTGCCCGCCGCTTCGTTTAGCAGGTAGTAAAGGGCGGTGCGCACCCGAAACTCGCTTTGGGGGTCGATGCCCATGCTCAGGGCGATGCGGTCGGCGGTCAAAAAGCCCACGCCGTCGATGTCCGTCACCAGGCGGTAGGGGTTTTGCTTGACCAGTTCCACCGTGTCCTCGCCGTAGTATTTGGCGATTTTCATGGCTAGGTTGGGGCTGATGCCGTAGTTTTGTAAAAACACCAGCACCCGGCGCATGCTCATTTGCTGGGTGTAGCTTTCAATGATCATGGCGGCCTTTTTGGGGCCGATGCCGGCCACCTCGGTGAGGCGCTCCGGCCGCTCGTCCAAAATGGTCAGGGCGTTTTCGCCAAAGGCTTTGACGATGAGCTTGGCCGTGGCCGGGCCAATGCCCCGAATAAGGCCGGAGCCCAGATATTTCTCGATGGCGCCAAGGGTGGAGGGCGGGGTGATGGTGCACTTTTTGGCGGTGAACTGCTTGCCGTATACGGCATGTTCGGTCCAGTCCCCCTCGAAGGTGACGCACTCGCCGCTGGAAAGCTCCGGCATCTGGCCCACCACGGTTTGCTGGGCCCGGCCCACGGACACCCGCAGCACGGTGTAGCCGTTGTCGTCGTTGCGAAAGGTGGTTTCCAGCACCGTCGCGCTGAGCTGTTCCATGCCGCGCCTTCTTTCGTGTTCAAATCCTATCCAGTATACCATGAAAACGCCGCTTTGTGTGTTCCCGCTTGAAAAACATTGGGGGAGGAAGGCCCCGCTTATGGCATTTTCACCCGGGCTATGGTACAATGGCACGGGAAAGCGCGCGCGGGGTTTGGGCCCGCAAGGAGGATGTGTCCATGGAGTTTTGCCCGCATTGTGGAAAATCGTTGGAAGCGGTGAATGGAGCGGCATTTTGTCCCTTCTGCGGCGGAGCGGTGGAAACGCAATCGAAAGCCCAGCCCGAGCCGGAGGAAGCAAAGGCCCTGCTTACGAAGCTTCAGGGGGAACCCGACGTGCGCAAAAAACACGCGGGGCTGCTGGAGGCCCAGCAGCGGTTTCCGGAGAGCCTTGCCATCGCCCAGGAGCTGCTCCACATGGGGCGGCTGTATGAGCGGGGCAGCAGGCAGCTGGATTTTTCCATCATCAAGTGCTATGTGCTCATGCCCTTTTTAAAACCCCAGGAACTGCCCCGGCAGCGGCGGGAGGAGTTGGTGGAGGAAATCTTCCGCCATCCTCAGCTGGAAAAATGCCTTGCCCTCAGCGGGGACCCGGAGGGCTTTACCTGGAGGTACCTGTTGCGGCTGAACCGGGAGTTTATCGAGCTGTTTTTGCGGGGAGATTCCCGCTATATGCGCCGAATCTTCGGCATTGGCCTGGACAGCCAGGCCCCCAAGTATCTGGCGGGACCCGTGGCCTGCATGCTGCAGACCATCCGCAAGGAGGACAGCCTGGAACCCCAGCAGCGGGATATGCTGATGCGGGCCCTGTACCAGGCGTTTGCCGAAAACATGACCGGAAACACGGAACACCTGGACAAGCATCTGCGGGAGATGGGGATTCCCACGCCGGTGTAAAGCGGAGGGATCAAATTGCAAAGAAACAGCCGAAACATCAAGCGTGCGGAGGGCGGCGGCCCGGGCGCGTTTCAGGAGGGCCGCAGGGCCCCGGAGGGCATGCCCCGGCAAGTGCCGGGGGGCGGACAGGGGCACAGACTGCCGGAGCAAAAGCCCCGGGACGTGCTGCCGCAGCAAAAGCCCGTGACGGATGAGGAAAACACGCCAAAGCCCACCCCCCGGTGGCAAGTGGTGCTCAAGCGGGTGGGCTTGGGCTTTTTGCTGCTTACGGCCCTTGTGATGGCCTATCTCTTTTTGCTGCTGGGCGAGCCGGACAACGCCGCCCAGGACGTGCCCAAGCCCGTGGAGGAAGCGATTCGGGTGCCCATGGCCGCCATGGAGGCCCAGGCCGACGCCGACATGGGCACCGTGTCCGCCACGTTTGGCAAGCCCCTTTTGATGCTGTATGGCAACGCCCTGCCCCTGCAAAAGATGACCCTGTACGACACGGCCTTTGGCGGGGGCTACGCCCGCCGGGCCACCCTCAGCTACGCCTTCCCGGATGGGCAGATTTTGCTGGCGGACAGAATCCGGCCCACGGCCGCGGCGGCGCTGCTGGGCAGCGCGGGGAAAAGCCTGAGCATGGCGGGCATTTACGGCCTGGCGGGCTTTGACGCGGCCCGGATGGACGACGGGGAAACCATCTGCGTCTTTGCCCAGAGCGAGGAAGCGGTGTACGCCATTACCTGCCCCAGCGCCCACGCCCAGGACCTGGCGGGAATCTTGAAGCAGACCACTCTCTGGCAATCCGAAGCCGCGGCGAACTGACCCCAAAAGCCACACAAAAGCAACAGGAGGACCTATGCAAGAGCCTGCGCGCACTGTGAAAACCTCCGCGCTGATGAAGCGCTTTTTGCCCTACTTCAAAAAATATTGGGCGGTGCTTGTGCTGGACCTGTTTTGCGCCGCCCTCACCACCCTGTGCGACCTGGCCCTGCCCATGATTGTGCGCAATATTACGAACCTGGCCACCAACCATCTGGCCCTTTTGACGGTTCAGTATGTGCTGCGGATTGGCGCGCTGTACCTGGCCCTGCGGGTGATTGACGCAGGGGCCAGCTTTTACATGGGCGCCAACGGCCACATCATGGGCACCAAAATTGAGCGGGACATGCGCTACGACCTGTTTTCCCACCTGCAAAGCCTGAGCTTTTCCTATTACAGCAACGCCAAAATCGGCCAGCTGATGGCCCGCATCACCAGCGACCTGTTTGAGGTGACCGAGTTTGCCCACCACTGCCCCGAGGAGTTTTTAATCGCGGGCATCAAGATCACCGCGTCCTTTGTGATCTTGCTGGGCGTGAACCCGGTGCTGACGCTGATCATCTTCGCCATGCTGCCCCTGATGCTGCTGTCCACCCGGTATTTCAGCGCCCTGATGCGCAAGGCCTTCAAGGAGAGCCGCCATCAGGTGGGCGAGATCAACGCTCAGGTGGAGGACAGCCTTCTGGGCATTCGGGTGGTGAAGTCCTTTGCCAACGAACCC
>JAVBTE010000038.1:0-5071 GCA_031556335.1 Eubacteriales bacterium | reverse complement strand
TGGAATGTATGCTGTAAAGGGTAGTAATGATACTGCCACTAAAACAGCATGGCAGCGGCTCATTTGCAGTGAATTTGCGGCTTTGTAGGGAGGTGATACACAGCCGTATGGCGGCTAAAGTGTAACAGTCCGATGTAGGCATTTAGATGTTATTCACAGACCACAAACCTGCATGAATACAGGCTTTTTATCCGCATTTTCGCCCCAAAAGGTGCAAGGTAATATAAAACCCATACCTGCCTCCGAAAACGCTCAAAAGCGTGTTTCGGGGGCTAAATCGCGCTCTAAATCAACTGTATAAAAATAAGGGCCACAGACAGTTTCATGTGTTTTAATGTATGTCCAGCTAAAATCTTTTGCGGTCAAGATAATGTCCTGGAGCGTATCAAGGTCTTGCGCCTTGAGCGTAGAAACATCTTTTATCCGAAATGCAATGCTATCGATATTCTCCAATAAAACTGCTTCTTTCTTTTCAAAGTCATCAAATGCTTTTTTAGCTGCGCCTTGTTCAAGACAGCTCAAGATTTTATAGCTGAAAACATGCCACAAATAGCCGCAATAATCATCCCTACTGAAACAAAAACATTCCATAGCTTCTTCTTGTTTATCGGCAGGAACTAAACGGTTGAACCACTCTTTTTTATAGGCTTCAACTTCTGCCGGAGTTAATTCCACGCCATCATTACTATGCCGACTTAAGAATGTATTTAAATCACTCGCTCTGTACAAGACTTTTACCTCCAATCCGAGTTTCGAAAACAATACCATTTTATCAGCCATCCATCAATCTATCAACTTCATTTTGCTGTTTGAAAAGCCAATCGGTAAACTCTTTTGGCGTTATTTCTTTACGATGCGCCATTCCTTTACGCTTGACAGCTTCTTTTCGGAAAACCTCAAATGCCGCATTCACCACCGCTATTTTTTCAACGTCTGGATTTTTCGCCCGTTTCAGTTTCCGCAGACGGCTATACCAGTAATAGTACGCCGTTTCGTGAGATTGCTCCAAGCTGTCGTCTTTCGCCCTCTCGTCAAACTCGCGTTTAGCTTCTGCCGCCTGTTTCTTTCGGCACTCGTCCGAGCATAACTCATAGTGGCGGCTGCGTGCAAGGAAATCTTTGCCGCAGACCTTGCAATTCTGAAAAACAAGATTCCATTCCTCTATCTTGTGCAGATAGTAGGCAATCACAGGCAGGAATGAAGCCGAAGCGACAATACATTCAAATGACCGCTTCAATACGGGATACCACAATTCAACTGCCGATTCTTCATCGCGCAAAACTTTGGACAGCGCGGCGGCAGTTTCTTCCTGCCATGGCCTCTTATCGCCGTAAAGAAAAAACGGACGGTAAAGCGTGGACAGCCTTTGAATTAACAAATCCGCACCGTGATTGAGGTTACTATATCGCCGCGGACACGGACGAGGAGATCGGTCTGGCCTTCCTGGACTGCCTCATTCAGCAAATGGAAGCGCCCAAGGGCAAAATTGCCGTGATGATCGCCTCCCCCAGCGCCGCCAACATCATCGCCTGGCGCGATGCCGCGCTGGCCAAGCTGGCAAGCGACTACCCGGAGATCGAAATCGTGGGCGTATACCCCAGCAACGATGACATGCAAAAAGCCTATGAGAACGCGGTCAGCTTCATTCAGGCGAACCCCGATCTGGACGGCATTCTCTGCATGGCTGCCGGCGAGACCCCCTCGGCCTGCAAGGCTGTGGAAGAAGCGGTGGCCGCCGGCCAGCTGAAGGCCGGCCAGGTGAAAATTGGCGGCATGGGCATTCCCAGCATGATGAAGGATTACCTGGCCAATGGAACCACCCAGTATTGCGTGATGTGGAATCCCAGCGATTTGGGCTACACCGCCACCTGGGTGGTGGACCAGCTGGCCCAGGGCAAAACCATTGAAAACGGCGCGGAAATCGGCACCACCAACCCCTTGAAGGTGATTGACGATACCATCTATATCGGCACCTTCACTTTTGACAAGGACACCATGGGCAACTATCCCTTCTAATCAAACCCAGGAAACCCTGCTGTTTCAGCAGGCCAGAGATGGCAAAAGATGAAACGGGCTGCCCCCGGGGGATTGCGAAGTCCGCCGGGGGTCTGCTATTCACTAATTTTCCCTGAGGAGGTCGTGGTATGGGCGTTTTGGAAAAATTCCGGATGGATGGAAAAAAAGGGTTTATCACAGGCGCGGGCCAGGGAATCGGCAAAGCGCTGGCGGATGGGTTCGCGGAGGCGGGCGCGGAGTTCGCGGTGGCGGATATCAACCTGGAAAACGCGCGGACGGTGGCGCGGGAGCTGAGCGAGAAATACGGAAAGACGATCATTGCCCTGCACTGTGACGTAACCCGGCCTGAAAGCGTGGAGGCCATGGTGGCGGAGGTTGAAAAAACCTATGGCACAGTGGATTTTGCCATCAATAACGCGGGCATCGTCAACTTTTTCCCGCTGGAGGAGGTCAAGCTGGAAGAGTGGAAAAAGGTGCTGGACGTGAACCTCTTCGGTGTGATGCTGTGCGCCCAGGCTGCGGCCAGGGTAATGATCCGGCAGAAGAAGAAAGGAACCATCGTGAACATGGCCTCCATGTCCGCCCGCATCATCAATGTGCCCCAAACCACCTCCAGCTATTGTACTTCCAAGGCGGCGGTGGTGCACCTGACCAAGTCCATGGCGGTGGAGTGGGCAAAGTACGGCATTCGCGTTAACTGCGTCAGCCCCGGATATATCAGCAACGAGTTGAACGACAACTTTTCCGACGCCACAAAGGGCTGGATTGAGGCGACGCCCCAAAAACGCATGGGCAAAGCGGAGGAATTGTGCGGCGCTTATCTGTTTTTGGCCAGCGATGCCTCCACCTATGCCACGGGCACGGAGCTGGTGATCGACGGAGGGTATACGCTGATTTAAGGGGAAGGGGAAGGGGAAGGGGAACGCGGTTCGCGCCCCCTAAAACCCATACACCTGCCGATCCAGGCGGGCGTTGTTCGCCACTTCCGCATCGGTCAGCGCGCGGTTGTAGATTCTGGCTTCATAGATCCTGCCATAAAACACCTGGCGGACATCGACGATGGCAGGGTTGCCCGAAAGGCTGACGGTGTGCTGCGGCAGTTGCACAAACAAAGGAGCGATTCGCGCCGCCCGATATTGCAGCGCGCCGTTGTAAAAAATGGCCTTGGTTCCGTTTTGCGCCGGAACCGCGCGAAAGGGTGAAACCGGCATGGACGCGGTATAAAGGGTGTTGGCCGTTAGCGTTCTGCGGTTGACGGTGACAAAGGTGGCGGACTCTTCCACCAGAAAATTGGCGCTCATGGCGCTCATTTCCAGCGTAATGGTGGTGTAGGGCGGATCGGGGATGTTATCACAGCCGATGATGTCCCCGCCGCCCGTGGTGTCGGCCCCGGCGTAGGGCATGAAGACGATTTCCATGGTGCTGTTTTCCGGCGAAAACGACGGCGGCAGCGGCGTGGAAAGCCAGGCAAAATGCGAGGGAGTCACCTTGCGGCTTTCAAAATAGTTCGGCCCCCACTGCCGGGTGCCAGGCAGCAGGGCGGCGCTGATCGTCAGATCGGCGTCGCCCACCAGGTCCTCCCAAAGAAGCGTTGTGGCGCTGTGGCCCGCCACTGTATTGTAAAGGCCCTGGTACCGCGCGACGAGGCCGCTTGTTGCGTACTCATCCCAGGCGACGATTTCTCTTCGCTGCTGCAGCATGTTACCCTCTGGCCTTCATATCGAAGGCCCATCTGATTTGTCCGTCGTTCAACCGTATTCCCTTCACCCATATTTCGTTTACCCCCAGCGGCAAAGGCATGGGCGGCGTAAAAAATGTGCCGCCGGTCCATGTTTGCGCGCCCACGGCCAAGACCTCCACAGAGGAATAGGCCGAGTTCTCCGTCCCCTCGCTAAATGCGGGCAGCACAGCGGTAAAGCCCCCCTGCGCCACCATTCTCCCAATGCTGTCGTTTTGCAGGGCGACGGTGCCCCCCGCAGGAATCAGGCCATAGTCAATGACGGCTGGCGTATGTAGGCTGATTTGCAGATCGGTATACGCTGCTGCGGCGGCGAGGATGGCGGCGGTATCGGCTGGCGGCCCCTGGGGCCCGGCTTCCCCTTGAGGGCCCTGGGGCCCTTGAAGCCCGGGTTCGCCCTGTGGCCCCTGGGGCCCAATCGACCCTTGCGGGCCGGGCAACCCGGGAAGCCCCTGGGGCCCCGCCGGGCCTGTTTCGCCCGGTATCCCCTGAAGGCCCGCTGGGCCGGGCATTCCTTGAAGCCCCTGTGGCCCTTCCGGACCCGTGTCCCCTTGCGTACCCATTGGGCCAGGCTCTCCCTGGGGCCCTTGGGCTCCCTGAGGACCGGTTTCCCCTCGGGTACCTGTGGCGCCGGGAACACCCGCCACCCCCTGGGGCCCGGTGGGGCCGGTGGGCACGATCTTTTACCCGCGACCGTAGCTCAAAAAAATAAGCGTCTATTCATCCCGCTTCATTCGCTTCCGCGTTGGCTTTGATGTACTCGAGGACTCGCTGGTACTTGTCTGCATACTTATATCGGATCGTAACCTGCCGCCCCTCGTGGATGAAGATCGTATCAACCAGGGCAATGAGCACGCTTCGTTCCAGCTTCTCGATGTTGCGATACTTCAGGAACTCTGTGAACAGCGGGTTTTCGGTCGTCACGCCGTTGCTGGCGACGCGTTGCTCCTCCTCGAGGTTCAAGATCACCTCGGTGATCTGCTTCATCTGCCCATCGAACCGATCCTTCATATGGCGGTAGTCTTCCGTGCTGATCTCCTGCGCCTTCCAGTCGATATACAGGCTGTCAGCGGCGGTTCTGATCTTGGCAAGTTCCTGTCGCCGAGCTTTTAGGAGCGACTCGATCCGCGCGGACTGCGTATGCACGACTGGCTGCATGTTCACCCGGTTCAGCGTTTCGGCCAGTTGATCGATCAGCGCAATCTGCGCCCGCAGACTGGCCAGCACCGCTTCTTCCAGCAGATTCACCGGGATGCTGTGCTTTGTGCAGCGTTCCTTCGACTTCTCGCGGTATGTCCGGCAAGCGTAGTAGATGTA
>JAVBTE010000052.1:0-9262 GCA_031556335.1 Eubacteriales bacterium | reverse complement strand
GGAAAATTATGGTTTCCGGGCTACGCCTTGTTGGGGTCTTGGGTTTAAACCCCTAGCGTCCCCCCGTCCCCCCCGTCCCCCCGTCACCCCCGTCACCCCCGTCCCCCCCCGCTTGTCAAACCGCCACGAACCCGGTATAATCATGAATACCAGGAGGAACAAAGCATGCTGGACATCAAACGAATCCGTCAAAACCCGCAGGAGCTGATCGACGCGCTGAAAGCCCGCAACAAGGACATTTCCCTGGACGGCTTTTTGGAACAAGACGAGGCGCGGCGAAAGCTGATGGCGGAAGTGGAAGAGAAAAAGGCCCTGCGCAACGCCACCTCCAAGCGCATTGGCGAGGCCAAAAAAAGCGGCGCGCCGGAAAGCGAAACGGCCGCCATCATGGAGGAAATGCGCCGCCTGGGCGACGAGATCGCCGCGGGAGACGCGGACATCGCGGAGCTGGAGGCCTCTATGGAGGGCTTCCTGATGAACGTGCCCAATTTCCCTCATGCCAGCGTGCCTGTGGGCAAGGACGAGCGGGACAAGGTGGAGGCGCGCCGCCAGGGCGAGCCCCGGCAGTTCGCCTGGGAACCCAAGCCCCATTGGGACATTGGCGCCGATTTGAAAATTCTGGACTTTGACACGGCCGCCAAGGTGTCCGGGGCCCGGTTCACGTTTTACCGGGGTCTGGGGGCGCGGCTGGAGCGTTCGGTCATCAACTTTTTCCTCAACACCCATGTGCAGGCCGGGTACGACGAGGTCTATCCCCCTTATATGGTGACCCGTTCCGCCATGACCGGCACGGGCCAGCGTCCCCAGTTTGAAGAGGATGCCTACAAGGTGGACAAGGATACGTTTTTGATTCCCACCGCCGAGGTGCCCGTCACCAACATGTACCGGGACCTGATTCTGGAAGGCGGCCAGCTGCCCATCCGTCACTGCGCCTATTCCACCTGTTTCCGGGCTGAGGCGGGCAGCGCGGGCCGGGACACCCGGGGCCTGATTCGCCAGCACCAGTTCAATAAGGTGGAAATGGTGAAGATCGCTAAGCCCGAGCAAAGCTATGACGAACTGGAAAGCATGACCCTTCAGGCCGAGAAGGTGCTTCAGCTGCTGGGCCTGCCCTACCGGGTGGTGACCCTGTGCACGGGGGACATGGGCTTCAGCGCCGCCAAAACCTACGACATTGAGGTGTGGATGCCCAGCTATGGCCGCTATGTGGAAATTTCCAGCTGCTCCAACTGCGAAGATTTTCAGGCCCGCAGGGCCGGCATCCGCTACCGGGACACGCCCAAGGACAAGCCCCAGTTCGCCCACACCCTGAACGGCAGCGGCGTGGCGGTGGGCCGCACCGTGGCCGCCATTTTGGAAAACTACCAAAATGAGGACGGCACGGTGACCGTGCCTGAGGCTTTAATTCCCTATATGGGAACGGACCTGATTGGATAACTTTTTCCCAAAGTGGCGCGGCCGCTTTGGCAAAGCCATTTGACGAAAACCCCGGCGACGCTTCTTCAGCGCCGCCGGGGTTTTCCGCACAACTGGTTTTTCCTCATTTTTCCTTTTCACCCCGTGAAACGCGGTGAATGAAGGGTTCCGGGCGTAGCCCTGAGCAGGGTCTTAGGGGCGCAGCCCCTAACCGTCCCCCCTGCCCATTCCCCTTACTTGCCGTGGTAGCTGGCGCACAGGCTCTCGTCGCAGTTGCCGCTTTTGCAACCGTCGCGGGGAGCCACCCGGATGCTATCCAATTCGCACTTGCCTTCTTTTTGCGAATGGTGTTTGCAGCTGGACACATCGCAGTGGATGCATTGGCTGCTTTGTGGGAAAGACATTTCGTACACCTCCCTCCGTCCGTCATGATTTCAGCATGCCCAAAAGCCGCGCGGAGTATTCCGCTTTTGCGCGGCCCCGCGCCGCCCCAAAGCGGAAAGGAATTGCTTCTTTTTGGCAAACATGGTATGATACCATCGTTCATCCGGCAGCGTTTTTCTCAAGCCCCATGCGGCATTCCGCGCAAACTTCGCCGGCGTTTGCCCATCACAATTTGTTTGCGGTTTTCAAACAAATGTCGCGCTTTATTTGTGTGCCTCAAGGAGGCGGTGTATGATGGAACCCAAATACCAGGCCGTGGCGGACGCGCTTCGCCGAGACATTGCCACGGGCGTTTTTCAGGACGGCGATACCTTGCTGACCGAGGAAGCCCTGAAAGACAAATTCGGGGTCAGCCGCCAAACCGTGCGCCAGGCCATTGCCCTTTTGGAAAACGACGGCCTGGTGGTGCGCCGCCGGGGTAGCGGCACCTATGTCACCCACGGGCCGCGCAAGCATGGCGGCATTTTGCAGGTGGGCGTCGTCACCACTTATATTACGGATTACATCTTCCCTTCCATTGTGCGGGGCATTGAGGGCGCGCTTTCCCATGAAAACTGCATCATGAGCCTGTCCGCCACCTACAACCACACCCACCACGAGCGGGCGCTACTCCAGCGCCTGCTGGAAACACCGGTGGACGGCCTCATCATTGAGGGTACGAAAACCGCTTTGCCAAACCCCAACATCGGCTTGTATGAAAAGCTTGTGGAACGCAACATCCCTTTTGTGTTCATCCATGGCTTTTATCCCCAGCTTCCCCGCAATGTGCATGTGGTGATGGCCGACGAGGCGGGCGGCCGCCAGGCGGCGGAGGCGCTGGTGGCCCGGGGCCTGACCCGCCTGGGGGGCGTATTCAAAAGCGACGACATGCAGGGCCATCTGCGGTACCAGGGCTTTGCCCAGGCCATGGAAGCCCATGGCCTGCCCCTCCGGGATGAGCACTGCTGCTGGTTCACCACGGAAAACAAGCAAAGCTTTCTGGCCGATTCCGCCGGAAAGGCCTTCCTTGACGGCCTGAAAGGCCACGTGGACGCCCTTTTGTGCTACAACGACGAAATTGCCCTGCATCTGATGGAAGCCCTGGGGGAAGCCGGGCTTTCCGTGCCCCGGGATATCTCCCTCATCAGCTTTGACAATAGCCCCTATGCGGGCATCTGTACCCCCAAGCTGACCTCCCTTTCCCACCCCAAGGACGAGTTCGGCCGGGCCGCCGCCCTCAAACTGCTGCGCATGATGAACGGGCAAAAGGAGCAAAGCGCGGTCATGCCCTGGACGCTAACGGAACGCGGCTCTATCCGCGTTTGAGGAGGCGAGACCGCCATGGAAAACCCGTTTCAAGCGGATATCGCGGCCATTCTGTCCCACCTGCGCGACAATGGCGGCGACCTTTGGACCACCCCGGACAGGCGGCTGCTGAAAGGGGCTCCTTTTTCCACGCTGGAGTGCGCGGGTTATCTGCTGGAATTGGGCATGAAGCCTGACGACCCCCTGCTTTTGCGGGTTGCGGACCTGATTTTTTCCGCCTGGCAGGAAGATGGGCGGTTCAAAGTGTATCCCCAGGGTGGAATCTATCCCTGCCAAACCGCCCTGGCCGCGGCGGCGTTATGCCATCTGGGCTATGGGGAGGATGCCCGGCTGCAAAAAACCTTCCGGCATCTGCTGGACATTCAGCACGATGACGGCGGCTGGCGCTGCAACAAGTTCAGCTTTGGCCGGGGGCCGGAAACCGCCTATTCCAACCCCTTCCCCACCCTGACGGTGCTGGACGCCTTTCGTTTCAGCGGGACCCTTAGCCGCCAGCCGGCCCTGGACCGGGCGGCGGAGTTTCTGCTGGGGCACTGGGTGACCCGGGCGCCCCTGGGGCCCTGCCATTACGGCATCGGCACCCTGTTTATGCAGCTGGAATACCCCTTCCGGGGCTATAACCTGTTTTTGTATGTGTATGTGCTGTCCTTTTACCCCTACGCCCGAAAAGATCCCGGTTTTTGCAGGCCCTGGCCGCCCTCCAGGCCAAGCTTTCGGATGGGCGGATCGTGGTGGAACGGGTATCCCCAAAGATGAAGGGCCTGGCCTTTTGCCAAAAGGGGCAACCCAGTCTGCCGGCCACCCGCAGGTACCGGGAAATCCTTTCCAACCTGGAAAGACCCGGCTGAAACGCTTTGCCGGCATTCCCTCCGGTTTCGTTTTCTCTCTTGTGTTTCTGAAAAAATTGTGATATGCTAAGCACACGAAATTAGTACGTACAACTTCTGCGCCATCGTAAAAGGAGGAGCCTTCCCATGAAATTAAAGCAATACGATTTTTGGTTTATCTGCGGCACCCAGGACCTGTACGGCGACGACTGCATCCGCCAGGAGGAAGAGCATTGCCGGCTGATGACCGAAGCCCTGAACAAGGACGAGGCCATCGTGGGCAACATCGTTTTCAAGGGCGCGGTGCTTTCCAGCCAGTCCATCACCGACGTGGTGCTGCAAGCCAACGCCGACCCCCGCTGCGCCGGCGTCATCGCCTGGATGCACACCTTCAGCCCCAGCAAAATGTGGATCAGCGGCCTGACCAAGCTGCAAAAGCCTTACCTGCACTGGAACACCCAGTTCAGCCGGGACATTCCCTGGAACACCATCGACATGGACTACATGAACCTGAACCAGTCCGCCCACGGCGACCGGGAGCACGGCTATATCGGCGCGCGCCTGCGCATGCCCCGCAAGGTCATCGCGGGCCACTGGGAAAATGAAAAAATTCGCGGCCGCATCAGCCATTGGATGCGCAGCGCCATTGGCGCGCTGGAAAGCCGCCGCTTGAAGGTCTGCCGCTTTGGCGACAACATGCGGGAAGTGGCCGTTACCGAGGGCGACAAGGTGGAGGCCGAGGTGAAGCTGGGCTGGAGCGTAAACACCTGGGGCGTGGGCGACCTCATCAACCGGGTGAACGCGGTAACCGAGGCCCAGATCGACGCCAAAATGGCGGAATACAAAGAAAAGTACGACATCAAAACCGACAACCTGGCCGCCGTGCGCTACCAGGCCAAGCAGGAGGTCGCCATTGAGGGCTTCCTGAACGAAGGCGGCTTCGGCGCCTTCACCGATACCTTCCAGGATTTGCAGGAGCTGGAACAGCTGATGGGCCTGGCCACCCAAAACCTGATGGGCAAAGGCTTCGGCTTTGGCGGCGAGGGCGACTGGAAAACCGCCGCCCGGGACCGGGTGATGAAGCTGATGGCCGCGGGGCTGCCCGGCGGCACCGCCTTCATGGAGGATTACAGCTACCATATGGACCCCGCCAACGAAGGCATTCTGGGCGCCCACATGCTGGAGGTGGACCCGGCCATCGCCGCCGACCGCCCCTGGATCGAGGTGCATCCCCTGGGCATTGGCGACCGGAAAGACCCCGCCCGCCTGTGCTTCAACACCGGCGCGGGCAAGGCCATCGTGGCGACCCTGGTGGACATGGGCGACCGTTTCCGCATGATCGTCAACGATGTGGAAGCCTGCGCGCCCTTCCACGACATGCCCAAGCTGCCCACCGCCCGGGTGATGTGGAAACCCCTGCCGGACCTGTCCACCTCTGCGGAAGCCTGGATTCTGGCGGGCGGCGCCCACCACACCGTGCTCAGCTATGCCCTGGACGCCGAGCATATGCGGGACTTTTGCGAAATCATGGGCATCGAGTTTATCCACATCAGCAAGGAAACCACCATTCCCCAACTGCTGAAAGAGCTGCAATGGAACGACATCGTGTGGAGAATTCGCGGCTGATCTGCCACGGGAGGTTCCCCTTATGCTGAAGCATTTGAAACAACAGGTGTACGAAGCCAATATGCTCCTGCCCCGGCACCGGCTGGTTACCTTCACCTGGGGCAACGTGTCCGGCGTCGACCGGGACAAGGGTCTGTACGTGATCAAACCCTCCGGCGTGCCCTACGAGGACCTTCGCCCAGAGGACATGGTGGTGATGGACCTGTTGGGCAACAAGGTGGAAGGCGATCTGAACCCTTCCAGCGATACGCCGACCCATACGGTTTTGTATCACCGCTTTCCCAAGGCCAACGGCATCGTGCACACCCACAGCCGCTGGGCCACCGTCTGGGCCCAGGCAGGCCGGGAGATTCCCCCCTACGGCACCACCCACGCCGATTACATCCACGGCCCGGTGCCCATTACCCGCGCCCTCACCCGGGAGGAAGTGGAACGGGCCTACGAAATGGAAACCGGCAATGTGATTGCCTCCCATTTTGAGGAGATCGGCATGGACCCGGCGGCCGTGCCCTGCGCGCTGGTTCGCAACCACGGGCCCTTTGCCTGGGGCAAAGACGCCCTGGACGCTGTGCACAACGCCGTGGTGCTGGAAGAAGTGGCCATGATGGCCTGGCACACCGAGGCGCTGCCCCTTGCGCAGCCCCGGGAATGCCTGCCGGAGTATGTGCAGGAAAAGCATTATTTGCGCAAGCATGGGCCCAATGCGTATTATGGGCAAAAATAACTGTCGAAAAAGTGGCGAAAGCCACTTTTTCGAGTTTACGCGAATTGTTTCCGCTGGCGCGGAAACGCCCCGCCCGACCGGCAAAGCCGGTCGATACGATTTCACTTGGAGGAACTGCGGTCCCTCCAAACCTCCCTTGGTGAAAGGTTTGTTGCCGTCTGGCAGGGGCCCATGCCCCTGCTTGTTGCGTTATATGCTTTACCGTCCTTATTTGGAAGAAAAAACATGTTTTTTATGTAAAGTTCGCTTGACATCGCCCCCTGGATTTGATATGATGCGCATGTAAAGCATGCTTTCCATTTTTCATTCCCGGCAAAGGAGGCATCCATGAACAACCGCCTGGAAGAACTGCGCAACCAGCGGGGCGTCCGGCAGGAAGAACTGGCCGCGGCGCTTCGCGTCTCCCGCCAAACCATCAGCTCCCTGGAAAACGGGCGCTACAACCCTTCCATTACCCTGGCCATTCGCCTGGCCCGCTACTTCGGGCTTGCCGTGGAGGACATTTTCATTTACGAGGAGGAGGAATCCTAATGCTGTGCGGCATGAAATCCAAAAAAACGGTGCAACTCATGATGGTGATCATAGGCGTGATCAGCCTTTGCTACGGCGTCATCGGCATCCAGTCCGCCCCGGAGGACGCCCACGACTATGCCACGCTGCTTGGCATGTTCGCCGGGTTTGGCTCGGGGCTGATTGCAGTGGCCATTTTCCTTTTCATCCGCTCCAAGGTGGTGTCGCCGGAAAAGCTGAAACAAAAAGAAATTGAGGAAAACGACGAGCGCAACATCGCCGTAAAGCGCGCGGCCATGGCCGTTTCCTGGATGGTGAGCGTGGGCCTGTTCACGGTGCTGGCCTTCGCGCTGATGGCCATGGGCCTTCGGGTGCCTTCCTATTTATGCATCGGGGCCCTGTATGTGCAATTCTTCTCCTTCCTCATCGCCCACCGGGTGTATGACAAAAAAATGTAACGGTCCGTCGATCCGTCTGTCAGGGAAAATTCCTTGACAGACTTTTTTTTTTGAAGTATACTGCTGAGGTTGCCAAGCAAAACCACTTGACAGATGCCCGAAGGAGTTCCCATGATGCCAGCCGAAACCGGTTCCTCGCCGGACCAAAAGCTTTCGCAGAACGTGGAAATCAGCACCCTGTGCGCTTTTTACGGCGGCCTTTTGACCGAGCGGCAGCGCACCGCGCTTCAACTGCACTATGACGAGGACTGGTCCCTGGCCGAAGTCGCCGACCACCTGGGCGTCAGCCGCCAAAACGTGCACGACCTGATCACCCGCTCCGCGCAAAAGCTGCGCCACTGCGAGCAGGCGGTGGGCGGCGTGGCCCAGACCCGGCGCATTGGCGACGGCCTTCGCAAGGTCATCGCGGCCCTGGAAACCAACCAGTCCCCTGCCGCCATCCGGCAGATTACCCAAATCATCGCCGACATCGACGGAGAGGAGTGAGGAACATGGCCTTTGAAGGACTCAGCCAGAAGCTGTCCTCCGCGCTTTCCAAACTGACCTCCCGGGGCAAGCTGACGGAGCAGGCCGTGAAGGAGGGCATGCGCGAGGTGCGCGTGGCCCTGTTAGAAGCCGACGTCAACTACCTGGTGGTCAAAGACTTTGTAAAAAAAGTCACCGACCGCTGCGTGGGCCAAAGCGTGCTGGAAAGCCTGTCCCCCGCCCAGCAGGTCATCAAAATCGTCAACGAGGAAATGACGGCCCTGATGGGCGCGCAAAACGCGCGGCTCACCTGGTCCTCCAGCGTGCCCACCATTTACATGCTCTGCGGCCTGCAGGGCGCGGGCAAAACCACCATGGCCGCCAAGCTGGCCAATTACCTGCAAAAAACCGGCAAAAAGCCCCTGCTGGCGGCTTGCGACATCTACCGCCCCGCCGCCATCAAGCAGTTGCAAGTGGTGGGCCAGCAGGTGAACGTGCCCGTGTTTGAGCGCGGCACCCAGGACCCGGTGAAAACCGCCCAGGAGGCCGTGCAGTATGCCCGGGACTATGGCCGGGACGTGCTGATCATCGACACCGCCGGCCGCCTCCACATCGACACCGAGCTGATGGAGGAACTGCGCCGGGTCAAGGCCACCGTAAAGCCCCAGGAAGTGCTGTTCGTGGTGGACGCCATGACCGGCCAGGACGCCGTGAACGTGGCCAAAACCTTCGACGACGACCTGGGCATTGACGGCGTCATCCTGACCAAGCTGGACGGCGACACCCGGGGCGGCGCGGCCCTGTCCATCAAGGCCGTGGTGGGCAAGCCCATCAAGTTCTCCGGCACCGGGGAAAAGCTGGCCGACATCGAACCCTTCCACCCCGACCGCATGGCCAGCCGCATCCTGGGCATGGGCGACGTGATGACCCTCATCGAAAAAGCCCAGGAGGCTTTCGACGAGGGCGAGGTGGACAAGCTGGCCAAAAAAGGCGGCCAGGAACTGACCCTGGACGACTTCCTCGGCCAAATGCAGCAGATGAAAAAAATGGGCGGCATGCAAAGCGTGCTCTCCATGATTCCCGGCATGGGCAACAAACTGGCGGACGTGGACATCGACGAGAACGCCATGAAAAAGCCCGAGGCCATCATTCGCAGCATGACCAAGCGGGAACGCAAAAACCCCGCCATCCTCAACGCCAGCCGCCGCAAGCGCATCGCTGCCGGCAGCGGCACCACCGTGCAGGACGTGAACGCCCTGATGCGCCAGTTTGAGCAGGCCAAAGCCATGATGAAGCAAATGATGGGCGGCCGCTTCGGCAAAAAGGGAAGAATGCGGATGCCGTTTTAGGAACGGGGAGGACGGTAGGGGCTTCGCCCCTGTCCCGGGCTTTCGGTTGTCGCGCAGGCCATGACCATGGCCTGCCCTCGCCTCAAGCCCCACCTCTCGTTCGCTTTCGGCTACGCCGAAGGGCCCACAGGGCCCACG
>JAVBTE010000067.1:0-16652 GCA_031556335.1 Eubacteriales bacterium | reverse complement strand
GGCGCACAGTTCGCCCACCCGAAGGCCGGTGTACAGCCCCAGGAACACTTCGGGCATACCTATGTCTAGCGCCGCATGCTCTAATTTTTTCTGTTCGCAGCGGGTCAGCACTCGCGGGTTTCGGCTCTTGCCGCCCACCCGAAGCCCCAGCCAAGGTTCCCCGCACAAGCCCTTTTCGTGGGCGCATTTCAGGATGCTTTTGAGGATACGAAACACGCTTTGCACCGTCCCCGGCGCAAGGCTGTCCTGCCAGTCCTTGAGAGCTTTTTGCAGGGTTTCCTTGGTAACAGCACGCAAACTGGTCCACCCAAGGCGGGGCAATAAATGCTTTTGAATCACCCGTCGATAATGCTCATACGCAGCAATTTCCAGCCATCCCCCGGATTTTGGATAAGAGTTGGACCGAGTGCAAAGACTATATGCGAACCTATTTCCCTCATCAGGAAGGAAGTGGACAGCATGAAGCCGCCAAGCCAACGGTTGCGATTGTGGGATAGACTTCGTGATATTTTCAAACTCCCATATACGCAAGGGCTCCCGACCCCACCAGAACGCATGACCCCGCCGCCTGTACCCATCTTGCCTCCGGAGGAAAGGGGAAAGCCGGCCAAGATGGAGTCCAGGGCATGACAAAAATGCAACACGCAGCAAAGCCATGGGAATTCGTGCCCATGGCTTTTGCGTGGTTTTATATAAGGATTCTGTGATCGCCAGAGGTTATCTCAAACCGTATCATTCTACAAATACCGCTTTAACGCTTCCGTTCCCAGCAGCCTTGAATGTTTTAATCC
Organism: Eubacteriales bacterium; assembly: GCA_031556335.1. GTDB lineage: Bacteria > Bacillota > Clostridia > Christensenellales > Aristaeellaceae > Limiplasma. Next base: position 15,861 of record JAVBTE010000067.1, on the reverse strand, counting down.
AAGAGTGCTGCCAACGCCTTTTTCAGTTTGGCGTTCTTTTCCCGGAGGGAGGCGATCTCGGATTGCAGTTCAACTACTTTTGTGGCCAGATTATCATCTTCGGCTAATAGCATACGGGCGGTTTTGATGGCATCGGTATCTGATGCTCTTGTTTGTTTTGCTTGGGGAGCTTTTTTACGATTGGTTTTTGGTGCTTTGGCGGCTGGCTTTGTTTCTTCGCCAGTTTCCTTTTTCCATGTGTAAAAAGTAGCGGGGCTGATGTTTAATTCTTTGCTAGCTTTCGAGATACCGATCTCTTTCGCTTTTGCTAGAGCTGCCGCTTTCTGTTCTGGAGTTTATCTGATCATTCTTTTGCGTCCTTTCATTTCTTGTCGATTCTAATAGTTCAAATTTTCAAGGACAGTATAACATATAATTTACGATAGAAAAGAGAGCCTTTGAAAATTTTAATTGAAGGTGAGTGTTTTACAAGAATTTCTGGAGATGTAGGAGTTGACATCCGTGATAATTCCTAATTATCAAAAAGGGTGGTTTGGTACTACGACCTGTCCCATTTTCGGTTCCATGTCGTCTACCTCCCGTTTTTGTTTCCCCGCCTGGGGCGAGTGGGCAGTACTAAGGGAACCCTTATAAGGCAAGGCTTACATGGCGATTTGAGCAAAGAAAAACCACCCTCCGTTATGAGGATGGTTTTATTGTTAAGCGGCCTATGATAGCTTGGAGTCATCCAACAAAATGGACAGTGGGCTTCTCCTTTGATGGGCGATGTGATGTACATGCGCTTCGTCATCAACGATGCGATAAAAAATCAGATATGGAGCGACCACCAGAAAGCGAAATTCATACTTGCTCAGGCCCCGGCCTATGTGACGCGCCCCACGCATTGGATTCTCAGACAAGGTCGCCATCGCGTCATAAATGCTATCAAACAGCTTGAGTGCGGCATCTTTGTTCTCTTTGGCAATGTAGGTGAAAATATCCAAAGCATCTGCATCCGCTGCGGTCTGAACACGAATGTCATACTTCATCAATTCGCGCCCTCATTCTCTCCTTGAACTCATCTAAGGAATAGCTCGGAGCGCCCGCTAAACGTTGTTGCTCCGAATCCATAAGGCGTTCCCGCAAGTCCAACAGCATTTCACGCCGTTCATAGGCTTCAATATCCATCACTACCAAATCGCCTTCTCCGTTTCGAGTGATGTAAACGGGTTGTTGCTTTTCCTTGCAAATTTTTGAAATGTCGTTGTACTCATTCCTCAGGGCAGTTGATGGTCTGATAATCACACATTCCACCTCCTGTCATTATTCTGGTGTTATTCTATCATAATATGCACCAAAAGATAACTGGCGGCGGTTGATTTTCTTGGAGCGCGGAGAGCAGAATCGCACCGTCATTTCCTATCGGTTGATAGGCGGTCTGCTGTTAGCCTAGTATGCTTTGGCTGACAGGGAACAATCACTTTTCAAACAGCAAATGTATACCCCTTCGATCTTCTTGCCAAATTACGGGGTGTACGAGTTTTCGGTCATGACTTAGAAGCCCTTGCTCTAAACCATTGCAGCTACTTTACAATCGTAACAGAAATTTTGATATCCACCGGCTTTTCCTTGTACTCCTTTGCTGCCTGGCTCCCCAGGTTTTCGATTCCCTGCCCTATGTAGGTCGCACTGAACACCAGCGTCGCCTTGCCGGGTTTTACCAGGGCACCGTCTCGAATCCACACATGCAGTTCCTGCGCTTCATCATCAAAGTAGTACCAGTATGCATTGCCTGGATTGTTGATGAACCTGCCGCTATTTGTCTCCTTCTTGAAGCCTAGCGTGTCAATCCGCGCGCCGACAGGAGTGGTTGGCTTCAGATCGATCACCGCATGATTGTATACCGTCGTGCGGCCCTGGTGCAGGGTTAGGGTTTTCGGCAGGTTATGCTTCACCGCGCTCTGGGCTGGTTTGATGGTGATATCACCGGTGGACACCGTTTCGCCGTTGTGCGTCCCGTCAGCGCTTGTCAGCGCAAACCTCAGTTGCAGCTTGTAAGAAGCGCCTTTCCGATATTTTTCCCCTGGCAAGGTTCTTACTTCCACCTTTTGGCTTTCGGCATTCCACTTCACGTCAAACTTCAGATAATCGTCTTTTCCTACCGGGTTGCCAACGACCATCCTGTCATCAGAAGTATTCATCATGCTTGGAGCGGCATCAACACCGCCAATCCGCAAGCCCGTGTTCTTGAGAGCGGGGGTGTACACAAGCAGCGTGTTACCTTGATTCATCAGGTCTATGTTGCCCTTCTCGGCCTTTACAATCACCGTCGGGGTCTGTGCAACCACCTTTACTGTCAAAACCAGCGCATTTGTAATCCAGTTGGGCCTGATGTTGAACTTGTAGGTACCGGCGGGTGTAAACTGCGGCACATCCACCACAAGCTCCCAATCATTCGCCGGATTCCGGGCCACCGTAATCCCAGTCATGGACTGAGAATCAATGTTTATGGCGCGCATCGTCTCATTCGATGCGCTGGGGATGATGGTAATCAACTGCCTCTGGATTTGTGACGCGCTACTCAGCGTCACGGTAGTGGCAGACAACTTGTAGGTGGAGGCCCCCACCGTCTTCACTGTGGGCTTGATGATGATTGGTTTATTCGCGCCCTGCAGCCACGCCTCCAGTTGCAAGGTGCGGGTGGCTTTTGCGGAACTGCTCAGCGTCACGGCAAAGCTGGTGTCGTCGATTGTATGAATGCCTTGGATCACGCTGTTGGCGGTTGCGGCGGTAGACACAATGTTATCAAGCTTGCCGCCCACGATCTCGAACGCCGCATCGAATCCATGGGCTATATTGATCGTCTGTGCCGCAGGCTTGAGGGCTAGCTTGGGCACGGTATCCTTGATGGATACGGTAACATTAACTCTGCTGCAGTTCTCCCCGAAGCCTTCATAGTATATTTCCAGAATACCCTTGACAGCAGGTTTGGTGCCTTGGGCATCCGTAAAACTGGTAAAGATGTCGACTGCGGTAATCAGCCCTCCGGGGGTGACAGTAAAGTTCTCAGTTACTTTTCCATCTTTTGCAGGATTAACACTGTCCACGAGGATGACCCTGCTGATCCCTGGCAGGTCTTTTCCGTTGAACGTAATCTGCCCGGATGCTCCCCGCCAGAATGTGTTCAGCGTCGGCATCTTCACCGATGCCTTGGGAATGTCAATTACTACGTTAACAGTCAGGGTGAAGTCTACCCCAACCTGTTGATCTGCAATATCCTTTGCTTTCAGCGCCACCGTGTGTTTGCCCTTTGCAGTCCTCGACGTTTTCAGCACATAAGACGTCCCGTTCACTTTTTCCACCGTGAAGCCGTCAGTTTCAGTGGTGATATGATCGAATGTGAAGGTATCCGTCGGCAGTACTGTAAACAGCACACCGTTTGACTTTGTATACAACGTAAGAGTGCCGAGCGGCAGTCTGGGCATGATGTCCCTAATTGTAAGCATCACCGTTGCGGTTTCGCCCTTGTTGATCCCGGCCTTGCACGTGGCAGTGATCGTTGCAATGCCTGGGGCAACCTGCTTCACATCGCCATCCGCGTTGACCGTTGCCACCTTGGTATCGCTGGAATTCCACGTTACCGCCGTGCTTGCGGTGAGACGGATGATTCTGTCCTTTTCAAAATCCTCCACGATACGGCCGTTTGTTACGTCCCCGCCGCTCCAGGCGATCGTGAATGCCGGCTCCGGAACATCCGCCTCTTTTGGCACGACCCGCACCCAAATATAATCGTAAATGCCGGGGTTATGATTGGAGCGAACCGCAATGGATGCCTGGCCGGTCTCTTTCGCCGTAACAAGCCCGTTTTGATCGACCTCAGCCACCGCCTCGTTGTTGCTGGACCATATCACGCCTGTTTGGGCGGTGGGATCGGGCTCGTAATCGAAGGTATGCTGCCGCTTCTCTTCCTGTTCAAGAGTAACGGCCCGACTCCCCTGAATGGTAATCTTTTCCAGAGCGTCACTATCCAGAACCGTGACCGCCGCGGTGCCTGACTTTCTTGGGTCTTGCAATGAGGTTGCCCGCACCGTCAGTGCCTCCGCCGTTTCGGTCGGGGCAACGCTCAATGTGCCGCCCGTCACCGTAGTACCCGCGCTACTGCCGCCCTCCACCGTCCACGTCACAGCAGAATTAAAACCGTTTGTCCCCGCAACGATTGCATCAAAGGCTTGGGTTGCCCCCCGCTTCACCTTGGAGATAGAAGGCGATACCGTCACGCCCGTAACGGCGGGTTGCCCGCTGATGGTAACCTGCAATGCGCCGTACACGCCAGACCCGTCCTGAGCAGTGGCCTGCACCCTCACCGTACCGTTGGCAACAGCAGTCAGCAGGCCGCTTGTGCTGATGGTGGCGCTGCCCGTGCCGCCAGCCACCGACCAGATTACCGCCCTGTCGTCCGCATTGGCGGGCTGCGCCTCTGCGTGCATCTGCAGCGTGCCGCCCGGAGCGGTGATCGCCCTCGCGCCGCCCGCGCCGGTGACTGTGATGGACTCAACGAGGATCACGACATGCGGGCCAACGCATAAGCCAAAGCTGCCTGAGGTCACGCCATCGATGGTGAGCGTGAGCGGGTGCGTGCCCTCCGGGGTCGCAGCCGTCGTGCTGATGCTGACGTTTATGCTGTCATTTGTGGTGGCTGGAGTGCCCAGGGAAATGCCCGGTACATCATTGATATTGTTCAGTGTAATGGCCGTTCCGCTGGCAATATTCGCCGTGGTGACCAAAAAGGAGGCCGAGCCTGCCACGCCCTCTGACAGCGCTCCATTCTGCGTACCCACCGAAACGGTTTTTGGGGGTATGATGGCCGTGGTGAAGGCGTGGCTGCTGTCAGCGGGCATCCCGTTACCCTCCATGCCTTTGAAGCCGGAAAGGTGGACCGTATATGCCGTAAGGCCCTCCAGACTGCTGTATGGGACGGTCAGTACCGTATTCCCAGCGGACCATACTCCTTCGGTCAGCGCAGCAAGATTGTTCAGCTGAACCGTTCCTGCAGACGTATCCATGGGTTCGCTGAAGGTGATCACGACCTTGCCGCTGACAGCGGCTCCCGCAGCCGTCGGGGTTACCGACACGGCTGTGGGCGAGGGGATGATCCTCACAAACGAATAGGAGCCACTATTGTCAAAGGCCGGGCCGGGAGGGACATCCGTGCCCGCGCTGCGGGGGTCGTAGCAAGACCTGCCCGTCCAGTAGGTATACGCGCTGGGCAAAGCAATCAAAGTACTGTTGATCGCCGACCTATTCATGTCCGTGTAGCCTTGCGCGGTCAGCCTGCCGCCGGTCATGGTGATTGTGCCTCCCACGCCACCATCTCCATTGCCGATGGCCGGTCCATACGTATAGTCACCGACAGCGGTCACCTCTCCACCGCTGATGATGATGTCACCGCCGCTTCCATTCAGGCCGCCGCCGATGCCCGCCCCCCCGGAATCGCCGCTGGCGGTTATCACACCGCCGCTGATGGCAATATTAAAGCCAACACTCCTGAGGCCACCACCGATGCCTGCGCCAGAGGTGCCTGCTTTAGCGACCACCTCACCGCCGCTGATAACGATTTGGCCGCCATTACCTAGCTTGCCGCCACCAATGCCCGCGCCGCCGGCGCTGCCGCCCTCCGCATTTACCTTGCCGCCACTGATGGTAATGAGACCGCCCACACCGCCACCACCGATGCCCGCGCCGTCAGAGCTACCACCGCCTTCCGCGTTGATCTCGCCGCCGCTGATGGTAATGTTGCCGCGTACGCCGGTGTTGCCGAGACCGATGCCCGAGCCAGAGGTGCCAGCCTTGGCGGTGATCCGGCCACCGTCGACCGTGATATCGCCGCTACCCTCCCCGTCAGCGCAGCCACCGATGCCCGCGCACCAGGCGTTGCCGGTCACCGTGAGGGTATCTGCGGGCCCGCCTGTAATCCTCAGCTTCGCGCCGGGAGGGACCTCCAGACCCGCCCGGTACTCGCCGCTTGTAAGCGTATTATTCCCGGAAAGCGCCAGGGTCGTGGTCCCCGACGAGGGGGCCAGATAAAAAGCGCAGCCTTCTGACACTTCCGTCATATCGATGCGCACGCCATCCAGCGTAATGGTTGCGTTCAATCCGGAAGCCACTACGATGCAGTGGTCGGTAGTTGCCCCCGGTGTCACCATGGCGATGGAGTAGGTGCCGCTTTGCCTGATTATCAACACGTCGCCCGTATACTCCCAGCCGGTATTGGGCGTGCCGATGATGGCCAGTTCCGGCGTAAGAACAGAGGCCTTGATCTTAACAAACTTGTACCCGCCGTTTTCATAAGGCGCACTTGAAGGAACCCTTTTTCCACTTCCTCCCGGATCTTTTTCATCGTCCATGTTCGTCCAATAGGTATATCTGCTGGGCAAGGCAGTAATAGTGCCCTTGATCGCACGATAACTGGATGATTTCGCGGTCAACGCGCCACCTGTGATTTCAATCTCAACATTACCGAAAGAGTCGTAGCCACCCCCGATACCGTAATCATCATACCCACCGGCAGCGTTGACCGTTCCGCCACTGATCTTGATGCTGCCGACGCAGAAGGCATAGTCCCCGGAGCCGACACCCGCGCCGTAAGCGCCGGTTGCATAGACCCTGCCGCCGGTGATACTGATGCTTCCGCAATCGCCGCCACGATCTCCATCTCCTGCGCCGAAGCCGCCGCCACCGATGCCCGCGCCAGAGCCCGATGCCGTAATCTCGCCGCCGTTGATGGTGATGTTACCACCTGCTCCGCCGCAGCCGCCACCAATGCCCGCGCCGTTGCCGTTGCCGCGGGCATTCACCCTGCCGCCGTTGATGGTGATTTTGCCGCCTGCTTCGCCGTTACCGCCGCCGATACCAGCGCCGGAGTATCCCGTGGCCGTAAGAATATTTGTTCCGCTGCCACTTATCGTCAGTCTTGAACCATCAGAGGCTTGCAGGCCCGCGCAGTTCGCGCCGCTTTTGAGCATATTGGTTCCGGAAAGCGTAAGGTTCACCGTCGCGCCAGCCATGTCAAAGGCACATGCGTTAGCCGTTGCATTCACGTCGATGCTCGCGCCATCCAGCGTAATGTCCGCGCTCGCGCCGGACGCGACCTTGAGGCGGCGCTGGCTGGCTGCATTGCTACCCGTAACGGTCACACTTGCGCCGTCCAGAATGGTGTACACACTGTCTGCGTAGGTCCAGCAGAGATCTGCGCCGACTTCACCGCTGTCACCATCCACGATGGTGCCATCGCTCATATCGATGACACTACCGTCTCTGACGGCCAGCAACGCCAAATCCTCCGCCGCCGGGCTCACTGTCACCGCAATCTCCGGGGCCTCTACGCCATCAGCCAAGACATAGCCCACGGGTAATACGGCAGTGAACGGGTACTCGCCGGGCGTGGCCAGGTCAAAGGCCGGGGTGCTTTCCCAGGCCACCTCCACCAACACAATGGGCGCACCGGCCGCGTCCTCACCCATGAGCTCCGTAGGCAGGTTCAGCTCCTTCAAACCTGTGATTTCGCCCAGAGCATAGGTCTGTCGCAGGATTTCTTCCGCCAGCCCGTCAAAAGCCGCGATCACAATCATATCGCTGACAACGGCGGCACCGGTTCCATTATCGCCGATGCTACTGCTTGCTTCGGCTTCTTCACCCGGAGCGCTGCCTCCTGAACCGATCTGGTTACCCGTGGCACCGTCCGGCTCCGGATCGTCCTTTGTATCGCTGGGCAGGTTGCCGCAGTTTTCGTCATGGGTGTGGGTACAAGGCTGACCCGCTTTGGCTTCCACGAAACCACAGGCCCCATTGTGCGCATGACTGCAGCCGGATTGTGTTTCCTCGTCCCAGCCGCATCCATCATCATGGGCGTGGCCGCAAAGCGCGCCTGCCACAGGCGCGGCATATCCGCAGTCCACGCCGTGGGTGTGGGCACAGACGCCTTCCGCCATCACCACGCTGCCCGACAGACTTAGGAGGTTGAGTGGAAACAAGGCCAGTGCAATCGCAGCTGCCAGCAGAATGGAACAGGCTTTTTGAAAGATTTTTTTCATCGTTGTCGCCCCTCCGCGTGAATGATAGGATCGGGTAAACATCTGGAACAATTTTGTAAATGTACAGCTCCTTTGCGAAACAAAAGAAAAGAAACGCCTTAAAAGCTACATCACATTATATCATTTATAACCCAAAATTACCAACATAAAAGTAGGGGGAATGGCCAAGTGCGTGCTTAAAGAAAATCCACAAGGGCAAAGGGGATTTCGCCGGTTAAACGAGTCTGGCGATATTTTTGTTTGGCGATACCAAAACGGTTGTATGCATCAGTAAATACGTCCATCGCCGCCCATAGTGTTTCCAGCTTACGGGCAAAGCACCTGCTACGCGCGCAAGCAAAGGGATATAGTGCCGCAAATCGGCATTGACCCCTTCAACCGTAAACGCATCGCTCTTATCGCGTGCGTTGCGCACATGTTTGCCGGGATAAACCACATCAATGTATCCCAAATAACCATCGGTACAATATTTTGAGGCGGGCAGTGCATTGTCAACCATGTTTTGAATTCGGATAGGCGATTTGTCCAATGCGACGTCAAAACCTACTATTGCCGCCATTCACGGCTTCCATCGTCAGAAAGCAGACATTTTCACGTGTTTTGTGCGTGGCTTGCGCTTTATGAACCAGTATAACTCATCCAGCTCGAAAATTTCAGAAAAGTTTCATACAGTCACTTCGTTTTTTTATCCAGTTATACACATTCGCCTTGTTCATTCCCAAAATCTTCCCAACACCACGACCGCTCACTCCCGAATAGAACATCTTTATTGCCAGCGACTGTGTTTCTTCGGAATAGCGCAGGCCATGGAGTTCTTTGGCCTCCGCAAAGGAGCGTTCAATCGTTTGTTTGCGCCACTGGTAGATTCGTTTCCCATGATGAGACTTGGTAAAGGGATCGGCACCTTCCAGATCATCCTGCCAAACATGGCGTGTCACCAACCTTCTTGTGGTACTTTCTCCGAAGCATTGCTTTCGTCTTGGACAACCCTTGCAGTCTTTTGTACTTGATCCATACTCCCGGAACCCTTCCCGGTTAGTGGTTCGCCAGGTCAGGTCATGATGTTCGGGATAGACATAAACGTTTCGCTCCGGATCGTACCGGAAGCGATATTTCCCCAGGTGTTCTTCCTTGTGGGTATGGGGGCGGTACTCCACAACGGGCTGAATTCCTTGGGTTTTGATTTGGTGACAAACGGGAGCGGTGTGGTATCCAGCGTCCACTCCCATGTATTTGGGCAAGAAACCAAGCCTGTTTTTGATATCATTCAGAAGATCATGGATTGGGTCTGCATCATTGATGTTGGCCGGGGGAATGCGTACATTCACCACAATGTTTGTTTGGCTGTCCACGGTTCGGTGCTCGCTGTAATGGAACCCATCCGGCTTCCCCTCCCGGTTGAGCTGGCCGCTGTCCGAGTCGCTTTTGCTTTGTTGCCTCGTGGTGGTTTCTTTTGGATCGCTGTCGCCGTCTCGGTCAAAAGACTTCTTCCCCACCTGCTCCCACTCCTTTTCAACAGCGGCGTCCAGTTCCTCCAGATATGCCTTGGGCGTTCGTTCCACAGTAATCGTCTGTTTCTTGTGTTTGTTGGCTTTGGCTTTTACATGGGTGGAGTCCGTAAACAAAATAGCGCCTCCAACCAAGCCCTTTGCCATGGCTTGCCGCAGGACCTCGTTGAATATCTGTTCTGGAATATGGTTGTCCCGGAACCGGCGTTTCCGATTCACGATCAGGGTGGTGGCGTCCGGTGCTTTTTCTGTCATATTCAGACCGCAAAACCATTTGTAGGCAATGTTGTAGTTGATCTCTTCTTCCAGCCGCCTCTCCGAGCGGATACCGTAGAGATATCCCACAAACAGCATGCGGAACAGAATTTTCGGTTCAATGGCCGGGCGCGCCCATTGTTTTCGCTGTACAAGGGCGCGCAAACCCTGCGGATCAAGGAAAAGTCTATGCTTTGGTCGATGCGCCGCAGCAAATGGTCTTGCGGGATCATCTGCTCGATGATCACCAATTCGGCGGACTGCTGCTTCTCATGATTCTTTTGTAGCATCATGATCGCCTCCGCATGCTTCTTTTCCTTATGTACTCGACATTTGGACCCTTTTCTCTTGCTTTTTTCTTCTGTTTTCTTATATTGAAATGACCGCCGACGTTACCGCTGTCGGCGGTCTGAAGGGGCTGCGCCCCTTGCCCGTCCCCCGTCCCCCGCCTCTCCCTCGTCCCCTACGCGTCCTTTTCCTCTTCGCCCCGCCGCAGGGCCGCGCCCACAAAATCGCGGAAGAGGGGGTGGGGCCGGTTGGGCCGGCTTTTCAATTCCGGATGGAACTGCACGCCCACAAAGAAGGGATGGCCGGGAATCTCCACAATTTCCACCAGATCCCGGTCGGGGTTGCGACCCGCAACCACCATGCCCCCGGCCACGCAGCGATCCAGGTAGGCATTGTTAAACTCGTAGCGGTGGCGGTGCCTCTCCCAAATGTCGCCAGCGCCATAGGCCTTGGCCGACAGGGTACCCGGCGTCAGCACGCAACGATACTTGCCCAGGCGCATGGTGCCCCCCAGGTTGCCCAGGTCCTGGTCCTCCATCAGGTCGATGACGGGATAGGTGGCGTGTGGGTCCACTTCGCTGGTGTTGGCGTCCCGCAGGTCCAGCACGTGGCGGGCAAACTCAATCACCGCCATTTGCATGCCCAGGCAAATGCCCAGGAAGGGAAGCCCGTTCTCCCGGGCGTACTGAATGGCGTTCATCTTGCCTTCCAGGCCCCGGTTACCAAACCCCCCGGGCACCAGCAGGCCGTCGGCGCCGGCCAGCTTCTCGGCCACGTTTTGCTGGGTCACGTCCTCGGCGGGAATCCAGTTCACCTTCACCTTGGTTCCGTGGAAAATGCCGCCGTGGGTGAGGGCCTCCACCACGCTCAAATAGGCGTCCGGAAGCTCCACATACTTGCCCACAAGGGCGATGGTCACATTTTTTTCGCTTTTCAGCTGGCGGTCCACCATGGTTTCCCACTCGGCCAGGTCACATTCCCTGGGCGGGATTTCCAAAAGCTTCATCACCTGCTCGTCCAGCTTTTCCCGGTGCAACATCAGGGGCACCTCGTAAAGGCTGCGGGCGTTCAGGTTTTGGAACACGCGCTCCACAGGCAGGTTGCAGAACATGCCGATTTTGGCCCGCAGGTCAAAGGGCAGCTCATGGTCGGCCCGGCACACCAAAATGTCCGGGGAGATGCCGATGGAACACAATTCCCGCACACTGTGCTGGGTAGGCTTGGTTTTCAACTCTCCGGCGGCCTTCACGTAGGGCACCAGGGTCACATGCAGGTACAGGCAGTTTTCCTTGCCCACCTCGGCCCGCATTTGCCGGATGGCCTCCAAAAACGGCAGGCTTTCAATATCGCCCACCGTGCCGCCGATTTCGGTAATCACCACGTCCGGGGCGTTCTCCGCCCGGGACACGGCCAGAATGTTCTTTTTAATTTCGTTGGTGATGTGCGGAATCACCTGGATGGTGGCCCCCAGGTACTCGCCCCGGCGTTCCCGGTCGATGACGGTTTTGTAAATCCGGCCGCTGGTAACGTTGCTGGCCTGGGTGAGGCTTTCGTCAATAAAGCGCTCGTAGTGGCCCAAATCCAGGTCCGTCTCCGCGCCGTCGTCGGTCACGAACACCTCGCCGTGCTGGTAGGGGCTCATGGTGCCGGGGTCCACGTTGATGTAGGGGTCAAATTTCTGAATGGACACCTTCAGCCCCCGGCATTTTAAAAGCCGCCCCAGGGACGCGGCCGTAATGCCTTTTCCCAGCGAAGAAACCACGCCGCCGGTGACGAAAATAAACTTGGTATCCATGCTTCCATCCCCCAAACCAAAAATCACACATCATTTATTGTAGCAGGATGTGTCAGTTTTCGTCAAGAAAAAGCTGGGGCTGCACGCTGCTTCCCCGCAGTTCTTCCAGCCATTCCCGGTTGTGCCACAGCGCGCAGCCGCCCTGGCCCTCTTTGAGCAAATGATGGTTCTGGCGAACTTTAGAAAGAAAGCGGGAGGCCAAAGCCTCTTTCAGGGACGTTTCCCGGAGGCTTGCGTCCGAAAAGGGCGCAAAGGGGCAGGGTTCCACATCCCCGCCAGCGCTGATGTGAAGAAAGCCGCGCCCGGCGGCCAGACAGCCGCCGTACTGTTCTTCATCCCCGGGAAAGGGCAAAAACAACGCCGGAAATTTTTGGGCACTCTCCAGGGCAAAGGCGCTGAGCCGTTTCTTTTCCAAATCGGACAGCACCAGGGGCTCGCTGCCCGGCTCCACGGGCACATATTCCACAAACACGAACAAAATGCAGCCCTTGCGGATGTACTCCTCCACAAACTCGTCGCGCAGAAGGGAATCGATGTTTTGCCCGGTCACCGTGAGGGAAACGCCAAAGGGGATGCCTTTCTCCCGCAGGTCCCCCATGGCCTTCTCTACCTGGGCGTGTACGCCTTTGCCGCGCCGGGCGTCGGTTTGGGCCTGATCCCCCTCGATGCTGAAGGTGGGAATGATGTGCCGGTGGTTTCCGAACCAGGAAACCCGTCCCTCGTCAAACAGCGTTCCGTTGGTGAACACGATACCCGCCATTTCCTCGTGGGCAGCCAGGGCCTCCAACCAGCCGTGGGAAAGCAGCGGCTCCCCACCCGCCAGCAGCACGATGCTCACCCCCAGGCCGGAGGCCTCGTCCAGCACCTGGGAAACCCGCTGGTCACTCAGTTCCTGCTTGGGCTGGCGATGGCTGGCGCAGGCATAGCAGCCCGCGCAAGTCAGGTTGCAGGCCTCCGTGGTGCTGACAATCAGCAGCGGCGGAACGCTGACGCCTTCCCTGGTTTGCTTCTGCCGAAGGCGCTTCGCCTTGGAAAGCCCTTTGGCAATCCTTGCAAAGGCCAGCCCCGAAGCCGGCCAGGCTTTCAGCATATGGGCGGCCGTCTGGAAGGAAAGATCGATTTGCCCCGCAAACAGCTCCTGATGGGGTTCCGTTTTCATTGGCTGCCTCCTGGAGGCGCGGGTTTTTCCCGCGCTTTTTCGTGCCCCCATCCTATGCCTTTTTGGCGCGGTTGTCAAAGGTTTTCGCCAGGCCGCCGCCGGGCCCCTCCCCTTGACACCCGGGCCCAAGCTGGTACAATGGCGGTACCAAAAGGTCGGAAGCGTACCCGGCTGCGAAAGGGAGTGGCGAGCATGGCGGACATTTCCACCATGGCAGAAGCCCAGCGCGCGTTTTTCCTGTCCCAAAAAACCAAGCCCTATGCCTTTCGCATGGCGGCGCTCAAGGCCCTGTGGAACTGGATTTGCGCCCATGAGCAGGATATTTTCCAGGCCCTTGAAAAGGACCTTGGCAAGCACCCCTACGAAAGCTACCTGACCGAGGTGGCCATGATCCGGCAGGAATTGAAAGACGCCATGGCCCGCCTGAAAGGCTGGATGAAGCCCCGGCGGGCGCCCACGGCTCTGGGCCAGATCCCCGGCCAATGCAGCATCCTGAAGGAACCCTATGGGGTCGTGCTGATTCTGTCCCCCTGGAACTATCCGTTTCAGCTGACCCTTGCCCCGCTGATCGGGGCCCTCGCCGCAGGCAATTGCGCCATGGTGAAGCCCTCGGCCTACGCGCCCTGCGTTTCGGCGCTGCTGGGCCGCTTGGCGGCGGAGGTGTTCCCGCCGGAACATGTAGCCGTTGTGCAGGGCGGGCGAGCGGAGATCGGCGCGCTTTTGGACCAGCCCTTTGACTATCTGTTTTTCACCGGAAGCCCCCAGGTGGGCCGGCTGGTGATGGAGAAGGCCGCCCGCCACCTGACCCCTTTAAGCCTGGAATTGGGCGGCAAAAGCCCCGTCATCATCGACGAGACCGCCGATTTGGGCCTGACCGCCAAGCGCCTTTGCTGGGGCAAGTTCCTCAACGCCGGGCAAACCTGCGTGGCCCCGGATTATGTGCTGGTGCACCACAGCAAAGAGCAGGCCCTGCTGGACGCTCTCATCTCCTCCATCCGCCGCCTGTATGGCAGCGCGCCCATCCACAACCCGGAATATCCCCGCATTGTGAACCAAAAGCATTTCTCCCGGCTGGTGGGGTTGCTTGGGGACGGCTCCATCGCTTTGGGCGGGCAAATCGACGCCGCCGGGCTGCGCATATCCCCCACGGTGATGACCGACGTGGCCTGGGATTCCCCTTTGATGCAGGAGGAAATTTTCGGCCCCCTTTTGCCCATTCTCACCTATACCCGCCTGGAGGACGCCATCGCCCGCATCCAGAGCAGGCCCAAGCCCCTGGCCCTGTACCTGTTCACCCAAAACCGGGAAACGGAGCGGCGGGTGCTTTCGGAGCTCAGCTTTGGGGGCGGCTGCGTCAACGATACGGTGATGCACCTGGCCACGCCCTACATGCCCTTTGGGGGCGTTGGGGAAAGCGGCATGGGCGCGTATCACGGCCAATACAGCTTCGACACCTTTTCCCATTCCAAAAGCATTCTCCGAAGGGGACTCTGGCCGGACATTCCCCTGCGCTATCCGCCCTATCAAAACCGCTTGAAGCGGCTGAAAAAACTGGTGTAGCCATCGCTTGAAGAGGTGCTTATGCGGCTTTCTCCCGAGGACATCCGGCGCATGCGTCAGTTTCATCAACAGCTTTCCGCCACGGCGTTTTCGTCGCCGGCCCAGGTGGTGGCCCACCTAGGGGCCATGCAGGCCCAGGAATACCCCATGGCCACCTGGGCCGTAGGCCTGCGGCTGCGGGCCGGAACCGTGGCGAAAGACGTGGAGCAGGCTTTTCAGCAGGGTAAAATTTTGCGCACCCATCTGCTGCGCCCCACCTGGCATTTTGTGGCGGCCGGGGACATCCGGTGGCTTGTAAAGCTGACCGCGCCCCATGTGCAGCGCCTGAACGGCATCATCTACCGGAAGCATGGCCTGACCCCGGAATTGCTTTCCCGGGCCGCCGGCGTCCTGGAAAAGGCGCTGGAACCCGGCCAGCTCCAAACCCGGGAACAGCTGCAAGAGGCGCTTCATAAAGCGGGCATCTCCGTCTCCGGCAACGCCCTGGCCTATGTGGTGATGAACGCGGAACTGGAAGGCCTGGTTTGCAGCGGGCCCAGGCAGGGCAAGAAATTCACCTATGCGCTGCTGGACAGGGCGGCAGGGCCCGCCGCGCCCTTTCATCGGGAGGAAGCCCTCGCCAGGCTGGCGCAGCGGTATTTTGCCAGCCGGGGCCCCGCCACGGTTCGGGATTTTGCGTACTGGTCCGGCTTGCCCGCAAGGGACGCCCGTCTTGGCGCTTCCTCCCTGGACAGCCGCTTTCAAAAGGCTTTGACGGACGGCGGCGAGGAGCTGCTGTTTCAGGAGCCGCCGGCTCTGCCCCGGGGCCCGGAGGTCAGCTTTCTTTTGCCGGATTACGACGAGTATGGCATGGGGTACCAAAACCGGGACGCCATGGCCCCGATTTTCGAGCCAGAGCAGCCGCCTTCCCCATACAGCCACTGGCTTATTGTGGCGGGCCGGTTGGCTGGCACCTGGCAGTTTTCGGCCAAAGACCGGGGCCAGGCCGCCGTAACGCCCTACGCTCCGCTGACCGCCGCGGAAGCGCAGGCCGTGGAGGCCGCGGTTGGCCGGTACCGGAATTTTTGGGCGTGAGGCGGCAGAGGCGGCGCCTGATTGTGGGATGCGCAAAAGCGCCGAAGCAAAAGCTTCGGCGCCGGGCATACAAGCGACGTGTCCCTTGTTATTTTCCCGTTTCCCGGGCCCAGTCCTCGCATTGCTGAATGCGGGTACCCTCGATGCCCACCA
>JAVBTE010000070.1:0-26254 GCA_031556335.1 Eubacteriales bacterium | reverse complement strand
CTAAACTCTTTGTGTCATTCATTTGAATGACCTCCTTTTGCTTTGTTGCAGTTGTCAGGCCGCAACATCATTCTAGCAAAAGGAGTTTTTCTATCACTCTCAACGGCAGAAGCCTTTTTCGGAACCACTGGCCTAGCCAGTGGTTTTCATGATACCAAAAATTCGGCCACGCGAAGCGCGGCCGAAAAAAGGATCCAGGGGCGTGCCCCTGGTGGGGTGCAGGGGCAAAGCCCCTGCGTACGTCCCCCCGCCCCCGCGTCCCCCCATCACCGCGTCGCCTTGTTCAGCATGCGGATGAGGTCGTGGGTGGTAAAGTGCTGGCGTTCTTTGCAAAAATGGCAGCAGAGCTCCGCGCCTTCGCCGTCCTCAATCATATGGGTGAGCTCGTCGCGGCCCAGGGCGATGAGGGCCTTTTCCATCCGCTGGCGGGAGCACTGGCACTGATAGGCGAGGGGGGCGCTTTCCAGCACCACGGGGCGCATGCCCTGGAACCAGCTTTGCATCAGGGATTCCATGGGTTCCTGGGCCAGTTCCCGGCTGAGTTCGGAAAACAGGGGGCTGCGAAGCTCCAGCTGGTCGATGATGGTTTCGGGGCAGTCGGGCAGGGGCTGCAACAGCACGCCGCCGGCGGCCAGCACGGTTTCCCCGGCCACCAATACGCCCAGGCTGACCAAAGACGGGGTCTGCTCGCTTTGGACGAAGTAGCTGGCAAAGTCCTCGGCGATCTCCCCGGTTTGCAGGGAAACCTGGCCCACGTAGGGGGTTTTCATGCCCAGGTCCTTCACCACGCTGAGGCGACCCTGGGCGCCTACGGCCATGCCCACGTTCAGCTTGCCGTCGGTGCGCAGGGGCAGTTCCAGATGGGGAACGTCCACCGCGCCCCGCACGGAGGTGCGGTCGCCCACGCAGACCATTTTGCCAATGGGGCCGCCCCCGTCGATGGAGACGGTGACGGAGGCGGAGTCCTCCTTGAGCATGGAGGAGAGCATGGCGGTGCCCAGAAGCATGCGGCCCAGGGCGGCGGTGGCCACGGGGGTGGTGAGGTGAATGCGCTGGGCCTCCTGCACGGTATGGGTGCCGGTGATCAGAAGGCCGCGCACGGCGCCCTCGGCCAGGGTGATGTGCAAAATTTGGTCGGCGGGTATATTGATGGCTTCCGTATTCATGAAGTTCTCCTTTTGCGTTGCTTGTGGCGGGAAACCGGCGGGGCCGCCGGGGGTCAGGGCGCGGGCGGCGGGGCCGGCGAAACGGCAAGGGGTTTGCGGGCGGCCACATGCCAGCGGTGCTCTTTGGAAGCGGGGGGATCAAAGCGCCTGTCGCCGTAGAAGTGGACATCGGCAAAGCCCGCCTGATATAAAAGCCGCTCCAGGGTGGCCTGGGTGTGGGCGTACTGGCGCTGGTGCTCGCCAATGCGCTGGTAGGAGCCGTCCTTTTGGCGCACAAAGATGGCCAGGTCCAGTTCGGCGCAGCCCGTGCTTTTGGAGAAATGGTTGCGCCACAGGTAGGCAATGTCCTGGGTTTCATCCCCCAGGAAGCTGTCGCCCAGCACGTATTCCAGCTTATGCGGGGTGGAGAGATCAAAAAACAGGCCGCCGCCCGGGCGCAGGGATAAATAGGCGGAGGAGAAAAACTCCAGCAGTTCCTGGTCGTTTTGCAGGTAATTGAGGCCGTCGTTGGTGCACAGCACCGCGTCCATAGGCCGGTGAAGGCGTAGCGCCCGCATGTTTTGCTTCACAAAAGGGATCATGGCGGCGTGCTTTCGGGCCTTTTGGCTGGCTTCAAACAGCATGTCCGCGGACAGGTCCACCCCCGTCATCTGATACCCCATGGCGGCAAACAGCAGCGTCATGGTGCCGGTGCCGCAGGCGCATTCGCAGACCTTGCCCAGGGGAATGCCGTAGCGTTCCATGAGGGCGTGGTAGAAGCCCGCCCAACCGGGATAGTCCACGTCCGCCATGAGGCGGTCATAGACGGAGGCAAAAGCGGTATACATGCGTGCGTACGTTCTCCTTACTGTTGGGCCGCGCCGCTGGGGCCGGCCAGGGTTAGGGCTCAATTTCCTTTTTGCGGTTTCCCTGGCCGATCAGCCCGCCGATGCGGCCCGTCTCTTTGGCGCTGAGCCCCGCCCAGCCCACGTCCTTCACCCGGTCCAAAAGCCCCAGCTCCTGGGCCAGTTCATACTTGTGCCGCTCGGCGGCGGAGAGAAAAGAAAGTGCGCTTTGGGAAAGAGCCGTTTTGTTGGTTGAATCCTTGCCGCTCATGTCGCCCCTCCATTGATGGAAAAATACCCGCGCCGGGGAACCGGCTTGCGTTGGCAATCCATAGGTTGCGCGAAAGGCGGGCGGGTCATGCGCTTATTCCGGGGAGGTTTCGTCCTCGTCGTCGCCCTGGGTGTACAGGCCCCGGTCCACCTGGGCGCCCTCGATGCGGGAATTGATGAACCGGTCAAATACCGCGTTGGCGTAGCTGACCCCCACAAACCGGCTGAGGGCAAAGCCAATGACCAGGTAGTAGGCCACCAGCCCCAGCATGGCATAGGGCAGGTAGGGGGTGACAAAGGCCACGGCCGTGGCGATCAGCGCGGGCACGATGCTCAGCAGTTTCAGGCCCACGGTCATGGGCAGGCGGCCCAGGGTAAGCAAAAAGCCGTTACGCAGAAGGGACATGAATTGTAACCGATAAGTAACCATTAAAGGGTATAAATAGAGGAGGGCGCATAGCCATAGCAGCGCCAGCGTTACGCTGAGGATTTGGGGCACCACGAAAAGCATGTTGCTTGCCGCCATGTCGCCGTAGAACATCCAGCACACGTACAGCACCAGGGGCATGACAGAGGTGATAACGGACACGGCCAGGCCCTGCTTCCAGTTCTCCTTGGCCGCGTCCCGGAAATCGGCCCAAACAAAGGCGTGCTCGTCCCGGGCCCAGTTGCGGGTTACATAGGCCACCCCCGCCGTGAAGGGCCCGGTGATGGCAATGGCCGGCACCAGCAGCAACAGGGTTTGCAGCGCCAGGCTTTTGACAGCGTCGGTCAGATAGGCCGCCTGGGCGGCATAGTCGGCGGCGGTGAGGGTGGCGGCGTCCAGGGCGGCTTGGGCCTCGCCCAGGGCCAGCATGACGTTGTACCAGCGAAACACGCCGCTGAAAATGACGAAAATGGCCGGAAGCCATGCCACGGCATAGGTCAGGTTCAGGCGGCACAGCCCCGAAAAGCGGATTTTGAGCATTTCCCAAAACAGCTGCCAGCGGTTTTGGGGCAAGTCCTCCTTGCGGTAGTCGCCCTTGCCGCTTTTGCCGTAATAAAAACTGTTCATCATCTTTCCGAACATACAAAACCTCCCGCGCCGCCTGTGCGCAAATGCCCGTAACTTCTGCCAACAAAAGCAAAGGATGAGTCATATTATAGCATACTCCAGGCCAAAAGAAAAACCGTGGGGAAAAAACGGAAAAGGACCGCCCGGGACGTTATAGAAATTTCGCAAAAATTCAACTTTTTATCTTATTTTCGTAAAAAATATTTTACAAAAACGACAAAAATTGTTGACTTTTGCGAAGGCTCTGCCCTATAATAAGCAGGACTGTTTGGAAATATTTTCATTTTTTATTCATTTTTATATTCATATTCATCGCGCATTTTTCGGTATCCCCGTCCGCCTTCTTCGCGCCTCTCTCGCGCAGACCCACGCATATCCGCATACCCGTACAAAAAAACTGGAGGACCAAAACGCATGAAACGTTTGTTGGCTGTTCTGTTAAGCTTGTCGCTGGCGGTTTGTCCGATGGTGAGCACCTTCGCGGAGGACGGAAGCGCAGACCCCACGCCCGCGCCTACGCCTGCCCCCACGGCGGCGCCGACACCCACGCCCGCGCCCACGCCCACGCCTGCGCCCACAGCGGAACCGACGGCGGCCCCCACGGCCGTGCCGACACCCACCCCCGCGCCCACGGCGGAGCCGACGGCTGTGCCTGCGGCCACCCATACGCCTGCGCCCACTGCGGCGCCCACAGGGGAAACAGCCCCCCCGCCCCCTCCGCCCGCCGGGGAGGAGCCCACGGCAACGCCTGCGGCGGAAGAACCCGCAGCCACGCCTGAAACGACGGAAACCCCTCTTCCGGAGGAATTGTTGGGTTCCGCCATGGCTTTGCTTGGCGAGGACACAGGGGGAGACCCGGAGGCGTTTGCGGCCGAGGTTTTGCGGTTGGTGAACGTAGAGCGCGCTAAAGAAGGGCTCCGGCCCTTGGGCGGCGCGTATGTCAAGTTGAGCAACGCCGCCGCTGTGCGGGCCCAGGAAATTACGGTGGAACTGTCCCACACCCGCCCCGACGGCAGAAGCTGCTTTTCTGTTCTGGGCGAACAAGGGGTCAGCTATCGCAGCTGTGGGGAAAACATCGCCTGCGGCCAGGCGACCCCTGCCCAGGTGATGAACGACTGGATGCATTCCACCGGCCACAGGGCCAACATCCTGGACCCGGAATTCAGCTTTTTGGGCGTGGGATACACCTATGTTCCCGGCGCTCCGGGGGGAATGGGCCACTATTGGGTGCAGATGTTCACCCGCACCTATCCCACCCTTTCCTCCCAGAATTTTTCCATTGATTATAATGAAACATCCCGTTTTGCCGTCTCCCAGACCCCGTCCGGCGGCCCGTACACCCTGACCTACACCAGCAGCGACCCCGCCGTGGCCACCATTGCCGCCGACGGCACGGTGCATGGCCTGGAAGCCGGCACCGCGACCCTGACCGCGGACTATGTGGACCCGGTGGTCGATCCGGACTATGTGTGGGCTACCACCTCGGCCACCCTCACCGTAGGGGCCCCCGTTCCGGCCACCGGGGTGACGGTGGGCCAACAAACCCTGGACCTTGGCGTGGGCAGCACCCAAAAGCTGACCGCGACCCTGACCCCCGCAAACGCCAACCGCGCCCTTACCTGGAGCTCGGGAACCCCCGGCGTGGCCACCGTGGCAGCGGACGGCACCGTGACCGGGGTCAGTTGCGGAAACGCCGTGATCACCGCCCGGACCTTAAGCGGCTTAACCGGCACCTGTACGGTGACGATTAAGCCCGCCGTGACCCGTTTGAGCTTTACCCCTGGCGAAGTGGACGTGTTTGCGCAGCACAGCCGGACGCTGACCCCTGTCATTGAGCCTTCGAACGCCTTCCGCAGGGCGACCTGGACCTCCAGCAAGCCCGCCGTCGCCACGGTGGACGACGCGGGCCTTGTAACCGGCGTGGCCTGCGGTGAAGCGGTCATTACCCTGCGTGCGGACAATGGCGTCAGCGGCGACTGCACGGTTTATGTGGTTCCCAAGCCCACCGGCATTACCGTTTTGCCCGCGAATCCGGAATTGGGCGTGGGCAGCAACCAGACTTTTTCCTTGACGTTTGCCCCCGAAGGCGCAAGAGACAAAATTACATGGAGCACCAGCGACCCCGGGGTGGCCGCGATCAGTCAGAACGGCGTGGTGACCGTGACCGGCGTGGCGGAGGGGCATGCGGTGATTACCGCGACCGCCGACTGCGGCGTGGCCGGCACCTGCAACCTGACCGTGGTTCCCGCCGCCACCGGGGTGACGGTGTCGCCGGAACAAGTGGAACTGTATAAGGAACAAACCCAGCAGCTGAGCCTGGGCTTTGCGCCGGAAAACGCCTACCGCAAAGTGACGTACAGCTCCGGCGCCCCGGCTGTGGCCACCGTCAGCGACCAGGGCCTGGTGACCGCCTTGGCCTGTGGAGAAACGGTGATCACCGTTCGGGCGGACAGCGGCGTGACCGGCTCCTGCACCCTGGCCGTCAGGGAGAGGGCCACACAGGTGACCTTCGACCATTCCGCGCTGGAGTTGAACGAGGGCGGAGCCCGGGCGCTGACCATGACCTTTGCCCCCGAAGGGGCCAGCCGGAAGGCCACCTTTAGCAGCGGCAATCCCGCTGTGGCCACGGTGAGCGAAACCGGCGTGGTGACCGGCGTCAGTTGCGGCGAAGCGGTGATCACCGTCCGGGCGGACAGCGGCGTGACGGACACCTGTACGGTGACCGTGCTGCCCAACATGACCCAGATCACCCTGGACCCGGAAACCCTGGAGCTGAACCAGGGTGCTACCCGGGCGCTGAGCCTGTCCTTCCTGCCGGAAAACGCCTTCCGCCAAGTAACGTTTAGTACCAGTAACCCCGCCGTGGCCTCGGTCAGTGAAGCGGGGGTCGTCACGGCCGTGGGCTGCGGCCAGGCGACGGTCACCGTTCGGGCGGCCAGCGGCGTGACCGCTACCTGTGCCCTGACCGTGCTGCCCAACGCCACCGCCATGACCGTTACCCCCGCCACGCTGACCATTGACAAAGGCGCCCAGCAGACGCTGGCCCTGTCCTTTACCCCTGCCAACGCTTATTCCAAAGTGGTGTGGACCTCTTCCGCCCCCGCTGTGGCCACGGTGAGCGAAGATGGCGTGGTGTCGGCCCTCACCTGCGGGAATGCGGTGATGACCGCCACCGCCACGGGAGGCGCAACCGCCACCTGCGCGGTGACCGTGATCCAAAAGGCCACCAAAGTGACGGTGGCCCCCAAAGAGCTGAGCATTAAAGAGGGCGCAAGCCAGGCGCTTTCCCTTACCTTTGAGCCGGAAGACGCCCTTCACGACGTGACCTATTCCACAGGGGACCCGGAAGTGGCCACGGTGAGCGAAACCGGCGTGGTGACCGGCGAGGCCTGCGGCGAAACCGTCATCACCGTGACCGCGTCCAGCGGCGTGACCGACACCTGCAACGTGACCGTGCTGCCCAATGCCACGGCCATGGCCATGACCCCCACGGAAGCCGAGATCAACAAGGGGTCCACCAAGACCCTGACGCTGATATTTGAACCGGAGGACGCCTACGCCAAGGTGACATGGAGCACCACCAACCCCGACGTGGCCACGGTGACCGCCGGCGTGGTGACCGCCGTGGGCTTTGGGGAAGCGGTGATTACCGCCCGCACCGCAAACGCGCTGAGCGCCACCTGCGATGTGACCGTGGTGCAGGGCGCCGAAAGCGTAAGCCTGACTGCGGGCGAAACCCAGATGGGCCTTGGCAATGCGCAAACCCTGACCCTGGCCCTGCAGCCGGCAAACGCCACCCGCAAAGCGACATGGTCCTCCAGCAACCCGGACGCAGCCACGGTCAGCGACGCCGGCGTGGTGACCGCCGTGGGCCTGGGCAGCACGACCATCACCGTGCTGACCAGCAGCGGGAAAAGCGCTTCCTGCGACATTGAAGTGCGGCCTCAGCCCACCGCTGTCGCCGTTTCCGCCCATGAATTGGCGCTGAAAAAAGCAACGAGCCAGACACTTTCCCTCACCTTTGAACCGGAAAACGCCTACCGCAAGGCAACCTGGTCCTCCAGCGCGCCCACCGTGGCCAGCGTGAGCGATTCCGGGGTTGTGACGGGCCTAGGCTGCGGAAGCGCGACGATCACCGTGACCACCGCCAACGGCCATACCGACACGTGCGACGTGGCCGTGGTGCAAAACGCCGGACAGATCATTCTGGCCCCCAGGACGCTGACCCTGGAAAAAGGACGGACGCAGCAAATGACCGCGCAGGTTCTTCCCGAGGACAACTCCGAGGGCGGCGTCATTTGGACCTCCAGCGAGGAAACGGTCGCCACGGTGGATGAGCATGGTCTGCTCACCGCCACGGGGCCGGGAGACGCCACCATTACCGCCAGCGTGAAAAGCGGCCTGGAAGTGACCTGCGGTGTGCATGTGGTGGTGACCACAACGGCCCTTTCCCTGAACAAGACGGAATGGCGCATGGAGCAGGGGGAGACCTTTGCCCTGGAGGTAACGCCACTGCCCGAGGGAGCCACGGATACGTTCAAGCCGACCTCCAGCAACCCCAAAGTGGCCTCCGTCAACGTGGAGGGCCTGATCACCGCCGTGGCCCCCGGCACCGCCACCATCACAGTTCAAACGCCCATCGGCGTGAAGGCCACCTGCGTGGTCACCGTATGGTGCAATCCCGTCAGCATCGGCCTGAGCGGCGCACAAATCCTGAACATGGGCAAAACCCTGAAGGTGGGGGCTTCCGTGAAGCCGGCCAAAAACGGCGCGACGCTTGTGTGGTCCTCCGGCAACGAAAGCGTGGCCACGGTGGACCAAAACGGCCTGGTCACCCCCGTTTCCGTGGGCGACACCATCATCGCTTTGGAGGCCCCGAACGGGCTGCGGGAGGAACGGCTGATTTCCGTGGAATCGCCCACGACAAGCCTCGGCCTTGTGGAAAGCCAGCTGGAGCTGCATGTGGGCGAGAAGCAACTTCTGACCGCCATGATGGAACCCCTTGACTGTACCGATAGCCTCACTTGGGCAAGCAGCAACAAAAACGTGGCCACCGTCGGCGTTACCGGACAGGTGAAGGCCATGGGCCTGGGCAAGGCTGTCATCACCTGTACGGCCCCAAACAAGAAAAAGACCAGTTGCACCGTGACGGTATACGAGGACGCCAACAAGATTAAATTGACCAGCAAGGCCACCACCTTGGTGGTGGGCAAGAAGCTGGCCCTTGGCTATAACCTTTACCGGAAAGGCTCCACCCTGCCGAACAAGCTGTATACCCCCGTGCGGTTTGAGAGCGAAGACCCCACCATCGCCGCCGTGGACGAAAACACAGGCATGATCACCGCGCTCAGCGTCAGCGATGGGGACGAGGCCGTGATCACCGCTACCACGAAAAACGGAGAGAGAGCCGAGTTTACGCTGAAGGTCAAATCCTCGGGCACCGTGGTGACCCTGACGCCCAAAGCCCTTACCCTGAAAAAGGGCGAAATCAGCAACCCCGTCGCCGTTGCGCTGGAGCCCAGAACCGATACGAATCCTCTCACCTGGTCCAGCAGCAACCTCAAGGTGGCCACAGTGGACGCTGATGGCAAAATTACCGCCGTCGCCCCCGGCGTCGCCAAAATCACCTGCAAGCCGCTGGCCGGAAAGCCCGGCGTTTGCGACGTGACCGTGTATGACGATGCGGACAGCATCGCCATCGTGGGCAAGGCAAGCACCCTTGTCATCGGCAAGAGCCTGAAATTTGGCTACCAGCTGTTCCAAAGCGGCCAGACAAAACCCGCCGCGCTTTATACGCCGGTCGTGTTTTCCAGCAGCAATGAGGACGTCGCCACCGTGGACGAAAAAACAGGGCTGGTGAAGGCCGTCAGCGCGGAGGATGGGGACAAGGTGACCATCACCGCCACCACCAAAAACGGGAAAAAGGCGGCAATTGAGATTCCCATCGCTTCCCCCGCCAAAACCGTGGTTTTAGACAAGACCACCCTGGCGCTGAAAGACACGGACGAAGGCCAGCAGCTGACGGCCACCCTTGCGCCGGCGGACTGCACCGACACCTTTACCTGGACCAGCAACAATACGAAAGTCGCAACGGTGGACCAGACCGGCAAGGTGGTGCCCGTGGGGCTGGGCGCTGCCGTCATCACCTGCAAGGCCCTCAGCGGCAAGACCGCCACCTGCAAAGTCAGCGTTTGGATCAAGCCGGACAGCATCCAGGTCACCGCCAAAAACACAAGGCAACTGATCGGCGCGCCCCAGAAGCTGGCAGTCAAGCTGAACCCTGTCAAGGCGGGCACGCCCCTTCAGTGGAGCACAAGCGATGAAACCATCGCCACCGTTTCGGAAACAGGCGCGGTCACCTGCCTTGCGCCGGGGAACTTCACCGTTACCGCCAGCGCCCCGGGCGGGATCGCCTCCGGCAGCCTGGACATGGTCAGCATACAGCCCGCCACCACCGTGTTCTTTGAGCAAAGCGGCATCAGCCTGCCGGTTGGCGGAACCCAGAAAATTACCTGCCAGCTGGTGCCCCTCACCAGCAACGATGCCGCCACCTTCACCTCCAAGGCCGCCGCTGTGGCCACCGTTTCCCCGGACGGCACTGTGACCGCCCAAAAGGAAGGCGTTACCACCATCACCGTGAAAACCGGCAGCGGCAAGCTGGCCACGTGCGTAGTGACCGTGGTCGCGCCGTAGGGCGGGGACGGAGGACGAGGGGCGATTGCACAGATCACTGCCCTGCGACCGCCCCAAGCGCCGCCTCCCGTTGGCTTGCCGCCTCTGGCGGCAGTGCCCATCGGGTACACGGAGTCTGTCTCATATGCATAACTTTGTGAACAAGCTGAGGCTGCCGCAAGTTGCGGCAGCCTCTTCCTTATTCATTTCCGATGCTCTTCTCACAGCCCGGCCAGCTTCCCGAAGCTTTCCTTTAAATTCCCATATAGCTGCCGGTACAGCTGATAGAAGGGCTCGTAGGCCTTTTCGGCCTTCTCGTCGGGCTGTTGGGGCGGGTTGGTGCGGATCACCGCGTCGCAACCCTCTTCCACGGACCGGTAAGCGCCGCAGGCCACGCCCGCCAAAATCGCCACGCCAAGGGCAGGGCCTTCGTTGCTGGTGAGGGTGGCAACCGGCGTGCCGTACAAATCGGCCAGCATCTGCCGCCACAGGGGGCTGCGCCCACCGCCGCCGCATACCAGCATTTCGCTGGGGCGGATACCCACCCCCCGGATGATCTCCACACAGTCGCGCTGGGAGAAGGCCACGCCCTCCATCACGGCGCGAAGCAGGTGGCTTCGGGTGTGAATGTTGGACAGCCCAAAGAACACGCCCCGGGCGTTGGGGTTCAGGTGGGGGGTGCGCTCGCCCATCAGATAGGGCAGGTAGAGAAGCCGGTCCGCGCCGATGGGGATGCGGGCGGCCTCCTGGTTCATCAGTTCGTAGGGGTCAACGCCCATTTGCCGGGCCGCCTCCATTTCCGGAGTACAGAACTGGTTGCGGAACCACTGCAGGGACAGGCCCGCCCCCTGGGTAACGCCCATCACGTGCCACGCGCCGGGTACGGAGCAGCAGAAGGTGTGGATGCGGCCCTTGGGGTCCAGCACCGGGGCGCTGGCATGGGCATACACCACGCCGGAAGTGCCGATGGTGGTAAAGGCGCGGCCGTCCCGCACGGTGCCCGTGCCCACGGCGGCGGCGGCATTGTCCCCCGCGCCGCCCGCCACAGGCGTGCCCGCGGCCAGGCCGGTTTTTTCGGCGGCCCCGGGGGTCACCTGGCCGGTCACGTCCGGAGACTCGTATACCTTGCCCAGCATGCCCCGGTCAATGTGCAAAAGGCCCAGCACCTCGTCCGACCACTGGCGGCGCTTGATGTCCAAAAGCTGCATGCCGGAGGCGTCGGAAACCTCGGTGGCCAGCTCTCCGGTCAGCTTGAAGCGGATGTAGTCTTTGGGCAACAGAATATGCCGGGCTTTTTCGTATGCCTCGGGCTCGTGGTTTCGCACCCACAAAATTTTGGAGGCGGTGAAGCCGGTCAAAGCCGGGCTGAAGGTGATGTCCATCAACTTTTCCGCGCCCACCAGCCGGGTGATTTCCTCACATTCGGCCCCGGTGCGCTGGTCGCACCAGATGATGGACCTGCGAAGGGGTTCCCCCCGCTCGTCCAAAAGCACCAGGCCGTGCATTTGGCCGGACAGGCCCACGCCGCCGATGTCCGCTGGCTTGACGCCGCTTTTGGAGACCACGGCCTTGCAGGTTTCGCAAACCGCGTTCCACCAGTCTGCGGGGTCCTGCTCGGCCCAGCCGTTTTGGGGCTGGTACAGCGGATACTCCACCGTGTGGGAAGCAATGGGCTGCCCTTGTTCAGAAAAAAGCACGGTTTTGGTGCCGGAAGTGCCAATGTCAATGCCAAGCAAATAGGCCACTTGATGCCATTCCTTTCTAGAAAACGTTTAGGTTAGGAAACGTTTGGGGGCTGCCGCCCCTAGGCCCCCGCTCAGGGCTTCGGTTGAACCCTTTATTCACTGCGTTTCACGTGGCGAAAAGAAATAAACCAAATGGCCCAAGTTTCCGCCCGCGTGAAACGCGGGCGGTGAGGGGTCCAGGGCGAAGCCCTGGCGGGGTCGAGGGGCGGAGCCCCTCGCGCAGCCGCAGCCGTAGCCGCACCCGCCCCTGCCCCGTATCGTCCCCGTCTTACCCAAACAACACCGAGTTGACCACGCTCTCCAGCCATTCCTGCTTGCCGCTGCCGGGCAGGGCGGGGGCGCCGTTCTTTTCGGCGATGGCGGCCAGTTCTTCCAGGGTG
Source organism: Eubacteriales bacterium (assembly GCA_031556335.1). Lineage (GTDB taxonomy): Bacteria > Bacillota > Clostridia > Christensenellales > Aristaeellaceae > Limiplasma. Next base: position 14,143 of record JAVBTE010000070.1, on the reverse strand, counting down.
GCCTTGCCGGAGCGGATTTTTTTGCCGGTCTCGGTGGTTTCGTAGCTTTGGTAACGATCCTTGATGAAGGCGTCGATCCGTCCGTCCTCGATGATTTCCGCCGCTTTGATCAGGCCCAGGGCAAAGGCGTCCATGCCCAGGATAAAGGCCTCGAACATGTCCTGATAGGTGTAGCTGGGGCGGCGGTTTTTGGCGTCGAAGTTCAGGCCGCCCTTGAGGCCGCCGGCCTTCAAAATTTCGTACATGGCCATGGTGGTCTCGTACACGTTGAAGGGGAACTCGTCGGTGTCCCAGCCCAGCAGGTAGTCGCCCTGGTTGGCGTCCACGGAGCCCAGCATGCCGTTGATGGCGGACACCCGCAGGTCGTGCTGGAAGGTGTGGCCCGCCAGGGTGGCGTGGTTGGCTTCGATGTTCATTTTGAAATCCTTGTCCAGGCCGTATTGGCGCAGGAAGCCGATGGCGGTGGCCGCGTCAAAATCGTACTGGTGCTTCATGGGCTCCTTGGGCTTGGGCTCGATGTAGAAATCGCCGATAAAGCCGATGGAGCGGCCGTAGGCCACGGCCATCTTCATCAGGGCGGCGATGTTTTCCTGTTCAAACTTCATGTCGGTGTTCAGCAGGGTTTCGTAGCCTTCCCGGCCGCCCCAGAACACATAGCCGCTGCCCCCCAACTTCACGGTGCAGTCCAGCGCCTTTTTGATCTGGGCGGCGGCGTGGCAGTATACGTCCGCGCTGTTGCTGGAACCCGCGCCGTTCATGAACCGGGGGTTTGAGAACATGTTGGCTGTGCCCCACAGGCACTTGATGGGGGTACCCTTCATTTTTTCCAGAATGTAATCGGTAATGTCGTCCAGGCGCTTGTTGGTTTCGGCCAGGGTGGCCGCCTCGGGGATCAGGTCCACGTCGTGGAAGCAGAAATATTCAATGCCCAGCTTCTGCATGAATTCAAAGCCAGCGTCCACCTTGGCCCGGGCGTGCTCCATGGTGCCGGGGGTGGCGCCGAAGGATTTGTCCGCCGTGCCGGGGCCGAACATATCGCTGCCCGTAGCGCACAGGTTGTGCCACCAGGCCATGGCAAAGGGCAGGTGCTGCTTCATGGTCTTGCCCATGATTTTCCGGTCCGGGTCGTAATATTTGAAGGCCAGGGGGTTTTGGGACTTGGGGCCCTCATATTTCACTTGGGGCAGTCCTTTGAAGATTTCAGACATGGGAAATTCCTCCTTTGTTCCATTCCAATTCCAATGCAAATGCGCGGAAAGACCGTTCCATAAGAAACCCGCTCTCACGCGCCCAGGTTTTCCAGGATGCAGATTTGGTTCTCCATAATCAGCCTTTCGCCGCCGGGGGAACCGGAAAGAATGATGTCCGCCGCGGCCCGCACGGAACGGTAGCCCTGCTGAAAGGGCTGCTGGCAAACCACGGCCTTTAAAAGGCCGCTTTCCATTTGGGCCTTGGTGGCGGGGATGTTGTCAAAGGCAAACAGACGAATCTGCTTTTCCATTTTCAGGTCCCGCACCGCCTCACACACCCCGGTCAGGCCCGCGGCGATGATTTGTAGGGTGTCGATCATGGGGTCGGCGCGAAGCATGGCGCGGGTGGCGGCATAGGCCCGGTCGTCGTCGTCCTCGGCGCTGCGGCGGGCCACCACCTGGATGCGAGGGCAGATGGCCTTCAGGTGGGTTTCAAAGCCGTGTAGTCGCAGCCTGTGGCCCAGCAGGGTATCCACCCCGGTCACAATGGCCAGCCGGCGCTTGCCGTGGGTGGCCAGGCGCATTAGCCCGGCGGCGGTTTGCCCGCCCTGCACATAGTCGCTGCCTACATAGCAGCGGCGCACGCTGTGCTCCAGGTCGGAATTCACGGTGACGGTGGGAATGCCCTGGGCCGCCAGCTCCGCAATTTTCGCGGCGATGCGAAAGTCGTCAATGGGGTGCAGCACCAGCGCGGTGACGGTTTTCGCCAGCTTGTCGATACGGCGCAGCTGTTCCTCGGTTTGGTAGCCCCGCATGGTTTCCACCACCACGGTGATGCCGAAATCGGCCAGGTCCTCTTCGGCCTGCCGGAAGCCGGCCAGCACGTCGTCAAAGAACGGGTTCCCCTCGCTGGGTACCACCACCCCAATGGCGTGGGAGGCCTTGCGAATGGCCAGGGCCCGGGCGGTGATGTTCTTGGTGTACCCGGCCCGCTCCAGGGCGCTCAGCACCCTGGCCTCGGTGTCCGGACGCACCTTGCCCCGGCCGTTTATCACCCGGTCGACGGTGGCGGTGGATACGCCGCATTCCGCCGCAATGTCTCGAATGGTCATGGAAGCCCTCCTGTGTGATGCATTGGAATTGCCAAAGCCTTCCAAACGTTTATTTTACACGGAACCGTGGCGGGCTTCAAGGCCTGTGGGGAAAGAGATCAGCGCTCCACGGCGGTGGAGGGGGCTTTTCGCTTGAAGGGGTTGGTGAAAGCGGGCAGCGCGGTCTGCTTTTTGGAAATCACGTCGAAGGCCACGGCCACCAGCAGCACAAAGCCTTTCACGGTCATCTGGTCGCTGGAGGCGATGCCCACGATGGACATGCCGTTGTTGAGAACGCCCATGATGAGCGCGCCGATGAGGGTGCCGCCCACGGTGCCGATGCCGCCGTAGGCCGACGCGCCGCCGATGTAGCAGGCGGCGATGGCGTCCAGCTCAAAGCTTTGGCCGGCCTGGGGGGATGCGGAGTTCAGCCGGGCGGCGAACACCAGGCCCGCCACCGCCGCCAAAAGCCCCATGTTCACATAGGCAAAGAACAGCATGGCGTTGGTTTTGACGCCGGAGAGCCTTGCGGCCTTTTCGTTGCCGCCAATGGCGTAGATGTGGCGGCCCATAACGGTGTTGTTGGTGAAGAAGCCGTACACCAGCAGCAGCACGCCCAGGATGACCAGCACCGTGGGAATGCCCTTGTACTGGGCCAGCAGGGCAAACAGGCCCACCACCACGGCCCCGATCACCAGCAGCTTGACGATGAGCAAAACCAGGGGTTCCACGTCGTAGCCCTTGCGGCGGCGGCTTTGGTAGGTAAAGATCTGCGACACCCAGAAAATCACCATCACCGCGATGCCCACCAGGAAAGCGGTGCCGTTTTTCAGGGCCATGCCCAGCACGTTCATGGGTCCGAACAAATCCCCGAAAAAGCCGGTGGAGTATTGCAGGTATTCCTGGGGGAAGGGGGCGATGGTCAGGCCGCCCAGAATGGAAAGGGTCATGCCCCGGAAAACCAGCATGCCCGCCAGGGTGACGATAAAGGCGGGAATGCGCACATAGGCGATCCAGAAGCCTTGCCACGCGCCGATGACCAGGCCCAGCAGCAGGCACAGGCCCGCCGTCATGTAGATGTTCATTTTGTTTTCAATGATCATCTTGCCGGCCATGGCGCCCACAATGGCCACCACCGAGCCCACGGACAGGTCGATGTTGCCGCCGGTCAAGATACAGATGAGCATGCCCACGGCCAAAATCACCACATACGCGTTTTGGGCGATGAGGTTGGACACGTTCATGGGCGCCATCAAAACGCCCTTGGTGGCGATTTGGAAAAACACCACAATGGCGACCAGCGCAATGAGCATGGAGTATTGCCGAAGGTTGACGCTGGAGGCCCGGGCCGGTTTCCTTTCGAGGCGGGCGGTGCTTTGTTGTGCGCTGTTCATGCTCCAATCTCCCCTTTGCTTGCTTGCATAATGTGATTCATGATGATCTCCTGGGAAGCGTCCTTGTGGTCCAGCTCGGCGATGATCTTGCCTTCGTTCATCACGTAGATCCGGTCGCACATGCCCAGAAGCTCCGGCAGTTCGGAGGAAATCATAAGGATGGATTTGCCCTGCTCCGCCAGGTCGTTGATGATCTGGTAAATTTCGTACTTGGCGCCCACGTCCACGCCCCGGGTGGGCTCATCCAGAATCATCACGTCCGGCTTGGCAAAGACCCACTTGCCCAGCAGCACCTTTTGCTGGTTGCCGCCGGAAAGGTTGCCCACGTGCTGTTCCACCGTGGGGCATTTGATGCCCAGCTTTTCGCGGCAGTCCTTGGCGGCCAGGGTTTCCTGGTCCTTGTCCAGCACGCCCCGCTTGCTGACGGCCTGGGGATGGGCCAGGGTTACGTTATGCTTTACGCTGTTGCCCAGAATGAGGCCGTTGCCCTTGCGGTCCTCGGTGATATAGGCAAGGCCGTGCCGGATGGCGTCGGGAATGCCGGTGAGGTTCAGGTCCACCCCGTCCTTTTTGAGGGCGCCGCTGATTTTGGCGCCATAGGCCTTGCCGAAGATGCTCATGGCCAGCTCGGTGCGGCCCGCGCCAATCAGGCCCGCAACGCCCACCACCTCGCCGTGGCGCACGTTGATGCTGACGTTGTCCACCAGCTTTTTGTGGGTGTAGCGGGGATGGTACACATTCCAGTTTTCCACTTCCAGGGCCATGTCGCCGGAGGTGTTCCGTTTGCGGGCGGGGTAGCGGTTGCTCATCTCCCGGCCCACCATGCCCCGAATGATGCGCGCCTCGCTCACCTCCCCGGCCTTTTGGTCCAGGGTTTCAATGGCGGAACCGTCCCGAAGCACGGTGATTTTGTCCGCCACGTAGGCAAGTTCGTTCAGTTTATGAGAAATCAGGATGGAGGTGATGCCCTTCTCCTTCTTAAATCGCAGCAAAAGATCCAGCAAATTGCGGGCGTCGCTTTCGTTCAGGGAAGAGGTGGGTTCATCCAGAATCAGCAGGCGCACGTTTTTGGTCAGCGCTTTGGCAATCTCCAGCAGCTGCTGCTTGCCCATGCCGATGTCTTTGATCAGCGTGCGGGGGCTTTCGTGCAGGCCCACGATTTCCATGTATTCCTCCGCCTTTTGGTAGGTGGCGTCCCAGTTGACCCGCCCGTTTTTGTGCTGCTCGTTGCCCAAAAACATGTTTTCGCCGATGGACAGGTAGGGCACCAGCGCCAGCTCCTGGTGGATGATGACGATGCCCTTTTTTTCGCTGTCCTTGATGTTTTTGAACTGGCACAATTCGCCGCCAAAATAGATGTCGCCCTCATAAGTACCGTATGGATAAATACCGCTTAAAACGTTCATCAGCGTGGATTTTCCCGCGCCGTTTTCGCCGCACAGCGCGTGGATCTCGCCCTCTTCCACCGTGATGTTCACATCGGAAAGGGCGCGAACCCCGGGAAAAACCTTTGTGATGTTGCGCATTTCCAACAAGATGTCTGCCAAATGAACCCCTCCCCCATTGGGATATTCAAAAACAAAGGAGGCCGGATGAGGGGATTTCCCCGTCCGCCTCCCGCGTTGCGCCTGAGAAGCGGATGGCAGGCAGCGAAGCCACCTGCCATCCTGCCCGCAGAGGGGCGAATTGCCTTATTGGCCGATGTCCGCCAGGGTGTAGTAGCCGCTGTCGATGAGCAGCTCTTTGTAGTTGCTGGCATCGCCGAACACGGGCGCGCACAGGTAGGAAGGAACGACCTTCACGCCGTTGTTATAGGTTTCGGTGTCGTTCACTTCGGGGGTCTTGCCGTCCATGATGGCCTGCACCATGCCCACGACCTTCTCGGCCAGGGTGCGGGTATCCTTGAACACGGACATGGATTGCTTGCCTTCGATGATGTAGGGCATGTTGGGCTTGTCGCAGTCCTGGCCGGTGATGACGGGGAACGGGTCCACGCCGGCGTTGGTCAGGGAGTTCAGAACGCCCATGGCGGTGGAGTCGTTGGAGCACAGCACCGCGTCCAGCTTGGCGCCGGTGGAGTAGTTGGCGGTGAGGATGTTGTCAAAGCGGGCCTGAGCGGTTTCGGTCTTCCAAGCCATGGTGGCGACCTGTTCAAACTCGGTCTGGCCGCTGGGGCAAACCAGCTTGCCGCTGTCCAGGTAGGGCTTCAAAACGTCGATGGCGCCCTGGAAGAAGTACAGCGCGTTGTTGTCGTCGGGAGAGCCGCCCACGAATTCGATGTTGAAGGGGCCCTTGCCGTCTTTCAGGCCCAGCTTCTCTTCCACATACTGGCCCTGGATGGTGCCGACCATGTAGTTGTCGAAGGTGGCGTAGTAGTCCACGGCGTCGGTCTGCATGATCAGACGGTCATAGGCGATGACGGGAACGCTCTGCTCTTTGGCGGTGGCCAGAACCGTGCCCAGCGCGCTGCCGTCGATGGAGGCGACCACCAGCACTTTGCAGCCGCCGGTGATCATGTTTTCCAGCTGGGAAACCTGGGTCTGCACGTTGTTGTCCGCATATTGCAGGTCCACTTCATAGCCGGCGGCTTCCAATTTTTCCTTCATGTTGGCGCCGTCCTGATTCCAGCGCTGGAGGCTTTGGGTGGGCATGGCCACGCCAATTTTCTCGGCGGCAAAAGCCACGGAGACCAATCCCAAGGACAGGGTGAGCACAACCAAGACTGCCAGGAACCGTTTCATGATGACATCACTCCTTTGTTTCTATGTTCAAGCATTGCTGCCTGAAGACGGTAGGGAACGCGAGGTCCGCGAAAAAAAGCGGCGGACAGGAAGAAACGGCATAAATGAAAGAAGTTAACAAATTGACGGAAAAAACATAAAATTCGGTTGCAATTTAGCTACTTTTGATGTAGCTGGAGTATAACATTGAATTTTAAGCTTGTCAATCCCTTTTGCAAAAATAATGTGTGCGGACACATTGTTTTCATGTGTCCGCACACATTTAGACTGTGCGGGGGTTCGTCTTCCTGAAGGGAAGGGCAGGGGAAGGGATGCGGGGGGCCGGGGAAGCATAGGATGATATTGGCACCGGAAGGGAAAGATGCTATAATAAGCCAACGCAAGGCAAAGGAGGGGCAAAGGTTGAAAGCCAGAGAATACATCAAAAAGAACCTGAATGTTCCCAATGTGCTCACGCTGATTCGGCTTCTTTTGGTGCCCGTCTATGTCATTTTATTTGTGCGTGGCCAAAAAAATGCCGCCCTCATCACTTTTTTGGCGGCTTGTTTTACAGACCTGCTGGACGGGCAAATCGCCCGGCGTTTTAACCAGATCACGGATTTTGGCAAGCTGGTGGACCCCTTCGCGGACAAGGTGATGGTGCTGACGGTGATGTTTTCCATGGCCATTGGCAACGCGGCCATTCCCCCGGTCATTCCCTGGACGGCGGTGGTTTTTCTTCTGCTTAAAGAGGGCGTGATGGTGGTGGGAGGCCTTGTGATGTTGAAGCACGGCATTGTGGTATACTCCAGCCTCATCGGCAAAATTGCCCATTGCGTGTTTATCGCGGGGCTGGTGGCGTCCTTTTTTCATACCGAATGGCAGGCTCTTTGCCCGGGCTGGCCCCTGTCTCCGGACCTGATTCTTTTGTGGCTGGCCGTGGCGCTGACGCTGTGCGCGCTGGTGTTTTATGTGACCCGCAGCCTGCAAAAGGCCGCGGAGATGGGAATCATCGGGCAGGCAAAGGTAAAAAAAGAGCAGTAAGGGCCTTTGCCGCGGGCCAACCGCTTGCGCAAAAAGGCTGTACCCTGAAATGGCAGGGTTTTTGGGGCTATTTTGGAAAGGATAACCTTGGCCCTGTTTTGCCGTAAGGTTTTGCGGAAGCGGCGGGGGGCCGAATGGGCGCGGGCCGGAAAGCGGCCATGCCCTGCCAAGGAGGTTCTATGCGGGATATCATCGTGGTTTTAAGCGGCCATCCGGGGCTTGCGGCGCTGGTGGCGCGCACGCTTCGCTTTCAGCAGGTGTATTGCAAAATGCTGCCTTGGAATACGCCGGGGGCGACCCTTACGGCCATGGCCCCCAAAGGGATTATTTGGGCTGCGGAGCAGGCCCCGCTGCCCCAGGCGGAGCTTCCGGACCTGGAAGCGGCGGAGGCGGGTATTCCGGTGCTGGCCCTGGGCGGGGCGGCGGCCGCCCTGTGCCGCCGTTTTGGCGGCTCGGCGGAAGAAGGCCTGCCGGATTCCCAGGCAGTGACCCTGGGCCTTGCCCAGGACCCGCTTTTTACCGGCATCGCCGCTGGGGAGCGGGTGCTGCACCAGCTGGAATGCATGACTTTGCCGGAAGCCCTCGCGCCCCTGGCCACGGCCACGGAGCAATGCATCGGATTCCGGCACAAACAGCTTCCGATCTATGCCATGGAGTATCCCATTGAACACAACGACCCGGACGCCGCCCGGCTGCTTCAAAATTTTGCCACCCTGGTTTGCGGGGCCAGGGCCGACTGGGACGAGGACGCCATGATCCGCCGGGGGGTGGCCGCCCTTCGGGACGGCGCGGGAGAAGGCCGCGCCATCTGCGCGGTGTCCGGCGGGGTGGACAGCGCGGTGTGCGCCAAGCTGGCCCACATGGCCGTTGGCGAGAAGCTGACCTGCGTGCTGGTGGATACCGGGCTTTTGCGGCACAACGAGGCGGAAGAGGCGGAACGGGCCTATCATGACCTGGGGCTGAACTTCCTGCGCCTGGATGCCAGGGACACGTTCCGGCAGGCCCTTTCCGGGGTGACACGCCCGGAGGAAAAGAAGCGGCTGACCGCCGCCCTGCTGTGGGAGACGCTTAGGCAATGGCTGGCCCAAACCCCGGATGTGACCATGCTGATCGGCGGCGCGAATTTGAACGATACCCTTTGTGGCGGGCCCCTTTCCAAACAAGAGGCGCAGGCCGAAGGGAACCTCTCCCTGGCCGAGCCCCTGCGGGATCTGTTCAAGGAGGAAGTGCGCAGGCTGGGGGCGGCGCTGAATTTGCCGGTGGGCATTGTGGAGCGGCACAGCTTTCCGGTCAGCGGCCTGGCGTTGCGGGTTTTGGGGGAGGTAACCCCCCGGCGGCTGGAGCTGTTGCGCAAAGCGGACGCCATTTTTGGGGAGGAGCTTCGGGCAGGAGGCCACGAAAAGCGGCTGTGGCAATTTTATGCCACCCTGCTGGAGGACCCAGAGGAACCCGGCAGGCACGTGGTGGTGCTGAGGGCGTTGCAAGGAGGGCCGACCCGGGCCTATGCGGCCCGGCTGCCCCACGACGCGCTGGAGCGGGTGACCGAGCGCATACGCGGGGAGTTGGGCCCAAGCACCAAGGTGCTGCTGGACCTGGCCCCAGGGGCCCAGGCCGGGGAACCGGCTTAAACGATACAAAGGGACCGGCGCAGCGACGTACAGAATCCATCCAATAGCATGGAGCGAGGCAAAAAAGAATAGCTTAGGAAAACCCCCTGCGGACGATGCAAAGGAGAGTTGCTTATGCTGATTATGGACTCCCATGCCGACACCCTGTATGCCATGCAAAATGCCCAGCGGGACCCGGTCGTTTCCCTGGACGTGACCCGGGAGCACCTGCGGCGCCCGGGGGATGTGCGCATTCAGGCGCTGGCCCTGTTCACGGGCCCCACAGGCCTGAAGGAGGACGCGGGGCTGGTGGCCCGTGAACTGGAGATGCTGGAGCTACTCAAAAGCGAGGGGTTTCGGCAAATCACCCGGGTGGAGGAAGCGGAAGCGGGCGCGGCCAACGTGCTTTTGACCGTGGAGGGCGGCGAGGTGTTCCACGGCGGCGTGGACACGGTGGACCGGTTTTTCGACCTGGGGGTACGCATGGCGGCCCTGGTGTGGAACAACGAAAACCAGCTGGCCTACCCGGCCATTGGCGGAAGCGATCTGGGCCTGACGGACTACGGCCGGGAGATTGTCGCGCGGATGCGGGCCCTGGGCATGGCGGTGGACGTATCCCATATGAACGAACAAGGCGTAAAAGACCTGCTGGCCAGGGGCGGCCCGGCCCCTCTGGCCTCCCACAGCTGCGCCCGGGCCCTGTGCGGCCATCCCCGCAACCTGAGCGACGATCAGCTGAAAGCGCTTTTCGCCGCCGGCGGCTATGTGGGCGTGAATTTCTATCCCGTTTTTCTGGACGACAGCAAGGAGGCCGACATCGACCGGGTCATTGACCACATGGCCCACATGTGCGCCCTGGGCGGCGAAAAACACGTGGGGCTGGGCTCGGACTTTGACGGCATTGAAATCCACCCCAAAGGCCTGCGCCACGCGGGGCAGGTGCATGATTTGCTGGACAGGATGAAACAGCGCGGCTTTGGCGACGACCTGATGCGGGACATCGCCGGTGAGAATTTGGCGCGATATCTGGCAAGCGTGGAAAGGTAGGGGGCGGGGAACGACGCAGGGGTTTCACCCCTGCACCCCACCAGGGCTATGCCCTGGACCCTTCATTGACCGCGCTGCGCGCGGTCAAAAGGGCAAAATCTATGTTCCTTGCGCCGCAAAAGCGAAACGCGGTTTTCGCCAAGGGACGGGCGCGGGAATGCGGCATTGCGCGTGAGGGGAAAACCCTGCGCGCGTCGCGAGGGAGGGCGTTGCCGAAGGCAACGTTTTGCGCGAGCGTGCGAGCCTGCGCCAACGGCTGTTGAACGCACATACCTTGTGAGGCGAGCGAGTAGCGAGCGCCCCGACCGAGCACAGCGCATCCTGGGGGTTTTCCCCGGAAGCGCACGCCGCGATTTTCTGTCCACCTCTTTTTTAAAAAGAGGTGGCGCGGGTGTGGGAGCGCGAAGCTCCCACCCTTTCCCCCGTGCGGCCCAAGCGCTCAAGAAACAACCCCCCCGCATATCACCCTACAACTATTTTTCTCCCCCTGTATAAAACTCAATCTTCTCCATCAGCGTTTCCGCATTGATAGGCTTGGGCAGATGGTCGTTCATGCCGTCTTCCATGCACTGGTCAATATCCTCTTTAAACACATTGGCGGTCATGGCCACAATGGGAATGGCCTTGGCCTTGGGCAGATCCATCTGCCGAATGGCGCGGGTGGCCTGGTGGCCGTCCATTTCCGGCATTTGCAGGTCCATGATGATCATGTCGTACTTGTCCGGGTTCAGGCGAAATTTTTGCACGGCCAGCAGACCGTTCTCCGCCGTGTCGATCTGGACGTGGGTCGCCTCCAGCAGGGTTTGCAGAATTTCCCGGTTGATTTCAATATCCTCCGCCAGCAAAATGTGCACATGGCTGAAATCCGGCGTGCGGGGCGCTTTGGCGGCTTTCATGTCCAGGGCCTTGACAGTATGCCCCACCACGTCGGTGATGGAATCCAGGATGGAGGAGGGGAACAGCGGCTTTGGCAGGTAGCGGAAGATGCCAGCGGCCTTGGCCTCCGCCTCGATTTTGTTCCAGCCCAGGAAAGAGGTAACGATCACCACGGTGTTTTTGTCAATGAGGCCGTCCATTTGCTTGGCGGTGTCCAGGCCGTTCAGGTCCCGCATGTCGTAATCCAGCAGAATCACATCGTAGGGGCGGCGCTTTTCCGCCGCTTCGGCCACTTTTTGAAGGGCCTGGCGGCCGCCGTCGGCCTCGTCGGAGACCATGCCGAAGCTGTCGGTAACGGCGCGGATGCGTTCCCGGGTCAGGCGGTCCTCGTCCACCAGCAACAGCCGCAGGTCCGAGGGCTTGATGCCGTCAAACAGCGCCGCGCCGGAGGTTTCCGGGCTCCGGGCCAGCTTGGCCTCAAAGAAGAAGGAGGACCCCTTGCCCAGCTCCGATTCCACCCAGATGCGGCCCCCCATTTTTTCCACAATGCCCTTGCAAATCACCAGCCCCAGCCCTGTGCCGCCAAACCGGCGGGAGATGCTGCCGTCCGCCTGCTCGAAGGACTGAAACAGGCGACCGATTTGCTCCGGACTGATGCCGATGCCCGTATCTTGCAGCTGGAAGCGCAAAAGGCTGTGGTCCTGCTCCCGCTGCACCTCGCTCACCGTCAGGGTGATGGCGCCTCCCTCCGGGGTGAACTTGACGGCATTGGAAAGCAGGTTGGTAATCACCTGGGAAAGGCGCAATTCGTCGCCGACGTAGTGAACCCCCATGCTGGGGCCAAACACCACGCTCAGCTTCTGGCCCTTGGCCTCGGTCTTGTCCAGAATGAGGTTGCAAAGCTTCATCAGCATTTTTTCCAGGTTGAAGGGGGCGCTGTCCAGCTCGAACTTGCCCGCCTCAATCTTGGACATGTCCAGCACGTCGTTGATGATGCCCAGCAGCTGGTCGGAGGCGGAATCGATGGTGGAAAGGCAGTGGCGCACCTTTTCCAGGTCCTCCGTGCCCTCGGCGATCTTGGCCATGCCGATGATGGCGTTCATGGGCGTGCGCATTTCGTGGCTCATGCGGGAGAGGAAATCGCTTTTGGTTTTGCTGGCCACCTGGGCCATTTCCGCGCTGCGGCGCAGGGTCTGGGTTCTGCGGGCGCTTGCGATCATCAAAAACGCCGCGCCAATGCTGAGCAGGGACATCAGCACCGCCAGCAAAATGAGCGGCAACTGGTGGCTGATCACCTCTGCCACCGCCTCGGCATAGTCGGAAATGGGGATGTTTACGCCCAGCATCCAGCCGGTTTGGGGCAGGAAGGTGACGGCCTCGTATTTTTCTTTGCCGTCATAGTCGTAAATGCGCTCCATTTGGATGCCCAGGGGCAAAAACCGGTCGAAGGTTTGCAACACCCGCACCTGGCTGAGCACCGCCTGGGCGGAGAGGAAAACCGCCTGCCCGTCCACAATTTTCGGCATGAAGGCGCTATCGGCGGCGTAGGTCATCACCTTGCCCTTGGCGGACGCCAGATACACGCCGCCGTTTTGGGACGGATGCAGGGCGCTGACCTGGGCGTTGAGCTCCTCCAGGGAAATGTCGACGCCCACGATGCCGGTGATGCCGCTTCGGGCCTTGAAAGACTTGAGGCAGGACACCACCAGCTCGCCGGAGATGGGCTCCAGGTATGGTTCGGAAAAAATGATGGCGCCCCCGGCGTTTTTGGCGTCCAGATACCAGTCGTCGCTGGTGAAGGAATGGGCCGTGATGGGGTCCACGCCGCTGAAATAAGACAGGGTATTGCCCAGAATGATATACGCCGAAAGGAGGTGCGGGTTTTCCCCAGCCAGGCGGTTCAGCCCGGCCTCGATATCCGCCCGGTCCACCCGCCGCCCGCCGAGGTATTCCCCGGACAGGTGGGCCACCATGGCCATTTGCTGGCGCACCCAGGCATTCACTTCCGACGTGCAGGTCTGGGTGATCAACGTGAGCTTTTCCCGCTGATTGGCCCAGAAAATTTCCGTCTGGGTATGGTTGTTCATCACCACCATCAAAATGATGCAAACAATTAAAAGGAAACCCAAAATCCCCAGCAGAACCCCGTTTTTGGTGGCAGACCGTTGCATGGACGTGTCACCTCTTCCGTGAAATTGGAAAGATGAGATCAGCATCTGTATGGAAGGAAAGAACGTTTTCGATGACCCCATTATACAGGGAAACCGCCAGGAACGCAATTCGGTTTGCAAGAGGAAGGCGATGCTGATTTCCGTTCATTTTTTTGCGGTTTCCTACTTGACAAGAATAGAGGGTTCGTGTAGAATACAATTCGTCGCTTATGAAGCGGTCACCGGGGTGTAGCGCAGTCTGGTAGCGCACGTGCTTTGGGAGCATGGGGCCGGGGGTTCAAATCCCTTCACCCCGACCAACATTCCCCCGATCCTCCGGCTTGGCTGTGAGGCCGCCATGGGTGGACGAAGGGTCCCCCGCGATGCAAGGCTCCTTGGTCAAGCGGTTAAGACACCGCCCTTTCACGGCGGTAACACGGGTTCGAGTCCCGTAGGAGTCACCACCTTTTTTCATGGCTATGGGCCTTTAGCTCAGTTGGTTAGAGCGGCCGGCTCATAACCGGTTGGTCCGGGGTTCAAGTCCCTGAAGGCCCACCAGCACACGGCCCGGTAGTTCAGTTGGTTAGAATGCCAGCCTGTCACGCTGGAGGTCGAGGGTTCGAGCCCCTTCCGGGTCGCCAATTTTTTTCATGCCGGTGGGCTCACCATGCTGGCGTAGCTCAATTGGCAGAGCAGCTGATTTGTAATCAGCAGGTTGCGGGTTCAAGTCCCATCGCCAGCTCCAATCATCATGGATGGGTTCCCGAGTGGCCAAAGGGAGCAGACTGTAAATCTGCCGTCACAGACTTCGGTGGTTCGAATCCACCCCCATCCACCACTTTACTCCTTTGCATGCGGCCATGGCGGAATTGGCAGACGCGCTAGATTCAGGTTCTAGTGTTCGCAAGGACATGGAGGTTCAAGTCCTCTTGGCCGCACCAAACCCGGCAAGACACCGCAGCTTGCCACCTAAACGAAAAGCCCGCGAGCGCGGGCTTTTCGTTTATACACCACACCCCCCACA
>JAVBTE010000116.1:0-7866 GCA_031556335.1 Eubacteriales bacterium | reverse complement strand
CTTTAGGATTTTGGCGGGTTTAAGGAGCAAAGACCTATTCTTCTTCCGGCCTGTCGTCCTCAAAGCGCACCTCTCGCCAGGGGAATTGTTTCAGGGCCAAAAGCTCTTCCCGGCTGACCACGGTGCCGGTGCCCATGCAGGCGTTGCAGCGGTAGCCACATTCGGGGCAGCAGCAGGCCGGGCTTCCCTTTTCGGATTGAATCATGTACACATCGCATTGGGGGCAGGAACAACGCATGGGGATTCCTCCATTCGGGCGAAAAGCGTGCTTGCTTTCCCGCTGGTGACATTGTAACACAAATCCCCTGGTCGGCGGCGGAATCGACAGGGGATTTTTCTTGTGTTATACTTTAGGAAACAAACGGGTGGGGGAATGCCAAAGATGAAGGCGGCGCAAAAAACGCGGGGCGCAAAACGGTGGATGGGGCTTTCGGTGCTTTTGGCGGCCGCCCTTTGCCTGTGCGCCTGCCACCAGGAGACGCCTAACGAACAGTTCAAGCTTCTGACGGACACGCTGGCGGAAAAAGGCCACACGGCCACGGTGACGCCGCTTTCCGACACGGGGCGCTCCGAGGCGGTGCCCATCTACAACGAAACCGTCTGGTACAGCGTCATGCTGGAGGGCGGCCAGGAGCTGCTTGTTTATTTTGATACAAGCAACCGGGCCAAGCAGCTGGCGGAGCAGTTTTGCAAGGAGCCGGAGGACGGCAAGGTGGCGGCCCTGGGGCTGAGGTATATTTTGCTGTACCGGGGCGAAGACGAGGCCATGAATGCCCTGATGGACGAATTGAACGCAATATAGGGCCGTGAAAAGAACGCTTTTCTACTTTCTTACGAGGGACCGACCTCTTTTTCCTCCGTTTTGGGAAACCGCAGGGTGACCGTGGTGCCAGTTCCAGGCTCGCTTTCGATCTCCACGGAAGCGTGGTGGTATTCCGCGCCGTGCTTCACAATGGAAAGCCCCAGGCCGGTGCCGCCCGTGGCCTTGGAGCGGCTGCTGTCCACCCGGTAAAAACGTTCGAACACCTTGCTTTGGTGCTCTTTGGGAATGCCGATGCCGTTGTCCTGCACAGTGGCCACGCATCCCTCTTTTTCTGTGGCGATGCGCACCTTGACAAAGCCGCTTGCGCTGTTGTATTTGATTCCGTTTTCCATCAGGTTTCGCAGCATTTCCTCCAGCAGGATGGGGTCGCCCTGCACCATGGCGTCCGGGTCGCCCTCCACCGTCACGGCAACCTCCCGGGATGCCGCCAGTTCTTTCAAGCCCTCCGCGGCGCTTTGGGCCAGCCCAAGAACCGGCACGGCATTCCACTGGCCGTGCACGTTGCCTTCATCCAGCCGGGACAGGCGCAGGATGTCCTCCACCAGGGACAGCAGCCGCCGGCTTTCCTGATGGATTTTGTGGGCAAAGGAGGGGATGTCTTCGGGCCTAGCCATGCCCTGGTCGATCAGCTCGGCATAGCCGCTGATGGCGGTGAGGGGCGTGCGCAGCTCGTGGGACACGTTGGCGGTAAAGCGCTTGCGGGCCTGCTCTGCCTCCCGCGCGTCGGTATCGTCTTGAAACAGCAGCACCATGCCCTGATCCCGGCCCACCACGCTGGCGCTGACCCGGTATGCCCGGCCTGCCACCACCATTTCCTCGTGGGCGCTGCCGTTTTGGCTTGCGGCGCTGACGATGTGGCTGAGCAGCGTGTTCCGGCTCAGCTCCATCAGTGTGGCTTTGCCGTCGGGCTCCCGCCTGGTTTGCAAAATGCCGGCGGCGCTTTTGTTCATGGTCAGCACCCGCTGCTTCATGTCCATCATCAAAAGCCCTTCCCGCATGTTTTCAATTAAGGTGTTCATTTGCGCTTGCTTGGCGGCCAGGGCCTTCATCTGCAAATCGATCTTCTGGTTTTGCTCCGCCATGCGCCGCAGCATGGGGGAGAATTCGTCGTAGACTTCGTTGCTCAAAGGATCGTCAAAATTCATCCCGTTGATGGGGGCGATCAGCTTGCGGGTCAGATGCCGGGACAGGATGGCCGCCAGCGCCGCAATGGCCAGCATGCCCAACATCACCCGGCCCAGCATTTGGCCCATCAGGCCGCCCACGGTTTTTTGCGACGCGGCCAGGCGCAAATAAAGGCCGTCCTTCATGTGGATGGCGTAGTAAATCTGCTCTTCAAAAAGCGTGTCGGAACGCCGTTTGGCAAAGCCGCCTTCCGGGCTTTCGGCGGCCTCCATGATCTCCTCCCGGCCCAGGTGGTTTTCCATTTTGCTGGCGTCGGACTGGCTGTCAAACAGCACCTTGCCCGCCGCGTCCGTCAGGGTTACCCGGTTGGGAAAGGTCATGGTTTCAAGAAGCGCCACTTCGTTTTCCTCCGGCTCCAGCAGGGAGGCAAGCAAGGAAGCCTCCTGCCGAAGCTCGGTATACAGCTGCTGCTCGAAAGAGACATAAAAGGCCGCCGAAGCCAGGCCTACCATCAAAAGCGCCACAATCAGCGAAAGGCCCATCAGCCGGATCATGATTTTCTTTTGCATGCTACGCCTCCAACCGGTATCCGGTGCCCCGCACCGTCAAAAGGATGTCGCCGCAGGCCCCCAGCTTTTGCCGCAGCATGCGGATGTGCACGTCCACCGTGCGGGTGTCGCCCAAATAATCCATGCTCCACACCGCGTCCAGCAGCTTTTCCCGGCTTAAGGCCAGGCCCTGGTTTTCCAGAAAATAGCGGAGCAGCTCAAATTCCATATGGGTCAGTTCGATGGGCCTGCCGCCTGCCGAAACGGCATGGCGGGCCACGTCCATGGTAACGCCCCCGGCGCTGAGCAAAGCGGGCTTTTCCGCTTCCGCCCGGCGCAGCACGGCCTTCACCCGGGAGATTAGCTCCATCACCCCAAAGGGCTTCACCACATAGTCGTCCGCGCCGCCGTCCAGCCCTTGCACCTTGTCCATTTCCTCGCCTTTGGCGGTGACCATGATCACCGGCAGCTTCCGGGTGCGCGGGTCCTGTCGCAGCTTTTTCAGCAGCGCATAGCCGTCCTCCCCGGGCAGCATCACATCCAGCAGCACAAGGCTTGGAATCAGCTCTTCCAGCGCATTCCAAAACAGCCGGCCGTTTTCAAACCCCCGGTTTTCAAACCCGGCCTGGGTCAGGGCATAGCACTCCAAATCCCGAATGCTGCGGTCATCTTCCACCAGATAGATCATGACAGCACGTCTCCCTTGTAAAGGCCGGTGGCGGAAAACTCCACCCACTCGGCAATGTTGACGGCGTGGTCGCCGATGCGCTCGAAGTATTTGGCGATCATCAAAAGGTCCAGCGCCTGCTGGCCCAGGGAAGCATCCTTGGAGAGCAGGTCGATCAGCTCGTTTTTCACCGTGGTGAACAGGTCGTCCACAATATCGTCGCTGGCCACCACTTCCCGGGCCATCAGTACGTCCCGGGTTACATAGGCGTCGATAGCTTTGTGCACCATGCCCATGGTGGCCGTGGCCATCTCCCGAATGTGATCCGGCCTTTTGATGAGCGGCGCTTGCCCCAAAAAGGTGACGATTTCTGAAATATCCGCCGCCTGGTCGCCGATGCGCTCCATGTCCGTAATCATTTTCAGGGCGGAGGATACCAGCCGCAAATCCCTTGCCACGGGCTGCTGCATCAAAAGAAGGCGCAGGCACAGGGCCTCAATGTCCCGCTCCTTCCGGTCCACGATGTGGTCGGAGGTCATGACGGCGCGGGCCAGTTCCAGGTCTTGCCGAAGCAGCGCGTCGCAGGCTTTTTCGATGGCGCTTTCCACCATCGCGCCCATGGCGATCATCTCTTGCCCCAATTGTTCCAGTTGTTCGTCAAAGCGGCTCCGCATCAGCCAAACCTCCCTGTGATGTAGTCCTCGGTGCGCTGGTCCTTGGGCACGGAAAAGATTTTCTGGGTTTCGCCGGCCTCGATGATCTCGCCCAGCAGGAAGAACGCCGTCTTGTCGGACACCCGCACCGCCTGCTGCATGTTGTGGGTCACCATCACGATGGTGTACTCCTTTTTCAGCTCCATGGCCAGTTCCTCAATTTTGGAGGTGGAAATGGGGTCCAGGGCCGAGGTGGGTTCGTCCATCAAGAGCACCTCCGGCTTTACGGCCAGCGCCCGGGCGATGCAAAGCCGCTGCTGCTGGCCGCCGGAAAGCCCCATGGCGCTTTTTTGCATCCGGTCTTTCAGTTCCTCCCAGATGGCCGCGCTGCGCAGGGATCGCTCCACAATTTCGTCCAGCCGCGCCTTGCCCCGCGTGCCGTGGGTGCGGGGGCCATAGGCGATGTTGTCGTACACGCTCATGGGGAAGGGATTGGGCTTTTGGAACACCATGCCCACCCGCTTGCGCAGCAGGTTCACATCCCCGTCGCCATAGATGTTTTCACCGTCCAGCAAGATTTCTCCTGTTACTTTGCAGCCCGCGACCAAATCATTCATGCGGTTCAACGTTTTCAAAAGCGTCGATTTTCCGCAGCCGGAAGGTCCGATGAACGCCATGATCTCGTTTTGCGAAATGCTGAGATTCACGTGTTTCAGCGCCTGGAACTTTTCATAAAACAGGTCCACATTCCGAATTTCAATCTTTTCCATCGTCAGCCTCTTGTCAGTTTTTTCGCCACAAAGGCGCTGAGCGCGTTGGTGCCTGCCACCACCACCAAAAGCACCACGGCGGTGGCATAGGCTTCTTGGGTGTGCAGCCCTTCGCCGGAGAGCACATACATATGCACGGCCAGGCTCCGGCCGGAGGAAAGCAGGTTTTTGGGAAAGTCGGGCACGGTGCCGGCGGTGTAGATGAGCGCGGCGGTTTCGCCCATCACCCGGCCAATGGCCAAAATCACCCCGGCCAGAATGCCGGGCCCGGCGGAAGGCATGACGATGCGCGTCACCGTGCGCAGCCGTCCGGCCCCCAGGCCAAAGCTGCCTTCCCGGTAGCTTTCCGGCACGGACAGAAGCGCCTCCTCGGAGGTGCGCAAAATGAGGGGCAAAATCATCACCGCCAGGGTGAGGGAGCCCGCCAGCAGCGAATAGCCGAAGCCCAGTGAGATGACGAACAGAATCATGCCGAAAAGGCCGTAAATGATAGAGGGAATGCCGGAGAGGGTTTCCGCCGTCACCCGCACCACCTTTACCAGCTTGCTTTCCTTTTTGGCGTATTCCGCCAGGTAAATGGCGCCGCCCACGCCCAGGGGCACCGCCACCAAAAGGGATAGCCCGGTAATGAGCAGGGTGTTTACAATGGCGGGCAGCATGCTGACGTTTTCACTGTTGTAGGTGGGGGAAAACAAACTGAAAGAAAGATTGGGCGCCCCTTTCAGGAGGATATCGCCCACCACCAGGAAAAGCGCGGCCACAACGCACAGCGCGGCCAGCCAGCAAAGCGCCTTTTGCAGCGCGGAAAGGGGATGCCGCAGAAAGTATCGAAAAAAGCGGACGGGCTTGTTCATTGGGCCTGCCTCCTGACGAGCACGGAAAATAGCAAATTGATCAGCAAAATAAACACAAACAGCACCACCCCCGTGGCAATGAGCGCCTCCCGGTGCAGGTCTGTGGCATAGCCCATTTCCATCACGATGTTCACCGTCAGGGTCCGCAGGCCCTTGAGGAGCCCGGCGGGCATGCGGGCTTGGTTTCCGGCCACCATCATCACGGCCATGGTTTCGCCAATGGCCCGGCCAACGCCCAAAATGACCGCCGCCAGTATGCCGCTTTTGGCGGCCGGCACCACGGCCTTAAACACGCTTCGCTCTTCGGTTGCGCCCAGGGCAAGACTGCCTTCAAAATAACTTGCTGGTACTGTGCGAATCGCGGATTCCGCCACCTGGATCATGGTGGGCAAAATCATCATCGCCAGCAGGATGCACGCGGCCAGCATGCTGTTTCCGTTCCCGCCGAAGGCGTTGCGAACTAAGGGCACCACGGTGGTAAGCCCAAAGAAACCATACACCACCGAAGGAATGCCCGCCAGCAGCGACACGGCCGGTTTCAGCCAGCGGTAAAGCGCCATGGGGCAGAAGCGCGCCAGAAAAATGGCGGCCATCATTCCGATGGGAGCGCCCAGAAGCAGCGCGCCCGCCGTTACATAAATGCTGCCAATGATCATGGGCAGAATGCCGAAGATTTCGTTGGCGGGCTTCCATTTTTGGCCCGCCAGAAAGGAAAGGGCATTCACCTTGCCAAAGAAGGGCAAACCGCTGGCCAGCAGGAAGAAGCAAATCAGGAACACCGCCAGGATGGAGGCGCATGCGGCGGCGCAGAACACGCCCCGCATGGCCTTTTCGCTCAGTTGATGGTTTCCCTTCCAAAGTTGCATGTTCATCACGATCCTGTCCTATTCCGCCGGTTACTGCGCCGCGTCGGCCCAGGTGGTGACTTCGCCGGTGAAAATTTTGCGGGTCTGTTCAGCGGTGAGGGAATCCGTGGTGTTTTCCAGGTTCACGATGATGGCGATGCCGTCGATGGCGATGGTGGTGGAGGTAAGCCCCGCTTCCACTTCGCTGTCTTTCAGCGGACGGGAGGCCATGCCGATGTCGCAAATGCCGTCCATGGCGCTTTGCATGCCGGTGGTGGAATCGCTCTGCTGAATTTCCACCTCCGCGTTGGGGTTGACGGCCCCGTAGGCTTCTTTCAGCTTTTCCATGACCGGGGTTACCGAGGAGGACCCGGCCACCACAATTTTGCCGGCCACCTGCTTGCCCGCGTAGGCGGGCGCGTTGTCCAGGGGAATGTAGCCGCTTTTCAAGACCACTTCCTGGCCCTGGGCGCTGAGAATGTAGGCGATGAAGTCCTTCGCGGTTTCGGAGAGGCCCTCTTTGGTGGCGATGTTGAAGGGACGGGATACCTTGTACTCGCCGGACTTGATGTTTTCGACGGTGGCTTCCACGCCGTCCACTTTCAGGGCCTTCACCATGTCGCTTAAAGAGCCCAGGCTTACATAGCCGATGGCGCTGTCGTTGCCGGAAACGGTGGTCATCATCACGGCGGTGTTGTTGGTGATGATGGCTTCCTCGGTGGTGTAGTCGATTTTCTCGCCGCTTTCATCCTTTTTTTCCACTTGCAGCAGTTCCACAAAGGCCCCCCGGGTGCCGCTGCCTTCTTCGCGGCTCACCACGGTAATTTCGCCGGCGGGGTCAAACGCCGCGAAGGCGCAGCCCGCCATGCCGCAAACCAAAACGATGCTTGTAAGAATCCCCATCATCTTCTTCATTCTTCTCTTTCTCCTCTTGCTTTGTGTTCTTTGTACACGCACAGTATAAGTCGTAAAGATTATGCCCACATTTGCGCGTTGTTAAATCCGCGTAAAATGATGGGGATTTGCGGAAAAAATTATGGTATACTGTGAAAAATACGCCGAGCGCAAAGGAGCGATGACCATGCCCACGGTAACCCTGGGCCGCACCGGCATCACGGTGGACAAAAACGGATTTGGCGCGTTGCCGGTGCAGCGGGTCGCCATGGACAGCGCCGTCAGGCTTCTTCAAAAAGCGTTTGACGGCGGCGTCACTTTTTTTGATACGGCCCGCGCCTATTCCGACAGCGAGGAAAAGATGGGCCGGGCGTTTGCCCATGTGCGTCCGCAGCTGTACATCGCCACCAAGACCGGGGCGCAAAACGCGGACGAATTTTGGAAGCATCTGGAAGAAAGCCTGCGGATGCTGAAAACCGACTATATCGACGTGTACCAATTCCACAATCCCGGGTTTTGCCCCAGGCCCGGCGACGAAAGCGGCCTTTTCGATGCGGCGCTGGAGGCGAAGCGGCAGGGGAAAATCCGCTTCATCGGCATCACCAACCACCGCCTTTCCGTCGCCCGGGAGGCGGTGGAAAGCGGCTGCTATGATACGCTGCAATTTCCCTTCAGCTATCTGGCCAC
>JAVBTE010000125.1:0-11372 GCA_031556335.1 Eubacteriales bacterium | reverse complement strand
CCGCCCCCCCCCCCCACCCCCCCCCCCCCCCCCCCCCCCCCCCCCCCCCCCCCCCCCCCCCCCCCCCCCCCCCCCCCCCCCCCCCCCCCCCCCCCCCCCCCCCCCCCCCCCCTAAACCGTCCCTTGTCCCCGTCCCCCCGTTACGCCAGCTCTTTTTCGATCAGCTTGCTTAATGTGAAAACGTCCCGGTCCATTTCCCGCTGGTCCGGGCCTTCGATCATCACGCGAACGCAGGGCTCGGTGCCGCTGGCGCGGATCACCAGGCGGCCCTTGTCCTTGTATTTGGCTTCCAGGTCTTTGATCATGGCGGCGATGGTGGGATGTTTGTCAAAATCGAACTTCTTTTT
Source organism: Eubacteriales bacterium (assembly GCA_031556335.1). Taxonomy (GTDB): domain Bacteria; phylum Bacillota; class Clostridia; order Christensenellales; family Aristaeellaceae; genus Limiplasma. The sequence continues at coordinate 11,025 of JAVBTE010000125.1, read as the reverse complement.
GTCGTTCACGTTGGCGGCGTACTGGCTCTGGGGCATCATCTGCATGACGGAGGCCAGGCGGCTTAGGGGCTGCTGGGCGGAGACCATGGCGGTAATCACGTGGACGGCGGTCACCAGGCCGTCGCCGGTGGTGTTGTGGTCCAGCATAATGACGTGGCCGCTTTGCTCGCCGCCCAGCACATAGCCGTCGGCCAGCATTTTTTCCAGCACATAGCGGTCGCCCACCTTGGTTTTTTCCAGCTTGACGCCGTGCTTTTTCATGGCCATGTCCAGGCCCATGTTGCTCATGACGGTGGCCACCACGGTGCTTGCCCGAAGGCGGCCTGCGTCCTTCATGTGCAGGGCCAGTATGGCCAGCACCTGGTCGCCGTTGATCAGCTGGCCCCGTTCGTCCACGGCCATCAGGCGGTCGGCGTCGCCGTCAAAGGCAAAGCCCACGTCGGCGCCCAACTCCCGCACCAGTTCGCAAAGGCGCTGGGGGTGGGTGGAGCCGCAGTTTTCGTTGATGTTGGTGCCGTCAGGCTCGTGGTAATAGCAGCTGACCTGGGCGCCCAATTCCTTGAACACCATGGGGGCCACCTCGTAGCTGGCGCCCTGGGCGCAGTCCAGCACCACGTGCAGGCCGTCCAGGCGCACGGAGGTGGTTTCCTTCACAAAGTCCACGTACCGGCGGGTGGCGTTGCGCTGGTGCACAGGGCGGCCCACCCGGCCCCCCACGGGCATTTCGATGTCGGCGGGCAGGCCGGAAAGCGCCAGCTCTTCGATCTTGTCCTCAATGGCGTCTGGAAGCTTGTAGCCGTTCTTGTCAAAAAATTTGATGCCGTTGTATTCCACGGTGTTGTGGCTGGCGCTGATCACCACGCCGGCGTCGGCCTCGTAATAGCGGGTGAGGTAGGCGATGGCGGGGGTGGGCAGCACCTCTACCAGCACCGCCCGGGCGCCTACGCTGCAAATGCCCGCCACCAGGGCGCTTTCCAGCATTTCGCCGCTGATGCGGGTGTCCCGGCCTACCAAAATGGTGGGGCGGTGCACATCGCTGGCCAGCACTGCCGCGCTGGCCTGCCCCAATTTGAAGGCCAGCTCGCAGGTGAGCTCCACATTGGCAATGCCGCGCACGCCGTCGGTTCCAAACAATCGGGCCATGGTCAGTCTCCTTGTCAAATAGGATCGGGGGAAAGCGGGAAAGGAAAGCGTGCTTTCCGGATTCCCGGGGGAAGGTTGTTTTATAATGTATGGTTCAACGTCCAGTATACCCCGATTCCCAGAAAATAGCAAGGCGGGTAGCGCTACTAGATACAGCGGATACTGGCGAAATATGCGTTAAAATCTACTACGGCTAGTTGACAGGCCTTATCCGCGATGATAGACTGCATAGTGGGGATACACGGTGCGCTTGGCTTTCCCCATACCCCTGACCCTGCACGACCCGGCAAAGCACACGGTAGTTTGCCCTGTTTTTGCCGAAGCAATCGCAAAGGAGCGGCACCTATGCCGTTTTTCGACGAGAAAACCGGGAGCCTTACATTTGAAAACGGTTTGCACTTGGAAGCCCGCATGGAACGCGAGGCTTTATTCAAGGTGCTGACGGCGGCGGGGGGCTCCTCGCCGGACCTGGGCGAGGCGGGGATCATCGCCTTTCCGGCCTGCGGGGTGCGGGGGGGCAGCCTGGGGCTAATCTGCTTTTTGCGGGAGGACAGGCTGGCGGAGGTTTGCCTGACGGTGTGCGCCGTGGGGCAACGGGCCGCGCCAACGGCGGACCAGCAGCGCGCTTTTTTCTTTGAGCTGTTCTGCCTGAAGGACCCCTGCCCGGACACCCGGCGCAATACGCTGTTCAAAAGCGAGGCAGCCAGCCTTTCCATCAGCACCGACCCGCGGCTGGGCAACGCCGTGGCGCGGGTTTTGTACCGGTGACGGAGGCGGCGAGCCGCGCTCACATCAATCTCAGGGAGGGACGCTCATGCAGGCGGCATTGGCCCCCATCATGCGTGACTATCTGATCCGCTTTCAGCAAACGGCCATCAAGGAAACCGGACGCAGGCCGCTTACTTTTTTGCGGGTTCCCATGGATGAAAAGCTGGTGCTTCCTGGCTGCCAGCGGCCGGGATATGTGTTTTGGCAACCGGTGCCCTGGAAGGACGGCAAGGTGCCCCTGGGCGAGCACGCGGGGCGTTTTCATGCCAGCGTGGTGGCCTATTTGTCCATGTGCCAGTTTTTGGAGATCCGGTTTCATCTCCCCGTGGCGCCCATGAACAGCCCCCTGAGTTTTTTGTACAACCGGGTGTTTGAAACCTATAAAAACACAGAGACCACGCCCCCGGCCCGGGCCTTTGAGGAAGCACTGCTGTACCAGCGGGAGCATCCCGGGCAGCCGTTGGCCTTTTGCATGGCCGCCACCTGCGACGGCGGCGACCCGCTGCTGATTATGCTGCGGGCGGAGGACGGCCAGGCCTATATCCAGCGGGTGGGCCGGGAGAGCGAATTGCTCTTTTTGAAGCTGACGGTGGACAGGCTGCTGCCCAAACTGAAATTTGTGTATGATCTGTAAACCATGAGAGGGGAACGGCCGAATGCTGAAAACCAGGCGTCAAAACAGCATTGTCAGCTACGCGGGGCTTTCCAGGGCCGAGCTTTTCGGCCTTGCCAAGCAGGCCTTCGCGCAGGCCGATTTTGACGTGCCTGAACGGTTTTCGGCCTTTTTGCCCCTGTTTCCCTTTGAGCTGATCCAAAACATGGATTACGCGGGCAACAGCGCCGGCGGCAGAATGGCCGCCTCCGGCTTTTCCATCGACCCCACGGAGTACCACCGCAAGCTATACGAGCAGATGCCCGCCCTGTACGCGGACGACAACCATGCGCGGAATTTTGACTATGAGGGGCGTTTTCAGGGCCGGGGCGTGATGACGGTGGACAAGGCCTGGGTAATGGCCTTTCCGCAGTACCAGCCCTTTTTGGGAGAAAAGCTGAACATTTATTTGATCGGCGGCGGGCCTCAGGCCGTGGCCGTGCCGGAAAGCATCTATCCCCGGGGGGGCGGCGTGCTGAAAGAGGCGGAACGCGCCCTTGGCATCACCCGGCAGGCGGAGCAGTTTTTGCAGTACGCCAAAAACCGCATCGCGGCGGGGGAGGGCTATCAGCCGGAGCTTTTCGCCGAGGAATACCTGGCGCTGACCGGGCTGGAGCCGGTGATGATTTCCCAAGGCGAGCTGGGCCGCATGTTGCAGGATTTGAGCATTGCCAAGAGCCTGCAAAGCGACGCCCCCGCCGCCGGGCTGTACACGGAGAGCGCCAAGCGGGTGGAGCACCTGTGGCAGTATGTGCCCCAACGGTATGCCTGCGATACGTTTGACGTATCCCCGGTCACCCGGCACACGGCCCGGCTGGTGCAGCCCTGCTTTCAGGAAAACGACTACATCAGCGATTTTTGGATTCCCTATCAGGACCTGAGCGAGTATGTGAGCAAGCAGCGCATGGCCGTGGATATGGCCCGGCTGTGCGAGGGCTACCAGATTGCCCCGGCGTATGACCCGGCCACCGGCGGCGGGCGTTATCCGGACGCCCTGCGGGCCGTGGTGGTGCGGGACCGGGAAGTGCCCATGATGTCTGGCGATGTGCTAAACAACCCGGCCTACGGTGGGGGCATGAATCCCCTGGGCATGATTGGTAGGCAGGTGTTCATCGCCGACAGCCGGGAGCTGATCCGCCAGCGGAAGCTGGCCCCGGAGGAGCTGGAACTGACGGTGGAAAACACCGGCGTGCAGCCCCAGGAGTTTCGGCGGGGCCTTTTGATGGCGGCCCTGCAGGAAAGCAAGGGCAAGCTGGTGGACGCCATGTACCGCCGGGAGGCGGCCCTAGGCCAGATGGCGGAAGGCAGCCGCGCCTATGAGAAGGCCCGGCAGCTGCTGGACGAAAAGGTACAGACCATGGAGGGCCAGGTAGAGCAAAGCACGAAGCTGCGCCACGGCCAGGTAAGCGGCTATGACGCGGATATCGACTATCTTCGCCGCCGGCGTTTGCAGCGGGAGGGCGGGGCGGAGGAGGACCTGCGGGAGCCCATCGCCTTTGCGGTGGACGCCCAGCGGGAGCAAAGCATTGAAAGCGGCTATGCCATGCGCAACAACGTACTGCGCATGAGCTACGCGGAGGCGTACGCGCCGCCCGCAGCCGAGGCCCCACCCAGGGCGGAGGAAAGGGCGCGGGAGCCGGAACAGCCCGCCAGGCAGGAGGCTTCGCAGGAGGCCCAACCGAAGGCCGTGGAGGCAACCAGGCCAGAGGGCCAAGGCCCGGCGGAGGCCCCCCAAGCGAAAGAAGAACAACCCCCGCAAGCAGCAATGCAGCCGGAGGAGCCGGCCGCATCGGAAGAGCAGGTTGCTTGGGATGAGCAAATTTCTTCGGAGGAGCCGGCTTCTTCGCAGGAAGAAGCGCCCACGGAGGATAGGGCCGCCCCGGAACAAGCCACCGACCCCGAACAAGCCCCGGAAGGTGAAGAAACGGAGGCGCAGCCAGCCCCCCCGATGCCCGCAAAGCCTCCCCGGCAGGGGCCGGTCACCTTTGAAAGCCTAGGGCATGGCCTAAAACCGGAAGAAGGCGCGACCAGCGCCAAGCTGGCGTATATCGTCCGCCGGGAAAGCGAAAGCCCGGTGCAGATCTTGTCCAAGGATGGCAAAATGGCCGCCCTTCTCCAGCGGAAAAACGAAAAGAAACCCTGAACAGGCGCTTTAACTTCCATTTCACAAAGGAGGCGTCCGCATGCAGCAGCGCAATGTGCTCAAAGGCCTGCAAATTTCCCGTACCATTCCCTACCGCGACCCGGATGCGTTCTTTGCGCTGGTGGGCACCGACGGCAACGGCAAAAGCGCCTACCTGCCGGTGGGGGAAAGCATGCTGAGCCGGCACATGCTGCTTTTGGGCAGCCCCGGCACGGGAAAGAGCAGCATGGTGTCCCACCTGTTCCGGAACATTCGCGCCAACTTGACAGACGCGGACGTCATGGTGGTGTTTGACCCCACCGGAGAATACCATCAGGCCTTTTACCAGCAGGGGGATGTGGTGTTTGCCGACGACGCACGGGCGGCGGACGAGAACGGCGAGGCCCATTGGAACCTGTTTGCGGAGCTTTGCGAGGACGGCCGGGTGATGGAGGACGCTTCCGCCCTGTGCGATCTTTTGTTTGACGAACGCATTCGCGGGGCGGCCCAGCCCTTTTATCAGATGGCGGCCCGGGACCTGATGATGGCCCTGATCGTCTACCTTCGCCGTCAGGACGAGGCTGATTTGCAAAACAACCTGGCCCTGCGGGAGCTGATCGACGGGTTCGACCTGGACAGCATGCGGCAGATTGTGGAGGGGGAGGCGGACCTGAGGGCCCTGGCCTCCTACCTGAGCAGCTCCGACACGGCCGAAACCCTGGGCGTTGTGGCGGCGCTTCAGCAAGCCGCCAGGGAATTGCTGATGGGGCGCTTTAAGCAGGAGGGAACCCTGGGCATGCGGCCCCTGGTGCGGGGCAAGGGCGGCAAGGTGGTGTTTGTATGCTACGACGCGGCCCACGGCGGCATGCTGCGGCCCATCTACGCCACCCTGATGGACCTGTGCCTGCAGGAAACCCTCAGCCGGACGGAAAATGAAGGAAACGTTTATTTGCTGCTGGATGGCGCGGGGGTGCTGCCCCGGCTGCCCCACCTGGAGGACGCGCTGCTGCTGGGGCGCAGCAAGGGCCTGAAAATTGTGCTGGCCTCGGCGGGCATCAGCCAGCTGATGCCCTGCTATGGCGAGGCGGTAACGCCCAGCCTGCTGTGTTCCTTTGGCACCACCGTGGCCTTTCGCCTGCACGACCGCCGCAGCCGCGACCACATGAAGGGCCTGTATGGCCGCCACCGGGTGGTGGAGACCTTCACCTCCTCGGTGCAGGTGCGGGGCATTGTGGAGCAGGTGATGGATCAATATATCATTGAGGACGAGGACCTAACCGCGTTGCAGACCGGCGAGTGCATCATTGCCACCATGCACTACCCGCCCTTCTGGTTTCGGACCAAGCCCTATGGCATGGGCAGCTGAACATACGAATGCGCCGGCCCACAGGCCCGACGGGCCGAAAAGGAGGTTGTTTTGATGAGCCTGACCCCCAAAGACATCGCCAAAATGCTGGATCACAGCACCCTGCAGCCCAACCTGACCCAGGAAGAGGTTCGCCGTGGGTGCGCAATTGCCCTGAAATATGACACGGCCAGCGTTTGCGCCCGCCCTGCCGATATGCCCCTGGTGGCGGAGATGCTGAAGGGAAGCGACGTGAAGGTTTGCACGGTGATCGGGTTTCCCCACGGAAACCACAAGCCGGAGAGCAAGCTTTCGGAGGCCGGGGCGGCTCTTCAGGACGGCTGCCAGGAGCTGGACATGGTGCTGAACATCGGCCGGCTCATTGCCGGGGAGGACCGCTATGTGCAGGAGGAAATCCAGGCCGTTTGCGATCTGGCCCACAGCCAGGGCGCCAAAGTGAAGGTGATTTTGGAAACCTGCTACCTGACTGACGAGCAAAAGGAACGGGCCTGCAAGCTATGCGCCGCGGCCGGCGCCGATTGGGTGAAAACCAGTACCGGCTACGGCAGCGGCGGCTGTATCCTGCACGACCTGCGGCTGATGCGGGCAGCGTCGCCTGCCCATGTGCAGGTGAAGGGCTCCGGCGGCATTCGCGACCTGGACACCGTGCTGGCGGCCCGGGCCATTGGCGCCACCCGCTGCGGCGTTTCCGCCACAGCAAAGATCATGGAGGAAGCCGAGAAACGCTATGCCGAGGGTACCTTGCGGGAGCCAGAGAATTTGAAGGAAATGGAAGGCGGGTATTAGGGGAACGGGGAAAGACGGCAAGGGGCGCTGCCCCTTGCATCCCTGTCAGGCTTCGCCCTGAACCTGAACCCTTGATTTGACCGCGTGAAACGCAGTCAAATGGAGGCCCCTAAAAGGTTTTGCAAAACAAGGATTTTTTTTCTTTGACCCGCGTTTCACTCGGTTCAAAGAAAAAAAGGTCGGTTGCTTTGACAAATAAATCAAAAGGCCCTCCGCATCAAAAGACGCGGAGGGCCTTGGTATTCACGCGAAATTACACAACCTCGGTTTGAGGGGCAGGCTCGGCATCGGCAGGAGGCGCGGCCATGGGGTCAGCCTGGGGTTGGGCGCGGTCCGCTTTTACGTAAAGCCTCCAGGAATCGCTGCCGTTTTCTTCGGTCAGCACAAACGTGAAGCTGGTATCGGTGGCGCCCACCAGATCCATCCAGTGGCCGTTTTTGCATTGCTGCCATTGCAGATCCACATTGAAGCCCTCCAGGCCCACCAGGGTGGAATCCAAGCGGACCAAGTCGCCATAGGCGGGCACGTCGCCCTGCTGGCGAACGGTGGCCACAATGTTCACGCTGGCGCCATCAGGCAAGGCATAACCATCCTCTTCCGGCACCGGCGTTTCGGTGGCTTCCGGAGACGCGCTGGGTTCCAGCGTCGCATCCGGGTCTAAGGTGGCGTCCGGGTCCAGCGTCGCGTCCGGGTCCAGGGTGGCGTTAGGGTCTAACGTCGCGTTGGGGTCCGGCGTGGCGTTGGGATCCAGCGTCGCGTTAGGGTCCAACGTGGCGTTGGGGTCTAACGTGGCATTGGGGTCCAAAGTCGCGTTGGGGTCCAACGTGGCATTCGGGTCCAACGTGGCGTTGGGGTCAGGGGTCGCCGAAGGTTCCGGCGTCGCCACTTTCGGCGTGGGCGTTGCCACGGGATGGGACGGCGGCATCACAATCACGACATTGCTGATATAGCGGGTTGCAGCCATAGCGGGCATAGCAAGCGCAAAGCACAATACGATTGCAAGCAAAAATCCAAGTGTTTTGCGGAACGTACGCATTTCTTCTTCCTCCCAGCGATGAGCCGTGACATAGTCTTCGGCCTCATGTTCGATACAGCGTTAGTATATCATTCATCGGTTACGGCTGAGTTACATTTTCTGGAAAATAATAAACTTTTTCTGACATTCGACAGAGACAGTCAAAAAAGGCGTAAACACAGGGCAACCGCCCATTTAGAGCAGACCGCTTTGCTCGTCGGCTTCCGTGTCCAGCGGAATGCCGCCCGTGCCCTCCCCGTCCGGCTTTAAAGAAGGGTCCGGCGTGGGGGTGGTTTCGATGCGGCTGTTTTGAAAGTCCAGCACGGCCACGCTTTCCTGCCGGGTGCAGGTAAGGGTGTAGACCCCCACCTGGCGGGTGTAGCTACCGTTGCCGGCGGCCATGCCGCTTACCACCTCCGTGACCAGCTGATAGCGCCGGGCCGGGTCCGGATCGGCATGCATGGCCATCAGCAGGGCATAGCTGTGGTAGCCGGAAATGGCAAAGTCGTTGTACAAAGCGGAGCCGTATTCAAGCCCCGAAGGCGCGGTCAGCGTGATGACGCAGCTTTCGATGATCTCGCCGGTGGGGTCGGTGCTGATCACCGCCGTCAGGGTATCGCCGATCAGTTCGTAAAAAATTCGTCCGTCCGCAAGCTGGCTTTCGCGCTTGGCCAGCACCAGCGGCAGCAGATGCCGGTTGTCGTTATCGTTGATGAAGCGAACGTCGTCCTTGTAATACTGGGAAAAAATGGCATAGCTTTGTCCGGTGAAAGAGGAAGCCCTGGCGGGAGCCAGGCAGAGCACCACGGACAACAGGCAAACAGCGTATAAAAAACGGGTGGTTTTCCCCATAGAACCCTCCTTAGACATACCGCCCCCGGGCGTTTTCCGCCGCGACGATGGCACATGGAAAGCATAACACACGCCGCGTTGGTTTTCAAGTGCCAGCCGGCCCGGCTGGGAAGCCGGATTGTAAAAAAAGCGGGCCGGACGCCGCCCTTTCCCGCTTTTCACCAATCCTTGCCATGCGTTGCGCAAACGCCGGGTTTCCTGTATAATGACGCTTGAGGCAAAACGCCCACAGGGGGAATGGAACCCATGCAAAAGCTTCGCCGTTTCATCTGGTATCTGGCGGGAAGGCTCCTGTTGATCACCGTGCTTTTGGGGCTGTTTACGGTGGTGTTTTACTATGCCATGAACGCCACCAACATCTATATCGTTCTGAAGGACGGTATGACCAAGCGCGCGCAAACCATCATGATGCAGGATACCTCGGCGGAGCTGAACAAGTTTTTCCAAAGCAGCTATTTGCAGCGGGACGAAAACCTGCTGCTGGCGCTGGACGGGAAAAGCCCGTACCTGTACTATACGGTGCGGGGCATCGACCACCGGCTGGAGATGACCGCCATGTGGTGCTGGCCCTGGGAAAGCACGGCCCGGGCGGAGTTTACCGAAATCATTCCCCGCATTGACGGGCGGGTGAACGGGAAGAATGCCGACGCGGCCAAGGCCTTGTATGGGGAAAGTTTTGAAACGCCGCCCCGGTGGCAGGGGGCCAAATATTCCGCCAGCTTGGTGAAGGAAAACAACCAGTGGCACATCAAAAGCCTTTCCGTGCGGGAGCTGATCGGCGAATAGGGCGCGAAGCGCGAAACACGAAGCAAGCAAAGGCCCGGGAGACATTTCCCCGGGCCTTTTTTGTACGGTTTTTGGTTTGCGATTCTTTTCACCTAAATCCATCCTTTCCCCGCGCGCAGCGCGGGGAAGAAGGGGTCCGGGGCGATAGCCCCGGGCAGGGTTTCAGGGGCGCAGCCCCTGAACGTCCCTCGTCCCTCGTCCCCTACCTCACCGCAACCCCGTCGCCTGACGCGTCGAAGCCCACGCTGTCCACCAGGGTATCGGCAAAGGGGCTGTACACCAGAATGTTCAGCCCGTTTTCCACTTTTTGCAGAGGGGTGCGGTTCAGCAGCAGCTGGGTGGGGGCGTCCGGGGCTTGGCGAATAACCAGATCGGCGCTGCCCAGCTCGGCGTGGTAGAGGGCTGCGCCCGGCCCGGCCCGGTAGAGGGATTGCCCATGCTGTGCGACGGTCAGGGTGTCCTGCCCAAGGTCGAAACCTTCCTCCCGCAAAGCCTGGCGAAGGTCGAAATCCTCGCCGCCATACTGCCCGTCCAGAGAGAAAACAACCGTCCAGGCGGGGTTGGAGGCCAGAAGGCTGAGATAGTCGTAAAGCGCTACGGTTTCCCGCAGCTCGTAATGAAGCCGTCTTTCCGCCATGTAGGCGGCGTTTCGTTCCCAGCTTTGGTAGCGATCCGCCTCGGTTCGCCGGTCCGGCAGGGCGTAGTGGTCGGCCAGGTACTCCGCCACGGCCAGCGAGAATTTTTCGCTGCCCCAGTGGTTCAGGTGGCTCCAGTCGGCAATGTCCGTTTCCAGATCCAGCCCCAGTTCCTCCCAGCTGCTGTTGTAGTTGATAAAGCCAGCGCCATATTCGGCGGCAATGGCCTCCGCTTCGGCGAAGCGCCCGGCTTCCGCCGGGGTGAGGCCCGTGTAGGGCGCGACCATCACCAGAAGGGGAATGCCCTGGTCTTTGCAAAGCTGCAAGATTTTGCGGTAGTACGTTAGCTGCCTGGGCAGCCGGGAAACCGTGGCGACAGGCGCCGGAACCGCGTCCGGGCGGTGGTGGTCAAAAATGAAAAGGCCTTTCCAGTCGGCGTACTGGGCCGCGTCCCCCAGATAGGGCAGGAAATCGACACGGGTCAAATCGCGGTAGCGGTTGTGGTACATCAGGGGTTCCACCAGCAGGTCCAGCAGGTAGCCCTTGGGCGCGGAGGCCTGAATGGCTTCCCATTTGTTGGGGGAAGGCCGCATGCCGAAAATGCTTTTGGAGGCCAGCACGGCCTGGCGGTCGGCGGCGACCTCCGGGTCGCAGGCGGTGTAGAACCCCTCCAAAAGAATCAGCCGGGGCTTTTGGGTTTTGAGGGCCTCCCGAATGTAGTGGTAGCTGTTCCACATGCTTTGGTCGCTGGAGGCAAGCGCGAAGGCCGCGACGCCGTTTTCCCGCCAGAGCACGGAGGGGTCGAAATTCGTATACACATGGCTGGAACCCACAATCAGAAGATCCACGGTGTTTTGGGGCAGGGTGTAAAAGGTTTCCATGCTTTGGTTGGCCTGGGGA
>JAVBTE010000185.1:0-4610 GCA_031556335.1 Eubacteriales bacterium | reverse complement strand
TGTGGTGGTTCAAAAAAGTGTTCTCATGTGCACACACCGCGTGTTTTGTTTCTTGGGGTCGGGGGGGGTGTTGTTGGGTCTTTGTTGGCCCCCTCGCCCCTTGTCTTACTCCACAGTCTCCCCGGTCATGTCCTTCCACTTTTTGCGGATGGTCAGCTGGTTGGTAACGCCGTAGTCCGGGTCGTTCTGCCGGCACTCGTCCATGTCCCGCAGGAAATGCACGCACAGGTGGCCGTCAAAGCCGTTGTCCTTGATGGAGCCGCTCAGGTGGGGCACGTTGTGGGTGGAGGCCAGGGTCCAGACGCCGTTGGGCAGCTTTACGTACACAGGCTTAGGCGTCCAGGTGTTTTTGTAGCCAAAGGCTTTGAACATGATGTCGGTGTCCGCCTGGGAACGGGGCTCGCTGTCGGCGTGGCGGCCCAGGCTGTAAAGGCGCAGGTTCCATTGCAGGTCGGTGGCGGGGTCGAAAACGGTGATGGTCTGCCCGGAGCGAATGGAGGGCTTGACCTCGTTGAACCAGTGCAGAAGCTTTACCTTGCTTGTGCTGGGGCCGTCTGACTTGCCCGCGTCCGGATCGGAAGAACCGGAAGAACCGGAATCCGAGGAGTCGGAGTTGGAGGAATCCGCCGCTTTGGCATCGCCGCTGAACAGCTTGCTCTGGGTGAGGGCCCCGGCCACGCCGTCTGAGGAAAGGTTGTTGCGGCGCTGGAAGGCCATGACGGCGTCCCGGGTGCCGTTGCCATACACGCCGTCCACGGATACGCCATAGTCCAGGTCTTTCAGGGCCTGTTGCAGCTTGCGCACGTCGGAGCCGGTGGACCCCACCCGCAGGGTGACATAGGTGCTGGAGCCGCTGCCGGAGTTGCCGGAGCTGCCCGAGGAATTGGAGCTGCCGCTGCCCCCGGCGGAGATGGCATCGGAGGAAAAGAGTTTGCTAAAGGTTTGGATGCCCGCCAGACCGTCGGCATAGAGGCCGTTTTTGGCCTGAAACGCCTGCACCGCAGCCATAGAGCCGGTGCCGTACACGCCGTCGATGGAGCCGGAATAGTAGTCCAGCGATTTCAGCTGGCGCTGCACTTGCTTTACATCGTCGCCGGTATAGCCCTTGCGCAGCGTGCGGGTAAGGCTGGAAGAACCGGAAGCGTTGGAAGAGGAACCGGAGGAATTCCCGGCCTGGTCCGCCTGCTCAAAAAGCAGGGCCAGGGTCTTGGCGCCGGCCAGCCCGTCGGAGGAGAGCTTGTTGGCCTTTTGGAAAGCGATCACCGCCCGCTGGGTGCCTGCCCCAAACCGGCCGTCGATGCCGTTGGTGTTGTAGCCCAGTTTCACCAGCGCGGTTTGCAGCTCGGTCACCCGGCTGCCGTTGTCGCCGTACTTCAGGGTGTTGGGGGATGTGGCCCCGGAGGAGGACCCGGAAGAAGCGCTGGAAGAGGAATCAACCCCGTCATAGTCCGCATACAGGGCCGTCAGGGTCAGGGAGCCCGCCTTGCCGTCCGCGGTCAGGTCTTTGCTGTTTTGGTAGGCGATCACGGCGTTCTCCGTGCCGCGGCCAAATTTGCCGTCCGTGCCGCTGGGATTGAAGCCCAGGGCCAAAAGCGCCTGCTGCAGCTTTAATACGTCCGACCCCCGGGACCCAAACTCCAGCGTTGCATATTGGCCGGCGGCCAGGGCGACGGACGAAAAAAATGTCAGAATCGCCAGCGAAAAAGCAAGGAATCGCTTCGTGTGTTGCCGAAAAGAAATCATCAAGGCTTGCCTCCTTTGGGAAAAGATCGAAACACCCCCGGGCCTGCGCTGTGTTTGGGGAAAAAGGTCGGATAAATGCCCAGTTTTTGTGAGTTCGCTGCCAGTATAGCAAATAATTTCTAAAAAGTAAAGACAATATTACGGATTTGTTACAAACGTTGAAAATCTCTTCTTGGAATTTTGAAAATTTCGTACCCAAAAGCGAAGGAAAATGATGGAGTAATGCGTTATAATATATGGGAGATTGCGGGCCTTGGGCATCCCTTCCGGCAGCCCTGCCTTTCGGTCGCGCCCATGACGCGGGCGGTTTTGAAAGAAAGCGTCTTTGGTAAGGAGTAGCGGTATGATGTTGCGACGGAAGCTGATGTGTTTGGCGGTTTGTCTTGTGCTCATTTTGTCACAGGGCGTCAGCCTTGTTTCGGCCGGAGCCGAGGATTGCTTTACCATCAATGTGGATACGCTGGATATGAACTCACTGCGGGTGAACGAGTACGTGATGGCCAACCTGTCCGCCCAAACCCAGGGCATTCGGTTGACGAAAATCATCAGCGCGTCCGATGAACTGACGGCCCGGGTGCGGCTGACCATTGAACAGATGGACACCCAAACCGTGGTGTTTGACAAGAACTACGGCTTTCAAAGCGGAACCTTTGACAGCGGCGAAATTTACCTGCCCTACGCGGGCAATTACACGGTGCCCTATCTGGTGACGCTGTACGTGGAGGATTGGGTGTATGCCATGCCCTTTATGTGCCTGCAGCCCCGCCTGTCTTTTAACGGCGGATGCACCTATGGGGTGCGCATGCGGGATTACAACCAAGCCCTCACCTCCGACTGGCAAATGGGCACCATGCTGGACCTGAACGCCCTGCGCAACCAAGGCGTTATGGACGTCCCCCTTTGCGCCAGCAACGCCTATATCGTCGGTTCGGCGACGGTGTCCCTGTACGGCGATGAACTGTCCGTTTCGCTGGCGTTCGCCCCCGAGGCTAACGTGGAGGTTCACCAAAGCGCCGTTTATTGCATTCTGAACGTGGCGGAGCTTGCCACCGCCGATCCCCCCCAGATGGCCCAGCCCGCCTATGGGCTTGGGGAAGCCATGGACGTTTCCGGCGCGGATACCGCCCTGCTTTACATTCCCCTGCTGCTGAGCTATGACCCGGTGGGCCTGCAGCCTTTTGGCTATGACCTGGGCGCGGACCCCGACTTGCAAACCCAGCTGGCCCTGTGGAACCGCAACTTTGAGGAGAGCTACGCGCCAAGGCCCCGGCATGGCCAGGAGGGCCAGGTTACGGCGCCTCCCCAGGTGGTGATCGGAGAACCGACCCCGGAACCGGAAGCCGGTTTTGACCAGGAGGAACCGGCCTTCGATTTCCAACAGGCGCCGCTGCCGGAGCTGGGGCCGGAGGACAGCGTGGGGTGATGGGGGAGACGGGGGAGACGGGGGTGACGGGGAACGTTCAGGGGTTTCACCCCTGAAACCCTGACCAGGGCTTCGCCCTGGACCCGCACTTCACCGCGTTTCACGCGGTGAAGAAGGAAAAAAAGGGATATGGAAAACCCCGGCGGGGCTGAAAAGGCCCGCCGGGGTTTTGGGTCATCAGGCTTAGGGCCGCTTTATGCCTTGGGGGCCCGCTGGGAAACGAAAAGCCCCAGCAGGGTAAGCCCCGCGCCCAGCAGGGCCAGGGGCAGGATGGGGTCGCGAAGCAAAAGCCGCGCGGCCACAATGGTGATGGCCGGGGAAATATAGATGTAGGCGCTGGTTTTCACGGCCCCCAGAAGTTTGACCGAGGTGTTCCAGGCCACAAAGCAAAGGGCGCTGGCCCCCAGGCCCAGGTAGAGAAAGTTGAGCAGGTTGACCGGTTTCACAAGGGCGGCCAGGGACGGGGAAAACCCCAAAAAAGGCAGGCATGGAAGCAAAAACAAAAGACCGTAGCAAAAAATGCGCCGGGTGACCAGCAGGGTGTCGTAACCGTGGGCGTCAATTTTTTTCACAAACACGGAATACCCCGCCCAGGACATGGCGGCCAGCACGCACAAGAAATCCCCCAGGGGGTTGAGGTGCAACGCCCGGCCGCTGAAGGAAATGAGCGCCACCCCGGCCATGGACGCCAAAAAGCCCAGGTAAAACCAATGGGAGAGGACCTTGCCTTTGAAAAACCAATGAATGCTGAGGGCCACAAAAAAAGGCGCGGTGGAAAGAATCACGCTGCAATTGGCCGAGGAGGTAAAGGTAAGGGCCACGTTTTCCAGCAAAAAATAAAGCGTGACACCGCAAAGCCCCGCTCCGGCGAAATACCATTCGTGCCTGGGGGTTTTCAGCCTCAGCCGCTTGGGGCGAAACAGGGTCAGCGCCAGAATTGCCAAAGATACCCGGATGAACAAAATTTCCTGGGGGCGAAAGTCCCGCAACAGTACGGTGGTGGAGATGAAGGTGGAACCCCAGACCAAAATGGAAAAAAACGCCAGGAGGTGGCCGCGTTTGGCGGGGGCGGGGATGGTTGGCATGACGGACATCAAAGGTACTCCTTTGGTACAATTTTTTGCTGACCGCGTGAAACGCGGTCAGCATGAAGGGTCCAAAAGGGTTCGCCAGGGGCCGCCGCCCCTGGAACCCCTTAGTTCACCGTGGTTTACCCGGCGAAGGAAACAGATAAAACCCTTTCTACCTTGTCTTATGGAAATCTCACCTTGACCTAGAATGTGCTGACCGCGTGAAACGCGGTCAGCAGGAAGGGTCCAGGGCGACAGCCCTGGTGGGGTGCAGGGGCAAAGCCCCTGCCCGTCCCCCGTGCCCCGCCGTCCCCGTCCCCTACCCTCCCGCGTCCTGCGGCGCGCGTTCATCCCCCCCCAGGTCCACCACCATT
>JAVBTE010000011.1:0-4841 GCA_031556335.1 Eubacteriales bacterium | reverse complement strand
CGGCAAAACGGTAGGGATGGTGCACATCCCACAGGGCCCCTATGCCGTCGGAGCTGATCATGCTCAGCAGTCTGGCCAGCTTGGCGCTGTCGCTCCACACGCCGTGGGTCTCAATCAGCAGCTTCACGCCATGGGCTTTGGCCAGCCCGCCAAGGACGATGGCCCGCTCCCGCACATAGCCCTCGTCCACCGTTCCCATGGGATGGGGCACCGGGGCGGTGGCCATCACCCGCACATAGGGCGCGCCGAGACGCTCCGCCAAACGGAGGTACGCCTTCACTTCCTCTTCCGTGGCGGCTTCCGTCTCCCGCAGGTGGATGCAGCAGTCGCTGGCGAGGCAAGGAATGGAAAGATGCAGCCGTTCCAGCTCCGCCTTTGTTTTGTCGATGTTCTCATCCGAAAACGCGGGCACGCTTGGCACGGAAATGTCCTTGCCTACGCCTCGAACCTCTACGCCGCCATACCCCAAATCGCAGGCAGTGGCGGTAATTTCGTTCCAGCTCCACCTTGGGCAACCAAGGGTGGAAAAGCTGATTCTCATGGCTTTCACTCCTTCGTCTTGCATATCGGTTTGCAATATGATATCATTGCCTCAAGGGTTGGTCAAGCAAAATCAACATTTTGCGGCTTTTTGAACCTTTCGAATCGGCTGTGGAGGATGTGGCGAATGCGGCGGCTACCCAGGCGAAAAGGGATTTCTTTGGGAACGGTCACCATGCTGGCCATGACGGGAATCGTCATTTTTGGCTGTCTGTGGCTGTTTCCCAGGCTGGCAGGCAAGGTGGATCTACAAATCAACGCGGAGCAGCTGGCCGTGGCCATCGACAGCTCTCTGAACAGTCTTGGCGAACCGGCCACCCGCAAAAGCGCACAATCTGATACGGTTCCAACCGCCGCGCCGGTTTTGGCCAGCGTCGAGACCCAGCCGGTTTTGGTTACCAAACCCACTACGCTTTCGTTTGGCCTTACCGCCACCGGCAGCATTTGCATCAGCAGCGCCGTGCAAAAGGCCCTGACGGATCAGGCCGGATATCAGTTCTCCACCTTGTTTGAAGCCCTTCAAGGCGAGGTTCGCGGCGACTTGGCCATCGCCACCCTGGAAAACACCGCCGTTTCCACCGAAAAGCTGACCGACAACAACCTCCCCACCGAGGCGCTGACCGCCATTCATGGCGTTGGTTTCAACGCGCTTTGCCTGGGCTATTATGATGTTTTCTCCAGCGGCGTCATCGGCCTTTCCGCAACGAAAGACGCCGCGCGCGCCGCCGGGATGACCCCTTATGGCGTTTATGCCACCAAGGCCGAGCGGGACAGCCTGTGCCTGACGGACGTAAACGGCGTGTCCGTGGCTTTGCTCAGCTATCAAAGCGATTTGAGCGCGGCCAGTAAAAAGAAACTTTCCAAGGACGAAATCGCCTTTGCCATCGCCCCGCCCACCCTTCCCACCATCACCGCCGATATCCAAACCGCCCGCTCCGCCGGGGCCCAGGTGGTGGTGGTGTCCCTTTGCTGGGGCAAGGAAGGCTCCACCGCCCCAAGCCAAACCCAGCGGGAATTGGCCCAGGGCATTGCCAACGCCGGGGCGGACGTCATTTTGGGCACCCACAGCGGCGCGCTGCAAACCATTGAAGTGTTGACCGCCAAGCGGCAAAACGGCCAGTCCTCCCAAACCCTGTGCGCCTACTCCCTTGGCAATCTGTTCACCCCGGACCGGGAAAAGCGCACCGGCATCGCCGGCATTTTGCTTCACGCCCAGGTGGTTTTTGATGTGCCTACCCAAACCGTTCATTTTGAGGAACTTGCCTATACCCCCACCTATGTGTGGCGGGGCAAGGAAAACGACAAAACCCTGTACCGCGTCTTGCCCAGCGACATCCCCCCGCCCGCCTTCGTGGCCGAGGACCAGGCCAGCATCATGGCCCGCTGCCTTACCCTGGTGCAGGAAATGCTGAAAGATACCGCCGTCAAGCAACGCGACCCCCACGAGGTGACGGAGGGGGGCTGAGGGCGGGGCGCGGGGACAAGGGACCGAGGTGCGCCAGGGGCGTCGCCCCTGGACCCCACTGGGGACAAGTCCCCAGACCCCTTCATTAACCGCGTTTCACGCGGTCAAAAAATAGATAAACAAAACTGGCTTGGCGTTTATCACCAGGCCAGTCTTTTTGTTCATTCCCCTCACCGCGTAAAACGCGGTGAGCAAAGGGTTCAGGGCGAAGCCCTGAGCGGGGTTCCAGGGGCGGCAGCCCCTGGCGTCCCCCGTCCCCTGTCCCCCTACTCCACCAGGGTTTTCCCCGTCATTTCCTTGGGAACGGGGATGCCCATGCTGTGCAGCATGGTGGGCGCGATGTCGGCCAGGCGGCCGCCGTCGCGCAGGTGCTTGCCAACGAACTCCGGCCCGATGGCGATAAAGGGCACCGGGTTGGTGGTGTGGGCGGTGAAGGGCTCGCCGGTCTCCGGGTCCACCATCTGGTCGGCATTGCCGTGGTCCGCCGTTACAAAGGCCCGGCCGCCGTTTTCAAGGATCGCCTTCACCACCCGGTCCACGCAGATGTCCACGGTCTTTACGGCTTCCATAGCAGCCTTCATAATGCCGGTATGGCCTACCATGTCGCAGTTGGCAAAGTTCAGGATCATCATGTCGTATGTTTTAGCGCGAATCAGCTCCTCGGCCTTTTCCGTCACCTCATAGGCGGACATATCCGGTTTCAGGTCAAAGGTAGCCACTTTGGAGGAGGGGATCAACTCCCGGTCCTCGCCCGGATTGGGCTTTTCCACGCCGCCGTTGAAAAAGAAGGTGACGTGGGCGTATTTCTGGGTTTCGGCAATGCGCAGCTGGGTCTTGCCCAGCCCGGAAAGGTACTCGCCCAAGGTGTTGTCCAGCGATTCTGGCGGATTGACAATGGCAAGCCCCGTAAAGGTTTCGTCGTACTGGGTCATGCTGACGAAGTTGACATGGAAATAGCCCTTGCCCCTTTGAAAACCGTCAAAATCGGGCTGGATAAAGGTGCGGGTCAGCTGCCGCGCCCGGTCGGGCCGGAAGTTGAAGAAAATGACGGAATCCTCCGGCTGGATGGTGGCCACGGGCTTGCCGTCCTTCAGGATGACCGTGGGCTTCACAAACTCGTCGGTTTCTTCCTTGGCATAGCTCTGCTCCACGGCCTGGGCGGCGCTGTCCGCCGTGGCCTGTCCCTCGCCAAGCACCATGGCGTCGTACGCCTTCTGCACCCGGTCCCACAGGTTGTCCCGGTCCATGGCCCAATAGCGGCCCATTACCGTGGCAATCTGCCCCACGCCGATTTCCCTGATCTTCGCCTCCAGTTCCTTCACGAAATCGAAGCCGCTGGTGGGCGGAACATCGCGGCCGTCCAAAAAGCAATGCACGTAGACGTTTTTCACGCCGCGATCCTTGCACATTTTCAGCAAGGCGTACAAATGCGTGTTGTGGCTGTGCACGCCGCCGTCGCTGACAAGGCCCATCAAATGAACGGCCTGGCCGGTTTTCATGGCTTGGTCCATGGCGTCCGTCAACGGCTTTTTCTTGAAAAACTCGCCGTCCAGAATGTCCTTGGTGATGCGGGTCAGCTCCTGATACACAATGCGCCCCGCGCCAATATTCAGGTGCCCCACCTCGCTGTTGCCCATCTGGCCGTCGGGCAAACCCACGTCCATGCCGCTGGCCCCAAGCTGGGTGTGGGGGTACTTTTGCATCAGCGCGTCCAAATGAGGCGTTCCCTCTTGAAAGATGGCGTTCCCCTCATGGACCGGGTTCAGGCCAAAGCCGTCCATAATGATCAGCGCCGTCATGGTCTTCTCCATATGCTGCGTTGCTCCTTTTCCCTGGTTTTGACCGCTTACCGGTCGTACATCACAACCGCGGTAAAGTCCGGCGCCTTCAAAGACGCGCCGCCGATGAGGCCACCGTCAATCTCGGGCTGAGCCATCAGGCCCTTCACGTTGCCGGGGTTCATGCTGCCGCCGTACTGGATGCGCACCGCGTTGGCCACGCCGGAGCCATACTTGCGCTTCAGCGCCGCGCGGATCACCCCGATGGTTTCATTGGCCTGCTCGTCGGTGGCCACCAGGCCGGTGCCAATGGCCCACACGGGCTCGTAGGCGATGACGACCTTTTTCACATCCTTGGGGTCCAGGCCGTTTAAGGCGATGAGGGTTTGGTATTCCACCAATGCGTTGGTGTATCCCGCCTCGCGCTCTTCCTTCATTTCGCCTACGCAAACGATGGGGATGAGGCCGCCCTCCAGGGCCGCCCTGGTGCGTAGGTTCACGGTCTTGTCCGTTTCCCCGAAATACTGGCGGCGCTCGCTGTGGCCGATGACCACGTACTTCACGCCGCAGGCCTTGAGCATGTCCACAGAAAGCTCGCCGGTGTACGCGCCGCTGGCGGCAAAATGCACATTTTGGGCGCCCAGCTTGATATTCGTTCCTTTGATGGCCTCGCCCACCGCGGTCAAATCCACAGCCGGCACGCACACCACCACTTCACAGGCGGCGTCCTTCACGGTGGGAATCAGCGCCTTCACCAATTCCACCGCTTCCTTGGGGGTTTTGTTCATCTTCCAGTTTCCCGCAATAATGGGCTTGCGCATTGGAACGTCCTTCTTTCTTTTGCTTTGTACGGCATCATTGTACACATTTGGGGCGATTTTGAAACCCGTTCATCCCTTTGGGTTTTGGGCAAACGTTGCGCAGGCGGCAATCAGCAGCCTGCGCAACGGAAAAACCGCGAATATTGGTTTACTTGTCGTTCAGACAGGCAACGCCGGGCAAAACCTTGCCTTCCAGGTATTCCAGGCTGGCGCCGCCGCCGGTGGACACGTGGGTCA
>JAVBTE010000004.1:0-25583 GCA_031556335.1 Eubacteriales bacterium | reverse complement strand
ATGGCCGGGGATGTAATTTGGATTGTGCCATGAATGAAACCATTATCCTTTCTCGCTTTTCTACCAGTTTGATTAGGCGCGGGCTGCCCGCACCGCGCCCCCACCCAGGTAGAAGTGGTTAAACTCCGCCGTATAATAGTGATCCACCGTAACGGCGGCATTAAAAAGCACAGCCAGCAGATAATTCTTGATGTTGCGGATCAGCGTGCGGTTTGCTTTTAGGCGATCCATGACATAACCGATATGCTTGCCGGTGAGCTTCAAAAAACGTTCTTTGACTAGCTTTGCCGGGTATTCGTCCCCAGCGATTTGAATCGTGGGTCTGGAAGAGCACAGCGTTTCCACCGTCAGCTCCACAATTTCGTCCAGTTGTTCTTCCGGGGCGCTGGGGTCCTCCAAGAGCCCATAGTAATCGATCCGGGTGCGAACCTCCCTCCGGCATCGGTCCACATCCATCCCATCCGGATTGGATGGATAGATGGATTTATGGATGTTTTCTAAATCCGTTTTAACTTCCTTAGTTCTTAATAGCATGGGAACACTCTGCGTTGGATTTTCCGGCGCAGGCTTTTTCCATATGGGAGCTGTCGTTATAGGGTTTGCCTTTGCAGGGGTTTCGGTTGTGGGCGCTTGCTCCAAGGGCTCCGCCTGCGGCGGGTTAGGCAATGGTTCAGACGGTTCAGCGTCGGTTCGAGCCTGCTTTTCCGCTACGGGCTGCGGCTGTTCACGGATGATGTATTCCGCGCCAGCAAGCTGCCCTTTCTCATTTCGGGTACGGTTTCGGATGATATAGCCTGCCGCTTCCAGTTCACGAATGCCCTCGCGGATGGCATCCAGACCCTCTTTGCTGATGCTGGCAAGCCCTTTCAGCGTATACACCCAGTTCTCCGGGAGGGAAAGCATGACAGATAAAAGCCCCTTGGCCTTTAACGAGATCGTCCGGTCTTTCAGGTGATAATTGGCCATGACCGTAAAATCCTTCGTTTTCTCCACACGATAGACCGCCATAGGATTGCCTCCATTCATAGGCACAAAAAAAGCCGGAGCTTTTCGTTTCATAGCTCCGGCCTCATGCCATATTCTTTTGTTGTGTTTCCTAGCGTTCCTGCTGTTGCTGCCGCTTTTTTTGCCATTGTTCCAGCAGCTTGAAAATGGTTTCTTCCATCCGTTCAGGCGTGTAGCTTTTGGGGAAGAACTTGCGGAGTCTATCGCTGCTGATGGTGAGCTTCTCCACCTCCGGTTTCTTTTCCTCGGACATGATGGCTCGCATCACATCTGGGGAAAGGGTGCCTTCCTGGCTGAACTTTTTTAGCCGTTGGGCTTGGGAGAGGGAGGGGGTGGCTTGTTCGCTTTCCATGGCAACGGTGAGCTGGGTTTGTTCTTCCGGGGTTAGGTAGGACAACTCCACGGCGGGGTTGAAAGCGATTTTCTTGGCATCTACCATGTCCGCAGTTCGGGGGTGAGGGAGGTTAAGCGGATGAAACGGCGAATCTGATCTTTGCTGATACCGGCATCATCGCCCACTTTTTCGACAGACAACTTCTGTGCAACTTGCATAGAAGTCAAATCAGACCTCGCACCTTGCCGTTTTATCGCCTCCAACTTCATCTTATACGCAAACGCCCGCTCACTGGGCAGCAGCGTTTCCCGCTGCAAATTGCTATCCACCATAATGATGGTTGCGGCATCATCGTCCAAATCCCGGACAATGACCGGCATTTCATCCAGCCCCGCCAGCTCACTTGCCCTGTGCCGCCTGTGCCCTGCCACCAGCTCATACCCGCCAGCCTCCCGTGGCCTCGCAATCGCCGGAACCAGCACGCCATACTGCTTGACGCTATCCGCAGTTTCCATCATGGCATCGTCATCCTTGACTTTGAAAGGATGCCCGGCAAAGGGATGCAACTCATTCAGGGGAATCATTTGCACCTTTTCACGGCCAGCTTCTTCCTGCATTTCCTCCGTGGAAAAGATTTTATCGTAGCTGCTCAGACTTATGTTTTTGCCGCTGGTTTTCAAGCTGCAACACCTCCTTGGTCAATCCCATGTATGCTTGTGCCACTTTACCCTTGGGGTCGTGTGCATAGATGCTTTTGGCTTCTGCCGCTATTTCCGCGGCGCGGACAGAATGGGGAATCTCGGTATTGAAAACCTTGAGCTTGGCGCCATAGGTTTCTCGAAGCAAAGCAGCGATTTCTTTCGCATAATTGGTACGATTGTCAACCATGGTGAGTATGGGAGCAGTATAAACGCCGACGCGGTGGCCAAGGCCGGTGCCGCCTATAACGACGCCCGTGCCGCCGTAAAGGATACCGAGGCCCAGATCAGGGCACCACCACTGTACTGCAAAAGGCGCAGCCCGTATGGACCAAGGCCAGTGAAACCCTGACCTCCTTCAGCAAGAGCTGCGCTTCCGTATCCAAAGGCCTGGAAAACATCGGCAAGCCCATGACCCAATACCTGACCACGCCCATCGTTCCCTTGGGTACCGCTGCGGTGAATGCCTCTATTGATTATGAGTCCGCCTCACTTCTGTTCGCAAAACCGTGGACGCAACGGAAGCCGAATACGCCAAGCTGTCTGACGGCATCAGCTCATGTCCACCCAGGTGGCGGCAGGGGCAAGCAGCATAGGGGAGGTTACGGCCATCACCGGGCAGCTGGGCATTGCCAACGATTATTTGCTGGATTTTACACGCACCATGATTGACTTGGACAATTCCACGGATATCGTGGCTGAGGTGGAAGCCTCGACCCTGGCTAAATTCGCCAACATCACAGGCGTGGAGCATGGGAATTTCGGGCGTTTGGGCAGCATGCCGGTGGATTTGGGCAACAACTTTGCCGCCGCCGAAAGTTCCATTATGCACATGTCCCTGCGTCTGGCCGCTGCCGGGCATCAGGTAGGGCTATCAGAAGCGCAGATTCTGGGCTTTGCGGCGGCGCTGTCCTCTGTGGGCCTAGAAGCGGAAGGCGGCGACTCCGCCTTTTCCAAGGCCGTGATCAAAATGCAGGTGGCGGTGGAAACGGGCAGCGAGGCCTTGACGGACTTTGCCAAGGTGTCCGGCATGACCGAGGAGGGCTTCAAAGCGCTGTGAAAGAGTGATCCCGCTGGAGCTATCCAGGCGTTCCAGGTGGTCCTGAGCAAAATGGACGAGGAAGGCGTTAGCTCCATCGCCACGCTGGAAGAAATGGGTCTGAAGGAAATGCGGTTGCGAGATACCCTCATGCGTGCCAACAACGCCACAAAGTTATTCTCCGATGCCCAGGGCATGGCGGGCAAGGCCTGGGAGAAGAACGCCGCCCTGGCCGAAGAAGCCAACAAGCGTTATGCCACCATGGATAGCAAGCTGAAGAACCTGAAAAATACTGCTCCCCTGTTCGCTCAGACTGTAGGCGATGACCTGAACCCCATGGTCTAGGCCTGATCGAAGGCGCGGAGGACTTGCTGAAAGAGTTCATGGGCCTGGATGAGGCCCAGCGCATGCAGACCATCCAGTTTGCAGCCATGGCTGTCACAACCGGGCCTGTGGTGCTGGCCTTTAGCTCGGCCATCAAGGGAATCGGTACGGTTTCCTCGAGCATCGGCAAGTTTGCCGGAGCTGTATCCAAGGCGGGCAGCGGTTGGAAGGGCATTATGGCTGTCATCACCAAATCCCCGCCTTCTGGATCGCCCTGAGTGTGGCTGTCATTGCGGGGGTCAAAGCCCGATTGACTATGCCACAGGGGCGAAGAAGGCCAAGGAAGCAATGGAGGGGATGAACAAAACCACCAAGGAGTGGCATGATATCGCTGCCGAAACTTTCTATGGCGGCAAGGGGCTGTCCTTCTTTGGCATGTCCCAGGAAGACTACATCCGCACCACCCAAAGCGCCGAAAGCTGGCTGGAAGGCCTGCTGGCGGTGTGGTCCGATGGGAAAATCGAAACCAATGAACTGGTTACAGAATAGACGGATTCCTTCAAAACGCTGACAGCCTCTACCCGCACGGCGCGAGAAGAACTGAATACCACCGCCAAGGAAGCCGGACTGACCAGCGTTTTTTCCCAGCTGGAAGCGGACATGACCAGGCCGGATGCCATCGACGGGGAAATGGACGGGCTGCTGAAAAAGCGCCAGTCCAAGCTGTTTGCTGAAAAGGATAAGGTACGCCTCCAAGAGCTGATCGACACCCGGGAGGCCATTGAGGTCAAGTAACCTCATCCCCGCTGATGTAGATGGCTTTCATACCATCCAAAAGAAGCTGGAGGCTGAGGTGGCCCGGGCCCGCACCTGGGGGCAGGATGACGCGGACGCCTCTGTATACGAAAACGCCATGCTGGCGGCGGCCCAGGGTATGGCGACTATCAACAGGCATCTGGAAGAGCAGTATGACAAGGAGTTTGCGCTGATCCAGCTCATGGGGGATGGGGTAGAAAAGCAGGAAGCCCTGTCGGCCCTGAACACCCGGTACAACGAAAACAGGAAAGCTGCTGCGGAAGAATACGCTCAAACATTATCTACCATTGTGATGCCGGTATGGAACCAGGAGGAGATCCAGCAGACGGACGCGGCTAGCATAAACCGCGCTCTGAATAAATCTTTATTCACCGGGCTGCGGTTCTGGCCTGTTTGCTCTACGCCCTTTTTCTTCTCTTCACGCACAAGAGCGGTGCACGCCCTTCTCGCGCATCCACGGCCCTTGCGTTAATGGCTTTGGGGTAGGCTCCGGCCTTTTTTATGGCGCTAGGCATCGTGATTGCCTGGCGTTCCGGCTACCGCAACCGCCTTGCGGTCCTTTCGGGTTACATCACCTGAAACTGCCAGGACGTGCCGAACTTGTCTTTCACAGCGCCATACCACTGGCTCCAAGGCATGGCCTGCAAGGGGCATGTTGCCTGCCCGCCCTCTTCCATGGTCTGGAACCAGCGGTTCACGGTTTCCTTGTCCGAAGTGCTGACGCTGATGGTGATATTGTTGTCATAAGGCTTTTGCATGGCTTTCACCAAGTCCTGCACCATGATGTCCAGCCCCTGAATGTTCATGGTGGCGGACATGACATAGTCCTTTTCCTCTTCGGAAATGGGAAAGCTGGGGTCCGGCGGCAATTGCCCATAGGTTTGGATTTCCGGCTTTGGAAGCCCGAAAGTTTTCGTATATAGGGCAATGGCTTCCTGACCGTCTCCGTTGAAGTTGATGACAATGCTTGTGTTCATGTTGATGCTACCTTTCTGTTTTTTGCTTTTGGATGGGGAATTGCATTTCGGTTTCGTAGGCGTTCGGGTCGTCGCAATTGAGAGTATGCTTGATGCACAGGGAACGCTCGTTTCCAATGCTTTCGTAGCCATTTTGGTCAATCCATTGCGCCATGATACTCTCCCATAGGGCCATTTCGCTGTAATAGCCCACGAAAGTCGAGACCGCCGCCAAAGGAACCGGCTGGGTTTCCTTGTAGACAAAGCCATCCCTCGATTCGCCCAGCTCTTTCACCAGGGCGCATACCTCCAAGTCCACATCCTTTTCAGCATACTCGTCGTTGTGGTTGATGAGCAATAGCTGCCCTGCTAGGTTGTCAAAGAGGTTGTTGACCTTGATAAAAGCCAGCAGTTTCTTCCACAACCCTTCTTGCTCCGCATAGCTGGGAAGGGTTTCCCGAAGGGACAAAACCTTTTGGGCAGGAAGTGGCTTGCACTCGATTTTCTGAGGCTGCCTGTAATCGGTGGTCGCCATGGCGCTGTTCATCTGCCGGATGTTTTCCAGCTTCTTTTGGCTTTGCGCCATTTCGGATTCGATCACCGATCGTTTTTCCGCAAGCATGGTCTCCAGGAAACCGCTGTCGTCATAGTTTTCCAGGGCGTCCCCAATTTCTTCAATGGAAAAGCCCATGTCCCGCAGTTTCACAATCCGATCAATGAGAGCGATTTGCGAAATGCTGTAATACCGGTGTCCGCTTGCCTTATCAAAGTGCGCAGGGTAGATGAGGCCGCATTTTTCATAATGCCGAAGCATTCTGGCGGAGACATGCACAAGCTTTGAAAAAGCGCCGATTCTGAACATGGATGCCCTCCTCGTTCCTTTCATTGAGGAGAGCATATCACTTGACACTGTGTCATTGTCAATACCTTTTTTTGAATTTTTGGCCAACTTTTGTGATTAATGTGTTTTATAAAACCAGGCCACATGAGAAAAGCAACTTCGCTATTTTTCCGTGTTGTTATCATCTTCCTCATCATCCGGCAGGTCGGTCACCATATCCCAATCGACACTTGTTCCAGTGTTCTTTTCATAGAGTTTGTTCCATTGCAGTGGGTGCTTGCATTTGCGGTTATATGCCACAAGCATAGCCTCGGCATAGCCAAGTGAACCCGGCCGCCTCTCCTTGGCGGTTCTGGCGAGCTGTTTGACAGAGATAAGTCCTATACGCTCCTTGAATAATTCATCCTTTAATGAATCTCCAAACGTATACGCAAGTCGAGCGACTCCATTGAGAAAATTTCCAGAAAGTGAGTACATGTCACCTTCCCACGCGCTTACACAGAGGCGAAGAGTACGATCCAACAAGTGATAGCCGTATTTGTCATAGATGCGCTCCAGCGCCGATACCGCACAAATGACATTATAGTTTCTCACCTGGCCGATGGATAGAGAGTAGGACTGAAGCAAATCCCTTATGATCAGTTGCTTATCGTTGCCGGCCTCAATATTGGCCATGAACACCTCATAGGGTTTGAGCGCCTTAACATATTTCATCTGATTAGCAAAAATATCCGCCTCATCTTCATAATTCAGCTCATCGTAAATCATGCACCACACAGGTGTGTCGCGCGACCCTGAAACGAGCGCGACAATTTCTATGGTATGTTGCCCGTTAAAGACAAAATTGACGCCATCGCGTCTGCTGACCTTTACGGGGTTTATCTGCCGCAAATCAAAATTCGCCGCCGTTTGTTCCACATGGCTTTGCGAGAGATTTCGCTGATACTCCTGACTGGATACCAGATTCTTTATCGGAATTTGTTCAAAATGGACATCGGGAACAAACAAACCATAATCAAGCATCAAAACTCCCCTTTCATAGCGGCGAGTAAAACCTGTATTTCTCTTTGCAAAAGCCTCAAAGCCTCCTGCAGGCGGGTTTTCGCTTCAGGTGAAACACTGTTTAGATCGCCCTTTGTCCGTGTTCGTTCAATGGACCCGGCCCAGGAGGGGATCGTAAAGGCAAGCCCCTTCGCTAAACCATCCGGGTCATATGCGGGCATCATCTTGATAACCGGTATGTTATTGGGCTTTGTCACCGAATGCTTTTCCCGCTCGCTACACAGATCTCTGTGGGAAGCACTATGCCGGATGAAGGAAGCCGAACCAAGCCTTATCCTGGAACTCAAATTTTTCATTTCCTCCGTATCCATTTCCGAGAGCGCCACGATATTTTCGTGGGAGATTTTATAATTACCCGAAAGGATCTTGGGAACCAATTCCGGAATCTTTTCCCCAAGCATGTCCAGCGCCTGGCTGTACTTCGCGTATTTTTGTACCGCCCCTGAGGATAGATGATATTTGTCGCCAAGTCTGGCAGCCGTGCCTTGTGCGCTTTCCCGACGTTCCTTGCCAGCCATTTCATTGGGGCCACCTGATTCGTCGGGACTCTGAAACTGAGAATTCTGGTTATTGCTTCTTGCATTTCTGTGAAAACTGACGATCTTCTCCGCTGTGTATTGCCGACCAATCAGGTATTTGCGCGTTTCATCCGTGATATTCCTGCGGCCAAGTTGATTCCCACAAATCCAAATGATTGCCGCTTCACGCTCGCCAAATGACATCTCTTGTATAGCGTATGGAATGTGAAGACGATTGCAGATTTCATATCGGTTATGCCCGTCGACGATGGCGCCACTCCATGCGATAATGGGGTCCCGGCATCCATCCGCGATCAGATTTGCCTCTAACTGCGCATACTCTTTAAGGCTTAGTGGTCTGATCAGTTTTCTGAATTCAGTATCGATTTGTAACTGTTCATACCCCTTGCCTATCATTTTTCAGACTCCTCCCGACCTTCTTCAACGTATGCAAGGAGAAATAAGCCACACGATTTGTTTGGTCGATCTCTCCAGCAAGATGGTAACTGTATGCATAATCAAGCGCGCCAAAGATTTTGAATAATCCGTCTATGAGGGCGGCACTGTAGAACTCTATACCGCTTTTGAGTCCCCAATTCAAGTTGATCTTATTGGCTGTGCCGCCAGGTATCGGCTTATCTGAACCGAGAATCGCGATATACAGTTCCTCCGGATTGATCAGAAACTGGATGAACGCGGGATTGCCAAGAGAGCGTAAAGTCTTCCTGTATATACGAAATCTGTTCCGCTTGAGGTCAATCGTTAAGTGTGCCGACGATGGATTCTCATTCCGCATTATACAAGCCTCCCTCGATAATATTATGATCCACGCCAACGGATGGATTGTCTGTAAACCTATTGGGCGTATCTTCGGGTTGGGCAATGTGGTTATCTTTGATCGCGTATACGGCATAGCCATCAAAGATGTTAATTTGCATAGACTGACGATGCTCTTTGAAAGGTAGCCCGAACTGCCCCTGCCAACCAGCAGGAAAGACAGGGGTGCAAGACATCTTCGGGTTTTCACCCTGCTTGAGCACGCGATGATAAACCTCCGTCGCAGATAGATCAAAGGCGATCAAGTATTCGTCTTTCGCGTGAACGATTTTCCCAAGGAGTTTATATCGACAGTCAGGATTCCATCCCATCAACGAGAAGAGATTCGCAAAAAAGTACTTACAACTAATCTGCCGGGGCTTTCTGCGGGCAGAACCAGGAACGCACCAGGAAACGACATCATGTTCATCTTCGCGACACAGACGAAAAGCGAGACTTTTGCGATTGATATTCACCAGCGCTTGCACATAATCCACCGTCTGGAATTTTTTTAGGCAGGCGGCGTTGAAAGATACCTTGAAATTGTTAAACGTAATAGAGGGTTCATTCATATGCGCGAAAAATTCACGGCGAACCACTTGATAACCCTCGTAATCAAATTCTCCATTAAGCTCAATCACATCGGTGTTTTCCAAGGATTCAGGAATTAACCCAGTTGGTTTTTCAACCAGTTCGTCTTTCAGCAAGATAACCCCTTTTTGATATGGCGCGTCGCTTCGCGGATGCTGTGACATAATTGCGCTCACCCCTTGCGGTTGCTCTTTAGTAAACTCATTCATCCGTTATTCCCTCCGATATATCGCGGCTCAATTCCTGGCTGATGAAGCGCCTAAGCTCGTCAAAGTCAGTCGCGCGGATTTTTGCTCCCGTTTCGAACAACTTGCCTTCCATTTTGATTTTCCAATCGCTTTTGCCTTGTGATTCAATGGGCGGAAAGATGCGTCGGTGCAAGTAATACTGATTCCCAAACGAGATGGTCCACTTCTGTGGAATGGCACGAACCCTGGCACCTGAAACTGAAAGTGGCCTAACGGTGTGAGAATCGGAGTCGGCCGCGCCTTCTCCCGCGAGCATATGTGGCTTTATAAATGCCTCGGCATCATTCACATTAAATATGTATACCGCCTCGTTGTGTTTTTCAAAGAGTGAACCAGAGACACGATACTTGAAATCCATATTCCACCTGAACAGTTGAAACAGCATTTCGAGGTAAGCAGCGCCAGATATCTCCTTGGGGTAATACACTCCATTCGAAACTCTGGAGCAGATGATCGCGTGCCTGCTTTCCTTGGGCGCGGTTCTGACCGCAAAGCGCAGATTGATAGGATCTACCAGGAACTCAACACGGTTGTCTTTACCAAGCTTACGAACGCAGGCGGTACTGAGCTTTATCTTCTTGTCTTGAAACGTCACATAAGGTCGCCGAATCGTATCAAAAAGCTCCGAGCGTGCGATTTCAAAACCGCGCATATCAAAGTCTCCGGCCTCGACCCGAATATGAATCTCCGGCATGGGCTTCTCGTACCCATGTTGCTCATCAACAGTACCACTAGCATCCGGGTTGATGCTAGCCGCAGCCTGATAAAAGTCCGTAAGCTGAAAGCCAGCCCAGCGGGGATTAATTGTGACAAAACCTTTCAAAAGCCCGCTATCGATTACGCGCAGTTCGGGCAAAACCGATTTGTTTCCATACTTGGCACTATCCAGTAGCCGCTGGACGGCGATGTAATCGTCCCTCGTTATGATCGCGTCATGATGATTTCGATAAACGCTCTGGGGCCGGTCTCCCCGGTTTTTCTTGGCTTTATGGTTTAGATAGTTTGGCGTGAAGGTCTTCCTCGTCTTAACATCCCCACAGTGTCTTTCGTTACGGAGCACCTGAACAATAGAACTTGATGTCCAGTTTACATTACCCAAATAGGTTCTTTTTCCTAGCTTCGTCAGCGTGTCCGCGATATCCGATGTTGAGTAACCGTAAAGATACATGTAAAATATGAGCTTTACTGTCGACTCTTCCTCGGGATTGATGACCAAGTTGCCCTGCGAATCATGGGAGTAGCCAAGGAGCTTAGGTGTCAGCGGGAGCCCGCCATCGAGCCTCATACGCAGGGAAGTCTCCATGCTGCGGCTTCGCATATGCGATTCCTCCTGCGCCATGGTAGCCAGAAAGTGAAATGCCATCTGCGAGTCATCATTCAGCGAAAAAACACACTCGCTCTCGAAAAAAACACCAACTGGGTGATCAAACTCGGACAGCATCCGCACCATGCTGACGCAGTCAACGACGTTGCGGGCGAAGCGAGAAACGCTTTTGGTGAGGATGATATCGATTTTCCCGGCGCGGCAGTCGGCAATCATTCTGTTGAACTCATCCCGGTGTTCCAGCGAGGTCCCACTGATTCCCTCGTCCGCATAGATTCTTACGAGCGTCCAGTTTGGATGACGGGCAACATAATCCTCATAATATTTCTTTTGCAGTTCATACGACGTGGTCTGCAGAATGTTTTCGGTGGATACGCGGACATAACCAGCAAGCCGTTGCGATACATCATTATCGTAATAATCAATCCGTTTTTTCGCCGGAATGAATTCATAATTGTCCGGATTCGCTTCCGCGTAAACTCTTTGATGGATACGCGCCTTCTGTTCGCCTACACTTCGCTTTTTGCTCTGATCAATCATTTGGCGGCGTGCCTCTCGAATCAGGATGATTATCGGGCAGTATACGGCAATCGAGGGAGGGTAAGAAAAACGGATCTTTCAACTCCTCCCGGTAATATGAAGCTAAAGTATAGATATCTTCGGAAATAAAGTAGATGCCGACGGGCTTTGCGAGCGCGGCAAGTATTCTGGCACAGAAACAGAGCTCCATGTGTTTCTTGGAAACATTGCTCGCCTTTTGCGTGATGATGAGGTCGGCTTTCCCATCGCAACAATCCTGAAGCAGCCGCGACCATGCCTCAGCGCTCTCCATATTGGGCGCGGTTGCCCCTTCGTCGACATAGAATCCAACAAACTCCCAATTGGGGCAAAGCGCGATGGTACTCAGAAATTGCCGCTTATGCGCCTCAAGATAGTCATCATATTTTGTCTGATTAAAATAACGGATATAGACGGCAACCTTATAGCTATGCTTTGGTAGAGGGCGTTCACGCTTAATGCTTGTCAGCCATGCCCGATGTTCCGCTATCCGAGCTTGCTGTTCGGTTTCCGCTTTCAACGCAAAATCAAAAGATGGTAGGGCTTCAAGTTCGATATCCAGGTCTTGCCTGATCAAATCTGACATAATACGCCTCCGGTCCATAGCATGTGCTTGGAATTATATAAACCAGAGATCAAGAAAGGAATAAACCAGAAGTTAAGTGGTTGACCTCTGGTTTATGTTTAAACAAAAAAGGGATTGGCTAACGTCATCCCGATTCGGCTTGATGTCAATATTCTTGCAACTGGCTTCCATAGCATAGGGCTTAGCTTATAGCATTAACATTATAATGGAGCCGAAAATTTTTTTGGAGGTTCTATTGCTATGAGTTTGAACTATCGTGCCATTGGACACAGAATTATGACTATTAGAAAGAAAAACCATTTATCCCAGTTGATGTTCTCGGAGCTGATTGACAAATCCCCAGCTTATGTCAGCTACATAGAAACCGGTAAAAAGAGCATGAGCCTGGATACTTTTGTACAAATAGCCAACGCGCTATATGTTCCAGCGGATGCCTTGCTCGCCGAACAGCTAACGGGTTCTACGATAATCGCTAGTCAAGAGATCACAACGATCTTGACTGATTGTAGCGACTTTGAAAGACTCGTCATCACCGATACTTTGAAATCCTTAAAAGCGACAATGCGTGAACATAAAGCTATGAATCTATGGGAATCATGAAATAAGACCCGTCAATATTCAATTTTGCATGACGAAGGATTGGAATGACGGCACGAACTGGCAGCCGGTTGCTCTATATCAGTGGTATCGATGGATGTATAATAGCAGTTCAGCACTGCTGATTCCCACGGACGATTCTGTTGGAAAAGTTACTCTTCCATCGGTAGGTCCTTCGATGGGCAGATTTGACTACGATGCGCTGCCGATTTTCAGCAAAATACGCCGTTGCAATATTACAAATGCTGGGGTGGTTACTGTCTACGAAGGTGAGCCCGGATATCCTCCTTAATATCTTTATCGGTATTATATAATTGGTTTGGTTATATCACTCCTTTATTTTCAGTCAAATGTGTGCTTTTTGACAGGAGTATGATGACGTGGGGAACATTACGCAGGAAACCCGCAACGGGGAGAAGGTTGAAGACAAGTACGACCGGCTGGGGCAGCTGACGCGGGTGAATGACCCCACGGACAAGACGGCAGGGCAGGGAGGAACCACGTGGGGGTACACCTATGACCTGGGCGGGAACATGCGGGAAAAGAAGCGGTATGCTTACACGACAAATTCGCTGAAGGAACTGACCCCGCAAAGAACTGTGATTTACAGCTATGATGACAATGCCTGGAAGGACAAGCTGACGGCCTTTGACGGGAAGGGGATTACGTATGATGTGATCGGGAACCCGCTGAGCTATGACGGGTGGACGTATGAATGGCAGGCCGGGCGGAAGCTGGAGGGCATGTACCGCAAGGGCTTGACCCTGAACCCGGAAGATGTGGTTCTTGTGCGCAGCGAATCTGACCCGGAAACCGGCGAACTGATCCCCGGCACTGAAGTGCAATTGGAGGATGGGCGCGTTGGCGTTGTGACGGAAGAGGACAGGATGCACACGGTAACGATGGATATACTGCTGTATTGTGGCGGGGCATTGAAAATGGGTGGGGCATTGCGTATGAATGGCTGGACGGAACCACGGGGAGTTATCGAGATTTTTACTACTGCCAAAACCCGGCCCTGTTTACGGACACCGTAAATGCCGCAGGGTATAAAGCCTGGCCTTGGGGATATGGGGTGTCAAACGATAACACCTATCCCTATCTGGCAGTAGGGTTGGGTTATGTAGAATCAGACCCATGGATGATCTTTCCAAATGAATGGAACGCTTCTATGGCGGGCCTCAACAATTACCTGTGTGATACAAATTTTTCAAGCGGAGCGCACAGTGCATATGTTGCGAGTGGCGCGCAACACTTGGAAAATGGAGCGGGTCTTTTCAGCGTCAGGCATCTCTCAAACGCTTCGGCAGCGAACATCTTGAGCAGGTTTATGTGTATTCCGTGATGCATGGGGCATTTCAAACAAAAGGGGATTTGATAGCGTTGCGTTGCTAGGTTTATGGTCCGTATCGGTGGGTACATTTTATTGCCAGTGACCTGATTTGGTAATCCACAAATTTATTATTGCGTATGCAAAGTCGAACAGGAAATATCAAATGCAAATGTCAGGGTGTATTACGTGACGTGTGGCTTGGCTGATAATCCAGGACTCGGCTTGCATATGAAAAAGCCCGGTTTTTGAAGCACCCCTTCTGTCGGATCATGTGATACACTGACAGCGGAAGGGGGCTTCACTTTGCCCGAGGTGCATGATTGCCGCATATACGATACATTTTTGGGATAGGATAGGAGCGCCGGAAAGTTTTGGCAATTTGAGGAAAACCTGGGAAGAGGGTAAGGCGCGGAACAGGCAAGGATTTCGGGAACAGGTAATTTCGTAAGCCCGGCGCTCCCCGCAAAAAACGGCAACGAAACGGAAACAATACCGCCATAAAAAGGAAAAAGAGCGATATACATGGTATATAGGTAATGAACGATTCATTGGAACCTGAGGAGGCGCGTTCATGGAGAAGGAGCCGACCATCCGGGAGGAGCTTGAAAGAGAGGAGCGGGAGCGCCTGTCGCCCTACGCCATGCCCAGCAGTGAATCCGCCGGGCGGCGGCGCGAGGTTCCGCCCTGCACGGTGCGCACCGCCTTTCAGCGGGACCGGGACCGCATCATCCACTGCAAAAGCTTTCGCAGGCTGAAATATAAAACCCAGGTATTTTTGTCCCCCCTGGGAGACCACTACCGCACCCGGTTGACCCATACCCTGGAGGTATCCCAGGTGGCGCGCACCCTGGCCCGGGCCCTGCGGCTGAACGAGGACCTGACCGAGGCCGTCGCCCTGGGGCACGACCTGGGGCACACCCCCTTTGGGCACATCGGGGAGAGCACCCTGAACGGCCTGATGCAAGGCGGCTTTCGGCACAACCTGCAAAGCCTGCGGATGGTGGAAAGGCTGGAAAATGACGGCGCGGGCCTGAACCTGACGGCGGAGGTGCGGGACGGCATCCTGTGCCACAGCGGCCAGCAGGAGCCGACCACCCTGGAGGGCTGGTGCGTGCGGCGGGCCGACCGCATCGCTTACATCAACCATGACATTGACGACGCCATCCGGGGCGGCATCATCAAGGCGTTCGAACTCCCCAGGCGGTGCCTGAACGTGCTGGGAGAAACCCACGGGGAACGCATCAACACCATGATTCTGGACATCGTGAAGGCAAGCCGGAACCAGCCCTTCGTGCGCATGTCCGAGGCGGTGCGGGAGGCCAGCGACGACCTGAGGGAGTTCCTTTTTGAAAAGGTATATCTCGATGATTGGCGAAAAAAGGAAGAACTCCGCTGCGATTCGATCCTGACGTCCCTTTTTCACCATTATCTGGAACATCCGGAGCAAATGCCCGGGGAGTACGTGGAAATTGCCTATACGGAAGGGAACGAGCAGGCCGTGTGCGACTTTATCGCCTGTATGACCGACCGCTACGCCATCGATACCTTCATTGAGCTTTTTGTGCCCAATGCCTTCCCCAAGCGGTAACGGGCCGGTTGGGATTTGCGCTGGGAAGGCGTGAAGGGAAAGTTTTCCGGCGGGGCATGGCGGTTCTTGTCAGAATTTGTTGGATGGGGTAGCAGGAATGTATCCGGGCGCGGCGAATGAATAGGATGGGTGAAACAACCATGGCTGGAAGGTTCCCAACCGCGTGGCTGGATGAGTTACGCGCACGGGCGGACATCGTGAAGATCGTGTCCGCGTATGTGCCGCTGAAGAAGAACGGGCATAGATATACAGGTCTGTGCCCGTTTCACAACGAAAAGACGGCGTCTTTTTCGGTGGACGAGCAGAAGCAGCTATACCATTGCTTTGGCTGCAAAGCGGGCGGCAGCGTCATTCAGTTCATTATGGAAATCGAAAAGCTTACCTTCCAGGAAGCGGTGGCCTATCTGGCGGAGCAGTTTCACATGCCCCTCCCGGAAATGCAAAACGACCCTGCCTATGAACAGCGCCGGTCGCTCAAAGAGCGCATCTATTTGGCCAATCAGGCAGCAGCACGATTGTATCATCAGCATTTGTGGGAAGAAGAGGGCCGGGAGATTCTGGCCTACCTCAAAAAGCGTGGCCTCAGCGACGCGGTGATCCGCCGCTTTGGCATCGGCGCGGCGCCCAAAGGCGCCAAGATCGGCGAGGTTCTGAAACATCAGGGCTTTACCGAGGACGAGCTGGTGCAGGGCGGGCTGATGGTTACGCGGGGCGGACGAACCTTCGACATGTTCAGGAACCGCGCCATGTTTCCCATTATCGACGCCTACGGCCATGTGCTCGGCTTTGGCGGCCGCGCCATGGAGGGCGCCATGCCCAAGTATCTCAACACCTCCGACACCCCCGCATTTAACAAACGTTATAACGTTTTTGCGGCCAATTTGCTGCGCAAGGCGCGGGGGCTTTCAAGGGTCATTCTGGTGGAGGGATATATGGACGTGGTGGCGCTGTCCCAATATGGGATGGAAGGCGTTGCCGCAACGCTGGGAACCGCGCTGACCCCCGAACAGGCCAGGCTGCTCAGCCGCTATGCCCCGGAAGTGCACCTCGCCTATGATGGCGACAGCGCGGGGCAAAAGGCCATTCTTCGCGGGCTTCAGGTGCTGGAAGCCGAGCGGATTCCCGCAAAGGTGCTGGACTTTCCAGGAGGGCTTGATCCGGACGAGTATATCCGCCAGGAGGGCGTGGAAGCCTTTCAAGGGCTGAAACCCATTTCCGGCGTATGGTACCGGATGCTTCGGGAAAAAGACCAGCACGACATGAGCACCGAAGAGGGCCGGACGGAGTATGCAAAGGCCTGCGCCGAAGTACTGAAAACCGTTCAGGAGCCCGTAGAGCTGGAAAATTATCTCAAGCGGCTTTCCCTGGAAAGCGGGTTTGCCCGCGAGGTGCTGCTGGCGCAAATGGGCGTGACGCCCCCAAGGCAGCATACAATCGCGGAAAAGCGGGAAAGCTTTGGCCAAAAAGCAAAAGTGTCGGCACAGGTGGACTGGCCCGCCTGCACGCTGTTGGCGGTGCTGGCAACGGGACGCTTGCCCCACGGGAGCATTGGGGCGGAGGAATTTGAGGACCCTGAGCTTCGTTCTTTATGTGAGGCGTTGCTTGCGGGTGAAAGCGCCGCGGCCCTCATGGAGCGGCAAACCGACGACCAGAGCCGGGCCCTGGTGGGAGAGATTTTGGGCATTGACACCCACCTGGACGACGAGGGCCTGATGCACATGGCCGAGGAATGCCTCTACAAAATGCGGGGCGCAAGGCTGGAAAAGGAATTGCAGCGCATTGAGCAAAGCCTGCCAAACCTGCCGGAAGAAGAGCGTGGCAAGGAAAGCGCCCGGGCCTATGAACTGACCAAACGGCTGATGGATATGAAGAAACCCTCCAAATGACTGGTCTTTCCCATGTGAAGGAGTGATGAAGTTGAGCGGTAACCAATCGCCCGAGGCGATCAAGCTGAAACTCAACGAGCTATACGAGGACGCCAAGCTGAAAGGCGCCGTGACCCGGGACGAAGTGGCCAACCAGGCCATGGAGCTGGAAATTGACGCCGACCAGATGAACAAGATCTACGAAACGCTGGAAAGCATGGGCGTAGACGTGATTAACGAGTTCGATCCCGTTCCGCCGGAAGAACTGGTGGAGCCGGAGAAGATCGACCTTTCCGTGCCCGAGGGCGTCAGCATTGACGACCCTGTGCGCATGTACCTCAAAGAGATCGGCAAGGTGCCGCTTTTGACGGCGGAAGAGGAAATTGACATCGCCAAGCGCATGGAGGAGGGCGACGAGGAGGCCAAGGCCAAGCTGACCGAGGCCAACCTGCGCCTGGTGGTATCCATTGCCAAACGCTATGTGGGGCGGGGCATGCTGTTTCTGGACCTGATCCAGGAGGGCAACCTGGGCCTTATCAAAGCGGTGGACAAGTTTGATTACCGCAAGGGCTACAAGTTCTCCACCTATGCCACCTGGTGGATTCGCCAGGCCATCACAAGGGCCATTGCCGACCAGGCCCGCACCATTCGCATTCCTGTGCACATGGTGGAAACCATCAACAAGCTGATTCGCGTCTCCCGGCAGCTGTTGCAGGAGTACGGCCGGGAGCCTACCCCCGACGAAATTGCCCACGTCATGAACATTTCCGAAAGCAAGGTGCGGGAGATCATCAAGATCGCCCAGGAGCCGGTTTCCCTGGAAACCCCCATCGGCGAGGAAGAGGACAGCCATCTGGGCGACTTCATCCCCGACGAGGACGCCCCCGCCCCGGCGGACGCGGCCAGCTTCACCCTGATGAAGGAACAGCTGATGGACGTGCTGGACAGCCTGACCCCCCGGGAGGAGAAGGTGCTGCGCCTGCGCTTTGGTCTGGATGACGGCCACCAGCGCACCCTGGAGGAAGTGGGCCGGGTGTTTAAGGTGACCCGGGAGCGCATCCGCCAGATTGAGGCCAAGGCCCTTAGAAAGCTGCGCCACCCCAGCCGCAGCAAGAAGCTGAAAGATTATTTGGATTGAGGGGTTTCCCTCCAAACAAAAGCGGCAAGCGTTACGCCTGCCGCTTTTGTTTGCAAAAAGGCAGGAAAACCTTCCCCTGGCAGCGAAAGAAGAAAGGCGTGTATCGGCGGCGGCAAAGCCCCCATGGGGCCAATGGTTGCCAAGAAGGCCAATGTGCGCTATAATGTTCCGTATGCGTTGCGCAGGCTGGTTTTTTGTTTCTGTCCGCGGCCAGTGGAAAAGCGGGAAAACCAGGAAAAAGACGGGTGAACCCTTTGAAGCAGAATGAAGCGGGATCGGCTGCGGGGCACACGAACCCGAAGCGGCTCCCCAAGCTAGACGGGCGGCTGAACGCCGCCTTTGCCATGATTTCCCCCTGCGGGGTGTGCGCCGATATCGGGGCGGACCACGGCAAGCTGAGCGCGGCGCTGCTGAAAAGCGGCCGGGCCGGGCACACGCTGGTGGCGGACGTCAGTGAAAAGGCCCTTGGGAAGGCCCGGAAGCATCTGAAAGACCAGGGCCTTGAGGAGAAAGCCACCTTCGCGGTGGCGGACGGTTTGAAGGCGCTGAAGGCGCTGCCAACGGGACGGGCGGACGTGGTTTGCGTTCTGGGCATGGGCGGCGATACCCTGGCGGGCATTTTGGAGCGGGGCAGCCACGCCCTGGCCGGAGCCCAGCTGGTGCTGGGCCCCCACACGGAATGCCCCCTGGTGCGGCAGACCCTTGTGAAGATTGGCTACCGCCTGAGGGAGGAACAAATCGCGGAAGCGTCGAACCGTTTGTATGTGCTTTTGCGGGCGTCCCCGGCCCGGCAGGGCGAAGGGGGCTATACCGAAAAGGAGTTGCTGCTGGGCCCCCTGTTGATGGCGCGGCGATCCCCGGAGTGGCTTTGCTGGCTGAAAGCCAGGGAACCGCTTTTGCAAAAGGCCTGGGAGGCCATGGAGGCCGCCGGGCGGGCAAAGGACCGGGAGCGTTTTTTCGCTGTTCAGCGGGAGCTTGCCTATGTGCGGGAAGAGCTTGCCGGGGCCTGTGGGGACCCGCCCGCTGCGGAAGCTTGAAAAAACAGGCAAAAGACCGTAAAGGAGGGCGTTCCATGGCGCAGATCAGCGTGCAAACGGTTTACGACTGGCTGGACAGCTTTGCGCCCTTTGATACCGCCGAGGATTTTGACAACGCGGGGCTGCTGCTGGGCGACAGGGCCGTGACGGTCCAAAAGGTTCTGTTTGCCCTGGACGCTACCCCGGAGGTGGCCAGGGAGGCCGTCCGCCTGGGCGCGGAGTTGGTGGTGGTCCATCATCCGCTCATGTTTGGGGGCATTCGCCGCATAGACTATACCCTGCCGGAGGGCCAAGCCCTTTGCACCTTGGCCGGCAACCGGGTGAACCTGATTGCCGCCCATACCAATTTTGACAAGGCCCCGGGCGGGACGGGGGATTCCCTGGCCCAGGCCCTGGAGCTTGGCGGCGTGGCCCCCGTGGGCGAGTACATCCGCATGGGGACGCTGAAGCGGCCCATGGCGGCGGACGAGCTGGCGAATTTTGTGCAGGAGCGTCTGCAAAGCCCCCTTCGCCGCTATGGCGACGGGGAGGGGCCCATCACCCGGGCGGCGGTGGGGCCGGGGGCCTGCGGCGCGGAGGCGGATACCGCCCTGCTGGCTGGGGCCCAGGCCTATGTGGTGGGCGAAATCAAGCATCACGAGCTGCTCGACGTTTGCGGGCGGGGCCTGGTGGTGCTGGAGGCCGGGCATTTCGCCACGGAGATCATCGGCCTAAGGGCGCTTTTTCAAAGGTTTCAAACGGCGGCGGCAAAGGCCTGCTGGCAGGTTCAGCCCATGCTGTTTCCCCATATTCCGTTTTGGGGCGCTCTCGGAGCCCCGCAATACGGCCAAGCAGTACGAGGAGGTACACATGGAACAGATTGAAATGCTCTGGCAATTCCAACAGGCGGACATGGAGGCGGACGCGCTGGAAAGCGAAATCAAGCGCGCCCCCACAAGGCTTGCGCTGATGAAGAACCGTGAGTTTTTGCTGGAGCAGCAGGACGCGGTGAAGAAGATGGAAGAAGAAGTGGGCGAGATGGTGGATCGCGTGGATGTGATCAAGGATGCCATCAGCCGCTTGGAAGAGCAGCTTTCCCTGCTGCAAAAGCGCATGGGCGACCACCCCCCGGAAACCCTGGAGCAGGCCAAGGAGCTTAGCCGGGACGCGCAAAAGCTGCTCAGCGGCATCACCAGCTATGAGCAGGAAATGAAGCGCATCCAGAAGGACGCCGCCGAGCGGGACCGCCTGGAAAAGGACATCCGCATGAAGTACGCCAAGGTGAAGGCCGAGTACGACAAGCAAAAGGTGACCTACGAGGCGGAATACAAGGACCAGATGAAGGCCCTGGAAGAGAAGCGGAAGGCGGCCCAGGATAAGGCCAAGGGCATTGAAGGGCCATTGATGGAGAAATACCTGCTCATCAAACAGCATAGCGTGCCGCCCATCGCCCGGCTCATCGGCGACCAGTGCGGCGGCTGCAATATGAGTTTGCCCTCCGTTACCTTGCGCAACATCAAAAGCGGAGCGAAGATCATCGAATGCGAAACCTGCGGACGGATGATCATCCAGATGTAAGGGACCCCGGCGGGCATCGATGTTTTCGGTGCCCGCCCGCTTTTTTGGACATTGCGGCGGAAGGAAAGGTGCGCAGAGGATGAACATCATTGACATCATTGAAAAAAAGAAGCTGGGAGAGCCCCTGACGGCGGAGGATATCGACTTTTTTGTGCAGGGAGCGGCCCGGGAACAGGTGAAGGATTATCAGCTGGCCGCCCTGCTGATGGCCATTCGCCTCAACGGCATGAACCGGGAAGAAACCAAGGAGATGACGCTGGCCATGGCCCGCTCCGGCGACATGGCGGACTTGTCGGCCATCCGCGGCATTCCCACGGACAAACATTCTACCGGCGGCGTGGGGGACACCACCACGCTGGTGCTGGTGCCCCTGGTGGCGGCCTGCGGGGTGCCCGTGGCCAAAATGAGCGGCCGGGGCCTGGGCCATACCGGCGGCACCCTGGACAAGCTGGAAAGCATTGAAGGCTTTGAAACCAAGCTGAGCTTGGACCGCTTCATTGCCCAGGTGGGGGACATCGGCTGCGCGGTGGTGGGGCAGAGCAAAAACCTGGCCCCCGCCGACGGCGCCATGTACGCCCTGCGGGACGTGACCTCCACTGTGGATAGCCTGCCGCTGATTGCGGGCAGCATCATGAGCAAGAAGCTGGCCAGCGGGGCCAAGGCCATTGTGCTGGATGTGAAAACCGGCGCGGGGGCCATTATGCACAGCCTGGAAGAGAGCATTGAGCTGGCCCAGTGCATGGTGCGCATTGGCGAAGACGCGGGCCGTCGCATGGTGGCCCTGGTGACGGACATGGGCGAGCCCCTGGGCAGCCATGTGGGGAATGCCCTGGAGGTGAAGGAGGCCATCGACGTGCTGGCGGGCCGGGTGAAAGGCCCGCTGCTGGAGGTTTCGCTGGAGCTTGGCGGCCATATGCTGCTATTGGGCGGCGCCGCCAAGGACATGGCCGAGGCGAAAGCCAAGCTGGAGGCCGCCCTTTCCTCCGGCGAAGGGCTGAAGCGCCTGGCCATGATGATTCAGGCCCAGGGCGGAGACCCCGAAGTATGCCACGATGTGGACCGGCTTCCAAAGGCCCAGGTGAAGCGCGAAGCGCCCGCGCCTGTGGGCGGCTTTGTGCAGGAGATGGACACCGTGCTGCTGGGCAACACCGCCCAGGCCATGGGCGCGGGCCGCAAGGAAAAAACCGATGCCATTGACCACAGCGTGGGCTTTGTGCTGCATTGCCGCGTGGGCGACAAGGTGGAAGCGGGCCAACCCCTGGCCACCGTCCACGCCAAGGACGAGGAAAGCGCCGCCGCAGCCATCCAAAGCATTCAAAAGGCCCTCCGCATTGGGGATGGCAAAGTCCAGCCCCTGAAACTGGTGCATGCCATCGTGACAGGGGAGAGCGTGAAGCGGCTGTGACCGGGGGAGAAGGACGCAGGGGAACGGATACGGGGGAACCTTCTTTTTGCAAAAGAAAGTTCCCCCGGACCCCCTCCAAGAAAACCACATGGGACAAACAATGGACTATTTCAATGGGTATCTGGGCCGCGCGTAGCGCGGTCAATGAAGGGTCCAGGGGCGTGCCCCTGGTGGGGTTTTAGGGGCGAAGCCCCTAAACCGTCCCCCCTAAGCGTCCCCCATCACTCAACACAAAAGGAGGAATCTCTGTGCCGTTCAATGTCAATGATCCGTTTTTGTACGCCGTAACCGGGGTGGTGTTGCTGTTCGTCATTGCGCAGTCGGTCTTTTTTATGGCGAAGGCCATCAAAAGGGCCAGGGGGCTGGGCATCGGGCAGGCGGTGATCCGCAAAACCATCTTTTCCAGCGCCCTGTTTACGGTGGCCCCTGCCATTTCCATTCTGGTGGGCGTTATTTCGCTCAGCCAGTTTTTGGGCCTGCCTTTTCCCTGGCTGCGGCTTAGCGTGATTGGGGCGGTCACCTACGAACTGCCCGCCGCCACCGTGGCCG
Organism: Eubacteriales bacterium; assembly: GCA_031556335.1. Taxonomy (GTDB): domain Bacteria; phylum Bacillota; class Clostridia; order Christensenellales; family Aristaeellaceae; genus Limiplasma. Next base: position 2,798 of record JAVBTE010000004.1, on the reverse strand, counting down.
CGGGCAGCATGGGGGTGGATCTGACCCAAAACGTGCAGGCCATTACCGACCCCAAGGTGTTCGCAGTCATCGCCTGGGTCATGACCCTGGGCATTATTTCCGGCCTGATTTTGATTCTGTTTGGCCTCAAGAAGATCCAAAGCGGGGTGCATTCCCTCACCGCTAAGGACAAGCGGTGGGGCGAAATCGTGATGGACAGCCTGTTTTTGGGCATGATCTCCGCCTTTGTGGGCCTGCTGTTCGCCAAGGTGAAAAGCGGTCTGCCGGGATTCATTCCCATTGCGGTGGCCCTGTGTTCGGCGGCGCTGATGGCGGTGTGCGGCGTGCTCATTAAAAAATGCAAGTGGGGCTGGCTGGAGCAGTACGCATTGCCCTTGTGCATGCTGGGGGCCATGGTGCTGAGCATTCCCATCACGGCCCTGATGGCGTAAGGAGGGAGATAAGATGAAAAAAGAGCAAGCAACCAATCTTTCCGCTTATGAAAGCAGCGTGCATTTGTATGGCCGCCTGTGGATGGGCATGGCCCTGTTTCTGTTGATCGCCGTTCCGGTGGCCATTTGCGTGTATTATGACGCCTGGCCCGCCCTGACGGACGTGCTGCGTGGCCTTTTGGGGGTGGCGCCCATGTTTTGGACGGTGGGCGTCATTGAGGTGTTTACCTTTGCGCCCATGCTGGGCACCGGCGGTACCTACCTGGGCTTTGTGACCGGCAACCTCACCAACCTGAAAGTGCCCTGTGCCCTCAACGCCATGGAGGCGGCCAAGGTGAAGGCCGGAAGCGAGGAAGGGGAGGCCATTTCCACCATCGCCATCGCCACCAGTTCCATTGTGACCACGCTGGTGATTGCCCTGGGGGTGATGGGGCTGAGCTATCTGCGCCCCGTGCTGGAATCCCCCACGCTGAAACCCGCCTTTGACAACATCCTGCCCGCTCTTTTCGGGGCCCTGGGCGCGGTGTTCGTTTCCAAGAATGTGAAGCTGTCCATTGCGCCCTTGGCGTTTATGATCATCCTGTTCCTGCTGGTGCCGGGGCTTTCCACCAGCGTGGGCATTTTGGTGCCCGTGGGGGCGCTGATCGCCATTGGCGTGGCGCGGGTGTTGTACAAAAAGGGCCTGCTGAACAAGCCGGCAGGGGAGGCGAAAACAGAATGAGCCTTGGACTTTTGGTTTTGATTGCGGTGCTTGTTTTTCTGGCTGCTTTGGTGATCCGCGCGTTTCGGTTCGTTCCCAAGGAGCAGCCCGCTCCCGAGGTTTTGCCCGCTTCGGTGGACGAAAAGGCGGCGGCGGAGCATTTGCAGGCCATGATCCGCTGCAAAACCGTCAGCAACATCGACATGACCACGGTGGACGAGAAGGAATTCGCGGCCTTCAAGGACCTTTTGGCGCCGATGTTTCCCACTGTTCATGAAAAGTGCGCCCGGGAGGAGATCGGCCCCCATGGGCTGCTGTTCACCCTGAAGGGCAAGCGTTCCGACGCGCCTTCCGTGTTCATGGCCCATTATGATGTGGTGCCTGTGGAGGAAAAGGAATGGCAGGAACCGCCTTTTTCCGGCGCCATCAAGGAAGGGGAGCTGTGGGGCCGGGGCACCCTGGATACCAAGTGCACCCTGCTGGGGGTGCTGGAAGCGGCGGAAACCCTGCTGAAGGAAGGCTTTGTGCCGGAAAATGACCTCTACTTCGCCTTTGGGGGCGACGAAGAGGTGATGGGCGAGGATGCCCAGGCCATTGTGGAGACCCTGCAAAAGCGGGGCGTGAAGCCGGCCTTTGTGCTGGACGAAGGCGGGGCCATTGTGGAGGGCGTGTTCCCGGGCGTGAAAAAGAGCGCGGCCCTGATTGGCATTGCGGAAAAGGGCAGCATCAGCGTGGATGTGACGGCCACGGCCAAGGGCGGCCATGCCAGCGCGCCGCCGCCGCGCCAGAGCATGGCGACGCTGAGCCGGGCCATTGGCCGCCTGGCGGCGAAACCCATGCCCTTTGCGCTGACCAAGCCTGCCCGGGAGCTGTTTGACGTGATGGGGCGGCACTCCAGCTTTGCCTTCAAGCTGATCTTTGCGAACCTGTGGTGCTTTGCGCCGCTGTTGAACCTCATCTGCCGCATGAGCGGAGGCGAGCTGAACGCCCTGGTGCGTACCACCTGCGCCTTTACCCGTGCCAAGGCCGCCGAGGCCTACAATGTGCTGCCCACCCAGGCCACCGCCGGGCTGAACCTGCGCATCATCTGCGGGGAAACCGTGGAGCAGGTGAAGCGCCGCCTGGAAACCGCCATCGGCGACGACGCGGTGAAGGTGGAAGTGGTGCAGGGCACGGGCCCATCGGAGGTGTCCGCCACCTATGACGATGCCTGGAACCGGCTTGACAGCGCCATCCGGCAGACCTACCCCGGGGTTTTGGTGGCCCCCTATCTGATGCTGGCCGCCAGCGACAGCCGCCATTACGGGCCCATTTGCGACCATGTGTACCGCTTCTCGGGCATGCCCCTCAGCAAGGAACAGCGGGGCCTGATCCACAACGCCAACGAGCGCATCCCGCTGGGGCACATTCGGGACACCGTGGCCTTTTATATCCGGGTGATGAAAATGAGCTGATTTTTGCAGGGGCTTTGCCCCCTGCCCCCTACCAGGGCTTCGCCCTGGACCCCTTTTTCACCGCGTTTCACGCGGTGAAAGACAAAATTCCCGGTTGCTGACCATTGCCAGCAACCGGGAATTTCAGTTTAGAAATATTGTTTCGCCTGGTGACGCGTGTAAAGAAGGGTTCAGGGCAAAGCCCTGAGCGGGGTCGAGGGGCGGCAGCCCCTC